>JAEKLZ010000307.1 GCA_019508225.1 Inquilinus limosus | reverse complement strand
CATCCAGCGCTTGTGCAGCCACAGCCACTGCTCGGGCCGGGCGCGGACCCAGCCTTCGACGACCTCGTTCAGCGCGATCGTCGCCGCCTCGATATCGGCCTTGCGGTCGCCGCTGCGCGGCATCGCCAGCGGCGGCTCGAACACCGCGCGGTAGCGGGCGCCGGCCTGGCGCTCGATCCGGACCGGGATCACGTCGCAGCCCAGGTGATAGGCCATGGCCACGGCGCCGGGCGAGGTCATGGCGTCGTGGCCCATGAAGGGCACCTTCAGCCCGCCATTGTAGCGCTGGTCGACCATCATCCCCAGCACGCCGCCGGCGCGCAGCACCGACAAGGCGCGCTTGGCGTCCGACCCTTCCATCCGCTTCTCCAGCAGGATGGTGCCGACCGAGCTGCGGATGCGGTGCAGCAGCCAGCCGACCAGCGGGTTCTTCGGCGGCCGGGCGATGGCGGTGAACGGCACGCCGTGATTGGCGGCGACCGCGGCCCCGACCTCCCAATTGCCGAAATGGCCGATCGCCATGACCACGCCGCGGCCGCCGTCGCGGGCGGCCAGGAAATGCTCGATGCCCTCGACCTGGACGCGCCGGGGCCGGCGGCCCTCGCTGCGGCGCAGCTGGCCGAGATGCGGGAATTCGGCGATCACCCGGCCGAGATTGTCCCACATGCCGCGGATGACGTCCTCGCGCCCGGCCTGCGACAGCTCCGGCATCACCAGGCGCAGATTGGCGTCGGCCCGGCGCGAGGCGCCGAGGCGCGGGCCGATGGTGCGGCCAATCCAGCCGCCCAGGCCGGAGGCGGCGTCCAGCGGCAGCACCCGCATCAGCCCGTACAGGGCGTAGAGCGGCACGGCCTGCGTCGCCGTGGCGACGTGGCGGCGACCGTGGCGCCGCCACTGCTTCCGGATGCGCCGGATATATGTCGACCAGCCGGGTCGGGCCGGGGAAGGGGTTATATGCGAGATCTGCGGGCCTCGATCTGCAAGGACCTGGGGTGTCAGGGCAGGTCAATGGCGGCGTTCGTGGAACCTACACGTGGCATGAACGCGTTTCCGCCGCCAGTTGTTTCGCATTTCTTCATATTTCTTAACAGCGGTCTCAACGCCGGGCATCGCGGTCTTGCGCCCGACCGGCGAAACGCCATATCACGGCGGCCCAAGCCCGAAAGGAAAGGCCCATGAAGACGCCCGTGCCACCGAAGGCCGGGCCGAAGCGGCGCGATCCGCATGCCCTGATCGCCCGCCGGCTCGGCCACAAGATCGTCCCGTCCGGCAAGGTCTACAGCCGCAAGGACAAGCACCGAAGCCCCCGCCAGCCAGACGGGGGCTTCGTTCTTTTCGGGGCTGGGCTATCCTGACCACGCCAGCAGGAGGATCCGGCATGGGGCTCATCGACAGCCGCGGCGTTCCGGTCTCGACCGCGAGCCGCGCCGCACTCGACCGCTACGAGACGGCGGCCGACCGGTTGCACAGCTATTTCCGCGACCCGCTGGCGGAGATCGAGGCGGCGCTGGCCGAGGATCCGGGCTTCGTCATGGGCCATTGCCTGCGCGGCACCCTGATGGCGCTGGCCACCGAGAAGGCGGCCGAGGCGCCGCTGCGCCAGAGCGTCGAGGCGGCGGAGGCGCTGGCGGCCGGCGCCAATGAGCGCGAGCGCGGCCATATCGCGGCGCTGCGGGCCTGGCTGGACGGCGACTTCGCCGGCGCGGTCGAGGCCTGGGGCCGGGTGGCCGAGGCCTGGCCGCGCGACGGGCTGGCGCTGCAGGCCGCCCATATCGGCGATTTCTATCTCGGCCACACCACGCTGCTGCGCGATCGCATCGCCCGGGCGCTGCCGGGCTGGGACGAGGCGGTGCCGGGCTATGGCTACGTCCTCGGCATGCACGCCTTCGGGCTGGAGGAGACCGGCGACTACGGCGCCGCCGAGGCGACCGGCCGCCGCGCCGTGGCGCTGCAGCCGCGCGACCCCTGGGCGATCCACGCCGTCGCCCATGTCATGGAGATGCAGGGCAGGCTGCCGGAGGGCGTCGACTGGCTGTCGGGCCGCACCGGCGACTGGGCGCCGGACAACATGTTCGCCTTCCACAACTGGTGGCATCTGGCCCTCTATCATCTCGACCTCGGCGACACCGCGACGGTGCTGCGGCTGTATGACGAGGCGATCCGGCCGCTTCCGTCGCCGGTGGCGCTGGAGACGCTGGATGCCACGGCCCTCTTGTGGCGGCTGCATCTGCGCGGCGTGGATGGCGGGGACCGCTGGACCGACCTGGCCGAGACCTGGGCGCCGATGGCCGAGGACGGCTACTACGCCTTCAACGACATGCATGCGATGATGGCCTTCGTCGCCACCGGCCGCGACGGCGATGCCGACCGGCTGCTGGCGGCCCAGGCCCGGCGCGCCGCCGCGGGCGGCACCAATGCGACGATGACGGCGGAGGTCGGGCTGCCGGTGTGCCGGGCGCTGCGCGCCTTCGGCGCCGGCGACTACGGCACGGCGGTCGCGCTGCTGGCCCCGGTGCGGTCGGTGGCGCACCGCTTCGGCGGCAGCCACGCCCAGCGCGACGTGCTGGCCCTGACCCTGGTCGAGGCGGCGCTGCGCGGCGGCCAGGCCGATCTGGCCCGGTCGCTGGCGGCCGAGCGCACCGAGGCCAAGCCCGGCAGCCCGTTCAACTGGCGCCTGACCGCCCGCGCGCTGCGGCTGGCCGGGGACCAAGCGGGGGCGGTGGCGGCGGAGAAGAGGGCCAGCGCTTAGCTATACGCGTTGCCTCTCCCGCTTGCGGGAGAGGTCGGAGACGCGAAGCGGCTCCGGGTGAGGGTTCTTTGTCGAGGCCCGGGCCAGCCCTCACCCCGTCTCGCTGCGCGAGCCCGGCCTCTCCCGCCAGGCGGGAGAGGCAACGCAAAAAGCTGACCCGTCTCTTTTTGACGATCACCCCTCCTTGAACGGTTTCAGCCGCAGCTTGGTCTGGTGCTCCGGCGCCGCCGGGGTGCCGTCGGTGTCCAGGCCGCGGTAATAGCCCTTCTGCCATCTCGCCTCGTTGGCGTCGGTGCCGGGCACCGGCAGGTCGGCCAGGAAGTCGGCGCGGCCCTTGTGGAAGGCCCAGTAGCGCGCCTCGAGATCCGGGTCGTCGGACAGCGGCCGGACCTCCGGCTCCGCCGCCTCGACGGTGTCGCGGGCCAGCGGGAAGAACAGGCAGAACGGCTCGCCGGCCGCGAACTCCACCAGGTGGTTCGGCCGGGTGAAGCGCCAGTTCATGGTGAAGCCGTAGGGCGACCAGTCGGTCTCGACCACGCCGGTCAGCGGCGCGATGCCGTCCTTCGGCGCGTTGACCGGGCCGGAGACCCAGAGGTTGCAGCCCGGCTCGGTGCGCAGCAGCAGCGGCACGTGGAAGGTCAGGATGCCGCTGCCGAAATGGCCGACGGCCGGATGCGGGCCATCGCCCGTGGCCTCGACCCGAACCGATTCCGGCGCCGTGCCACCGTCCCACCAGGCCCGGATCGGGGCCGGGCACAGGATCTCCCAGCCATGGGCGTTGGCGATGTTCAGCGGCAGGCAACGATAGGCGAAGCCCTCCGGCGTCGCCGACATCCAGTCGCGCGTGGCCGGGGCCGGCCGGATCTCGGGATGGGTCCCGCCGATGGTGTAGGCGATCAGCTTCATGGCGGCGATGGTAGCGGCGACCGGCCGCGCGGACGAGGCTGTTGGTGGCGTCCCATTCGTCCGACTAAGATCCTCGCCGACTCAAGACCGGGAGGAACCATGCGCCTGCTCGCCGCCGCCGCTCTGCTGCTCGCCTTGCCAACCGCCGCCATCGCGGCCGACCGCACCGACACGCTCGACGCCGTGGCCAAGGCCGGGGTGCTGAAAATCTGCACCACCGGCGACTACAAGCCCTTCACCTATCTCGACCCGGCCAAGGGCGAGTATGAGGGCATCGACATCGACATGGCCCGCGACCTGGCGGCCGTGCTCGGGGTGAAGGCGGAGTTCGTCAAGACCAGCTGGAAGACGCTGATGGCGGATTTCACCAGCGGGGCCTGCGACATGGCCATGGGCGGCATCAGCGTGACCCTGCAGCGCCAGAAGCAGGCCTTCTTCAGCATCCCGATCGATGTCGACGGCAAGACGCCGATCACCAAATGCGAGAATGTCGACAAGTTCCAGACGGTGGAGCAGATCGACCAGCCGGGCATAACGGTGGTGGAGCCGCCGGGGGGCACCAACGAGGCGTTCGTCCGCGAGAAGATCAAGACGGCGCAGATCACGATCTTCCCCGACAACACCAAGATCTTCGACGAGATCCTGGCCGGGCGGGCCGATGTGATGATCACCGATGCCAGCGAGACCCGGCTGCAGCAGAAGCTGCGCCCCGGCCTGTGCGCGGTGCATCCGGACCAGCCCTTCACCTTCGCCGAGAAGGCTTATCTGCTGCCGCGCGGCGATGTGGTGTTCAAGGCCTTCATCGACCAGTGGCTGCATCTCCGCCTGCATGACGGCGGGCATGCCAAATTCAGTGCGGCCTGGCTGGGATAGGGGTGATCGTCATTGACGATGAGTGGGTTGGGTTCGTGGCACGCGAACCCAACAATTCCGGCGTCACCATGTTGGGTTCGCCAAGGCGAACCCAACCTACGCGGTGGCGGGGCCGCTCACTGCCCGCGGAGCCGGGTCAGGGTCTTGATCGGGCCGCGGGGGCTGCCGGACATCTCGGCGATCTTGCGATCCTGGGCTTCGATGAAGGCGCGCACGGGGGCCTCGCCGTCCAGCCCATCGGCCTCGGCGCGCGGCACCTTGCGGTTCGAGCTCAGCGTGCCGTCCTGGTAGACGATGTTGAACAGCACGAAGGTGCTGTCATTGGATTGTTTCTTGCTCCGGGCCATGGTGGCACTCCGGTGACGGTTCGGGTCAGGACGACTCGGTCTTGTCGTCCTGGGGCGTGTCGCCGTCCTGGGGCATGTCGCCATCCTGGGGCGCGTCGCCATCCAGCCCGGCCTTGCGGCGGGCGCTCTCCTCCTCGCGCTTCTGCAGCTTTTCCTGCTTCTTCTGCTCCTTGGCGCGGTTGCGCTCGCTGCGCTGCTGATTGTAGTTCGGCTTGAACGGCATGACGGCCTCCCTCTGGCGCGACGCTTTCGCAGTATCGCAGGTCTGTCACAAGAAAAGGAGCGCCCGACAAGCGGGCGCTCCTGTTCCGCTCTGCAGCTCGAAGGCTCAGACGGCCTTCAGATTCTCCGCCGAGGTCTTGCCGCGCTTCGGGTCGCGCTGCTCCTCGTAGGAAATCTGCTGGCCTTCGTTCAGGCCACGCAGGCCGGCGCGCTCAACGGCCGAGATGTGGACGAACACGTCCGGGCCGCCGTTCTCCGGCTGAATGAAGCCGAAGCCTTTGGTGCTGTTGAACCACTTAACGGTGCCGACGGGCATCGCTTTCCTCCAACTAAGGGTCGCGCCGCACGAACTCGCACGACGCATCAGACGGTAACGGGGAAAGGCGAGGGATCCGCGGCCGCAAGGGCATGGCAGGCCGGCCGTCCGAACCAGAATGACCCTCTAAACATGGGGGAGGATGCGCGAATTGGCAAGTTCGACGACGAAATCGGCCGGAAACCCGCCGTTTACTGCGGATTCGGCCGGGGGTCAGGGCGGTGATTCCGACGTCGCCATCGCCATCAGCCCCTTGATTTCGTCCGGCACACCCTCCACCAGGCGGGCGGCCGCGACCACGGGCAGCCAGGCCAGGATCCGGTCCCGGCCCGCGCCCGCGGCGGCAGCATACGCATCGACATAGGCTGCGGCCAGCGCCGGCGCGACGGGGCGCATCAGCACATAGGAGCGGCAGGCATCGGCCGCCGGATCGCCGGCGCAGGCGTCCAGCCAGTCGACCACCACCTCGCGGCCCGGCGGGCCCAGGATGTTCCAGGGGTGGAAGTCGCCATGGCACAGCCGGTCGCCCTCCGGCAGCGCGGCCAGGCCGTCCAGCAGCCGGCGCGCCAGCGGCCGGCCCAGCGTCCCGGCCGCGCGGCCGATATTCGCCGCCAGCCGGTCCTTCAGGCGGCCGAGATGCGTCCCGGGGTGGCGATGGATCGCCCGGTGCAGCCGGGCCATCCGCTCCAGCCCGGCCGGCGTCTGGTCGGGCCCGAGGCGCATCGTCTCGGCGAGGGGCGGGCCCTCGGCCCGGGTCATGGCGATGCCCCAGCGGCCGTCGACCTGCCCGACGCCGCGGACCGACGGCGCCGGCAGCCCGTGGGATTCGACCAGGGCCAGCACCGACGCCTCGCGGAACGACGCCAGCTTCGGCGCGGCCGCCGTCGCCCGGTACAGCTTGACCGCCAGGTCGCCGGCGGCGAAGACCTCGGCCTCCTTGCCCGATCCGATCAGCGTCCCGAGGGGCGGCAGGTCCATGGCTACATCCGGCGCAGGGCGACGGCGTCGACCGAATGGTCGGCGGCCTTGTGCAGCACCAGCCGGGCGCGCTGCCGGGTGGGCAGGATGTTCTCGCGCAGGTTCACCCCGTTGATCTGGTCCCAGATCTCGCGGGCGACGCGACGGGCCTCGGCCTCCGGCAGGTCGCGCTGGTGGTGGAAATGGGAGGAGGGGTCGCGGAAGGCGGTGCGCTGCAGCAGCAGCCGGCGCTCGATGAACCAGCGGGCGATGTCCTCCTCCTCGGCGTCGACATAGACCGAGAAGTCGAAGAAATCCGAGGTGACGGCCGAGGCGCCGGCCGGGGCCTGCAGCACGTTCAGCCCCTCGAAGACCAGGATGTCCGGCTGGCGGATCACCTGCTTCGCGCCGGGCAGGATGTCGTAGGCGAGATGGGAATAGACCGGCGCCTCGACCTCCGGCCGGCCGGACTTCACCGCGGCCAGGAAGCCGATCATCCGGCGCAGATCGTAGCTCTCGGGGAAGCCCTTGCGCCGCATCAGCCCGCGCTCCTCCAGCACCGCCTTGGGCCACAGGAAGCCGTCGGTGGTCACCAGCTCCACCCGTGGATGGTCGGGCCAGCGCGACAGCAGCAGGCGCAGCAGCCGGGCGAAGGTGCTCTTGCCGACGGCGACGCTGCCGGCGACGCCGATGATGTAGGGCGGCGGCGGGCCGGGCCGGCCGAGGAAGGCGTCCTGCACCCCGTCCAGCGCCCGGGCGGCGGCGACATGCAGGTTCAGCAGGCGCGACAGCGGCAGGTGGATGTCGGCGACATCGGCCAGCGACACCGGATCGTTCAGCCCGCGCAGCTCGGCCAGCTCGGCATCGGACAGCGCCATCGGCGTCGTCTCCCGCAGCGCCGCCCATTCGGCCCGGGTGAAGCGGTCATAGGCGGCGGGCCGGGCCGCGAACAGGTCCGGCACGGGCCGGGCGGAGGAGGGCCGGGCGGGAGAGGGGTTGGTCATCGCGGGGCTCGCCGTTGACGGATCGGCAGCCTCCGACGTTCGGGGCCGTGGAGGCAAGCCCTGCCATCCCTCTTGCGCCGCGCCGCGACCCGCGCTAAACCCGGCCTCGCATCCAGAGCTGGGCTGACGCCCACGCCAACCTGCCTCCCGGGCAAGGTGGTGGCCTCTCGCAAGAGGGGCGATGCGGCCGGACCGGCAACCAAACGGGTCGAAAGCCGCGCGTCAGCCCTCCTCGCAACCGCGATGGAGGGTTTTTCATGTCTGCTGACCAGTCCGCGGCGATCCCGCTGGCCCGACCCGGCGACACCGTCGAGCGGCTCGACGAGCGCCCCTGTCCCCACCCGCGCGACCCGCAGCGGCGTGAGGTGCTGTATGCCGTGGTGCATCGCGGCGCCGGGCTGTGGACCCATCTCTACCGCGTCGTCGTCACCGCCGTGCTGCGGCCGGAGATCCATCTCGACCGGGTGCTGGAGGGCGACCGCCTGGCCGAGCTGCGCCGGGCGTATGCGGCGGTCGACGAATTGGCGGCGTGAGGTGCCGAGGCTAGGCACGCGGCCTTCCACTGGTCGTCATTCCCGCGAAAGCGGGAATCTCGTTCAGGACGTCGCGAGATCCCCGCTTTCGCGGGGATGACGGGTTGGGGAATGGTGACGCTATGCCTACGTCGCCCGCACGTAGCGGCCGGGGGCGTCCTCGATCGGGACCAGCCCGCCATCGCCCGGGCGCCGGGCCGGGACCTGGCCGCCGGCGTGGCGGGCGGCCCATTTCTGCCATTCCGGCCACCAGGAGCCCTCGACCTGCTCGGCCCCCGCGAACCAGTCCTCCGGCGTCGCCGGCGTCCGGCTGTTGACCCAGTGGCAGTACTTGTTCGCCGCCGGCGGGTTGACCACGCCGGCGATATGGCCCGAGGCGCTGAGGCAGAAGCGCACCGGCCCGCCGAACAGCTGGGTCCCGGCATAGGTCGAGGCCCAGGGCGCGATGTGGTCCTCGCGGGTCGACAGCATGAAGGTCGGGGTCTTGATCGTGGTCAGGTCGATCGGCACCCCGGCGAGGGTGATGCCGCCGGGCTGCGCCAGCCGGTTCTCCTGGTACATGTTGCGCAGATAGAAGGAGTGCATCGCGGCCGGCATCCGGGTCGCGTCGCTGTTCCAGTACAAAAGGTCGAAGGGGAAGGGGTCCTTGCCCAGGAGGTAGTTGTTGACGACGAAGGACCAGATCAGGTCGTTGGCGCGCAGCAGGTTGAAGGTCGTCGCCATCGCCGAGCCTTCGAGATAGCCCTTGCCGGCCATCTTCGTCTCGATCGTCCGCAGTTGCTCCTCGTCGACGAAGATGCCGAGCTCGCCCGGGTCGGTGAAGTCGGTCAGCGTGGTCAGGTAGGTCGCGCTCCTGACCCGGTCCGCCTCGCCCTTGGCGGTCATCCAGGCCAGGGTGCAGGCCAGCAGCGTGCCCCCCAGGCAGTAGCCGATGACGTTGACCTCGCGCTCGCCGGTCGCCTGCTCGATCGCGTGGATCGCCGCCAGCGACCCTTCCAGCATGTAATCGGCGAAGTCCTTGCCGGCCAGCCGCCCGTCCGGGTTGACCCAGGAGACGACGAAGACGGTGTGGCCCTGCTCGACCGCCCAGCGGATCAGGCTGTTCTGCGGCTTCAGGTCGAGGATGTAGTACTTGTTGATCCAGGGCGGGATGATCAGCAGCGGCCGCCGCGCCACCGTCTCGGTCGCCGGCTCGTACTGGATCAGCTGCATCAGCTCGGTCTCGAACACCACCTTGCCGGGGGTGACGGCGATGTTGCGGCCGATCTCGAAGGCGCTGCGGTCGGTCATGCTGATGGCGAGCTGGCCCTGGCCGCGCTCCAGGTCCGCCAGCATGTTCTCGAGGCCCCTGACCAGGTTCTCGCCGCGCGACTCCACGGTGCTGCGCAGCACCTCGGGGTTGGTGGCGACGAAGTTCGACGGCGACATCGCGTCGATGAACTGCCTGGTATAGAAGTCGACCTTCTTCGCGCTCTTGGCGTCCAGCCCCTCGACCTCGCGCACCGACCCCTGCAGCCAGCGCGCGGTCAGCAGGTAGGACTGCTTGATGAAGTCGAACACCGCGACCTCGCTCCAGGCCGGGTCCTTGAAGCGCTTGTCACCCTTCTCCGCCGCCACCACCGGCTCCGCCTCCTGGCCCAGCATGCGCTGGGCGGTGCGGTTCCACAGCGTGGCGTAGTCCTGCCACAGCGACATCTGGGCCTGCACCAGCCGGGTCGGGTCGGCCATCAGCCGCTGGGTCATCGCCAGGAAGGCCGAGCCGATGTTGAACGGGTCGATCTCCGGCGCCTCGGCGCGGCCCTGCTTCTCCAGGAAGGCGTTGACCAGCCGGGCGCTGCGCTCGCCGATCTCGACCATGCGGCGGGCCAGCTCGGCCGGGTCCGCCGCCGGCGCGGCCTCGGGCGTCGCGGCGCCGGGCTTCGCCTGGGCCTTGGGCTCCGCTTCGCCAGGCTTCGCCTGAACCTTGGGCTTGGCTTCGCCGGTCTTCGTCCGCGCCTCGAGCTTGGCTTCGCCGGACTTCGTCCGGCGGGGGGCGGGGCGGGCGCGCTCGGTCATGAGGATGGATCTCCGTGGCTGCGGCGGCGTCGCCCGGCGCGCGGATTCGGGGGCCGAATGCCGCTTATCTGCCACTTTGCACGGCCATCCTCTTTCCAGTCCACCCTTTCAACGAAGTGTGCTAGGCACGTGCCCATGCGTCGCACCGGCTCTCTCATGATCGTTTCCGCCCGCCCCGGCCTTCCGGTCCGTGGCGCCGTTGTCACCGTTGCCCTCGGCCTCGTTCTCGCAGGCTGCGGCGGCCGGATCTTCGACGGCACGCCCTATGCGGGCGACGTCCCGGCCTCCGTGCCCAAGGTCGAGACCGCCGAGGTCTCGCCGCTCGGCGCGGCCGAGCCGCCGCCGGTGCCCAGCGTCGGCGGTCCCCTGGGGACGGCGCCGACAGCCGAGGCCAAGACCTACACGCTGCCCGTCCTGGCGCAGACCGACGCCGACCGCGTCGCCATGCAGCAGGCCCGGGCGCAGCAGGCGCAGCAGCAGGCCGGGACCCAGCAGCAGCGCCGGGCGCAGATCGAGGCGCAGCGCCAGGCCGCCTTCCAGCGGCAGCAGCAGGCCGCTGCCCAGCAGCAGGCGGCGGCGCAACAGCAGCAGCCGACCGGCACGGTGGCGCCGATGACCTTCGGCCAGCGCCGCAACACTGCCGCCCCGCCGGCGATGGACTCGATGCCGCGCCCGGCCTCGGAGCAGAGCTACCCCAGCCTCGGCACCGTGCCGCAGAAGCCCACCGACCTGCCGACGCCGGAGCAGCAGGCCGCGGTGCGCAGCCAGCTCGAGGCCGACCGCGCCGCCTCGGGCGCGCCCGGCGCGCCGAAGCCGGCCTTCAGCTTCAACAACCGGGTCGCCGGCACGGTCAAGTTCGACGGCGGCAGCACCACCCTGCCGGCCTCGGCCAGCAGCACCATCGAGAATGTGGCCAAGACGGCACAAAGCCCGAAGCTGCGGGTGGTCGGCTACGGTGCCGGCGACGGCGCGGCCCAGGCCAAGGCGAGGGCCGAGGCGGTGGCGGCGGCGCTGCGCGCGGCCGGCGTCGACCCGGCCCGAATCGTCACCGGCGGCTCGGCCGACACCCGGCCGAACATCACCGACGGCCAGGCCGCCCGCGTCGAGATCTACCTCGCCCAATAAGCTCTGCACCGGACGCCCCGACGGGCGTCGGGGGGATACGTCGATGACCGAACAGGACTTCCACCGAATCAAGCGCCTGCCGCCCTATGTGTTCGCCGAGGTGAACGCGATGAAGGCGGCGGCGCGAGCTCGGGGCGAGGACATCATCGATCTCGGCATGGGCAACCCGGACGGGCCGCCGCCGAAGCATGTGATCGAGAAGCTGACCGAGGCGGCGCAGAATCCGCGCAGCCACGGCTATTCCACTTCGCGCGGCATTCCCGGCCTGCGCCGGGCCCAGGCCGCCTATTACCAGCGCCGCTTCGGGGTCGAGCTCGACCCCGAGAGCGAGATCGTCGTCACCATCGGGTCGAAGGAAGGCCTGGCCAACCTGGCCCAGGCGATCACCAGCCCGGGCGACATCATCCTGGTGCCGAACCCGAGCTACCCGATCCACATGTTCGGCTTCATCATCGCCGGCGCGTCGGTCCGGTCGCTGCCGCCGACGCCGCCCGGAGGCAGCTTCCTCGAGGTGCTGGAGCGGGCGGTGCGGCACAGCGTGCCGAAGCCGACCGCGCTGGTGCTGAACTACCCGTCGAACCCGACCGCCGAGGTCGTGGATCTCGAGTTCTACCGGCCGATCGTGCAGTTCTGCCGCCAGCACGGCATCTGGATCCTGTCCGACCTGGCCTATGCCGAGATCTATTTCGACACGGCGCCGCCGCCCTCGATCCTGGCGATCCCCGAGGCGCGCGACATCGCGGTCGAGTTCACCTCGCTGAGCAAGACCTACTCGATGGCCGGCTGGCGCATCGGCTTCGCCGCCGGCAACAAGCGGCTGATCGCGGCGCTGGCGCGGGTGAAGTCCTATGTCGATTACGGCGCCTTCACGCCCCTGCAGGTCGCGGCGACCGCGGCGATCAACGGGCCGCAGGACTTCGTCGACGAGATGCGGGCGCGTTATCGCCTGCGCCGCGACACGCTGATCGAGGGGCTGCGCGCCGCCGGCTGGCCGGTCGAGAAGCCCGAGGCCAGCATGTTCGTCTGGGCGCCGATTCCGGAAGCCTTCGCCAGCATGGGCTCGCTCGCCTTCTCCAAGCTGCTGCTGGAGGAGGCCGGGGTGGCCGTGGCGCCGGGCGTCGGCTTCGGCGAATACGGCGACGGCCATGTCCGCATCGCCCTGGTCGAGAACCACCAGCGCATCCGCCAGGCCTGCAAGGCCATCAAGACGTTCCTCAGCCGGCGTCGCAACGACCCGCAGCCCGTCAGCCTGAAGGCGGTATCGTGATCCCTGTGCTTCGCATCGGCATCGCCGGCCTCGGCACGGTCGGCGGCGGCGTGCTGCGCCTGCTGCAGGCGCATGCCGACCTGCTGGCCCAGCGCAGCGGCCGGCGCATCGTCGTCGCCGCCGTCTCGGCCCGCGACCGCCACCGCGACCGCGGCGTGGCCCTGGACGGCGTGCGCTGGTACGACGACGCGGTGGCCCTGGCCGCCGACCCCGAGATCGACGTGGTGGTCGAGCTGATCGGCGGCGCCGACGGCATCGCCAAGACCGTCTGCGAGACCGCGATCGGCCACGGCAAGCAGGTCGTCACCGCCAACAAGGCTCTCCTGGCCGTGCACGGCGCGGATCTCGCCGCGCGGGCCGAGGAGGCCGGCGTGGCCCTGGCCTTCGAGGCGGCGGTGGCCGGCGGCATCCCGGCGATCAAGGGGCTGCGCGAGGGCCTGGCCGGCAACCGCATCGACGGCGTGTTCGGCATCCTCAACGGCACCTGCAACTACATCCTGACCGAGATGCGGACCACGGGCCGCGAGTTCTCGGAGGTGCTGGCCGAGGCCCAGAAGCTCGGCTATGCCGAGGCCGATCCCAGCTTCGATGTCGACGGCGTCGACGCCGCCCACAAGCTGGCGGTGCTGGCGGCCCTGGCCTTCAACGCCCGGGTCGAGTTCGACGACCTGCACATCGAGGGCATCCGCCAGGTCTCGGCGCTCGACATCGCCTATGCGCAGGAGCTGGGCTACCGGATCAAGCTGCTGGGCATCGCCCGGCGCACCGATGCGGGGCTGTCGCTGCGGGTCCATCCCTGCATGGTGGCCGAGGCCTCGCCGATCGCCCATGTCGAGGGCGTGTTCAATGCCGTGGTGGCGCAGGGCGATTTCGTCGGCCAGGTGATGATGACCGGCCGCGGCGCCGGCGCCGGCCCGACCGCCTCGGCCGTGGTCGCCGATCTGGTCGACCTGGCCCGCGGCCTGAAGGTGCCGGTGCTCGGCATCCCGGCCGCCCGGCTCGATCGCGCCGTCGTGCTGCCGATGGACCATCGCCGCGGCGCCTACTATCTGCGGCTGATGGTGGTCGACCGCCCGGGCGTGATCGCCTACGAGGCCGCCGCGATGCGCGCCTAGCAGATCTCGGTAGAGAGCCTGCTGCAGCGTGGCCGATCGCCGGGCGACGCCGTGCCGCTGGTGATCGTCACCCATGAGACGGACGAGGCGGCGATGGCCCGGCTGCTGGAGGCGCTGGGCGCGCTGGATGCGGTGCTGGAGCCGCCGCATGTTATCCGCATCGAAGACCTATG
>JAEKLZ010000005.1 GCA_019508225.1 Inquilinus limosus | reverse complement strand
CCCCCTGCTCCGCAAGGCGTTCCTGCAGACGCAGGACTACATCCGGCTGATCCGCCTGGATCACCACTACGCCTATTCCGCAGCGAAGGTGCGGCGGACGATGGCGGAGCATCTGGAGATCTTCGAGGCCTGCCTGGCCAGGGACCCGGACGCCGCCGAGGCGGCCCTCCGGGCCCACCTGACCCAGGCGATCCAGCGGGCGATGGGGCTTTAGGTCATAGAGCGGTCGCCAGCCGGATCACGTTCCAGGATGCGGGGGCGAGCGTGGCGAGAACCCGGCCGCCCTCGGCGCGGACCCCGGCCAGCGCGCCGGGCTTGACCCGATCCGGCGCCTCCTTGGTGTTGATGGCGGAGAGGTCGTCGTCCCGCAATTCCAGCGCTTCCTTCAGTTCGAGGTTGCCGAAGCCGCGGATGTCGATGTCGATCGGCATCGGCTGGTCGAGATGGCGGTTGAGCACGAACAGAGTCACGGTCCGGCCCGCATCGTCATGGACGGCGGCGAGCTTCACATAGGGCACTTCGGGCAGCGGGAAGGCCAGGTCGGCGGTGCCTCGCGGGTCGTGGTAGGTCGCGGCATAGGTCGGCGAGGCCACCTCCGCCCGCAGGACCCGGCCACGGCCGAAATTGCTGAAATGGGCGAAGGGGTGGAAGATCGTCTGCCGCCAGGCCGGGCCGCCGGTTTCGGTCATGATCGGCGCGATGGCGTTCACCAGCTGCGCCAGGCAGGCGCAGCGCACCCGGTCGGCATGGTTGAGCAGCGAGATGCAGGCCCCGCCGAAGGCCAGTGCATCCTTCATGGTGTAGATCTCTTCGAGGATCTCCGGCGCCACCGGCCAGCCGAGCTTGGTCCGGCCTTCGCTGCGGCGGCGCGTGCGGTACCAGACGTTCCATTCGTCGAAGCTGAGCATGATGCGCTTGGACGACCGCCGCCGCGCCGCCACCGCATCGACGATGGCGACGACCTCGTCGATGAAGGAGTCCATCAGGTCGGGGCTGGCGAGAAAGGCCTCCGTGTCGCCGGCATAGTCGTTGAGATAGGTGTGCAGCGAGATGTACTCGACATGGTCGAAAGTGTGCTCGAGCACCGTGTCTTCCCAGGTGCCGAAGGTCGGCATGGTACGGCCGGAGGAGCCGCAGGCGGCGAGCTCGATCGACGGGTCGACCCATTTCATCATCTTGGCCGCCTCGGTGGCCTTGCGGCCGTACTCCTCGGCGGTCTTGGTCTCCATCTGCCACGGGCCGTCCATCTCGTTGCCGAGACACCAGAACTTGACGCCGTGCGGCTCCGGCCATCCATGCGTGCGGCGAAGGTCGGACAGCTCGGTATCGCCGGGGAAGTTGCAGTATTCGACCAGCCGCCGCGCCGCGTCGCCGTCGCGCGTGCCGAGATTGACCGCCAGCATCGGCTCGATGCCGGCCGCCCGGCACCAGTCGACGAACTCGTTGGTGCCGAAGGCGTTGGTTTCCTTCGACATCCAGGCGAGGTCGAGCCGGCGCGGACGCTTGTCGACCGGCCCGACGCCGTCCTCCCAGTCGTAGCCCGAGACGAAGTTGCCGCCCGGATAGCGCATGATGGTCGGCGCCAGCTCACGCACCAGCTCGAGCACATCGCCGCGGAATCCCCGGGCATCGGCGGTCGGATGCCCAGGCTCGTACAGACCGCCATAGACGCAGCGCCCGAGATGCTCGACGAAGGCGCCGAACAGACGGGGATCGGTCTCGCCGATGGCAAAGGTGCGGTCGATGGAAACCTTGACGGTCTGCATGGGAAACTCCGGGAGAGACGAGGAAAACGGTCAGGCCGCCGGCTGGGGCCTGGGCTCGGCGGGATGCTCGTCCCGCCAGGCGTTGCCGACGGGCAGCACCGCCTGCAGCAATCGGATGGAATAGGGGTGGCTCGGGGCGTCGAGCACGGCGCGGGCCGGCCCGCTCTCCACCACCCTGCCCTTCTCCATGATGATCAGCCGGTCGCTGATGGTGTAGGCGGTGGCGAGGTCATGGGTGATGTAGATGATCGAGACGCCGAACTCGTCGCGCAGCGTCCGGAACATGTTGACGATGGTCATGCGCAGCGAGGCGTCGATCATCGAGACCGGCTCGTCCGCCACCACCAGCGCCGGCTCGGGCACCAGCGCGCGGGCGATCGCGACACGCTGCAGCTGCCCGCCCGACATCTCGTGCGGGAAGCGGCCGCGGACCTCGGCGAGCGAGAGCCCGACCTTGCGCAGCGCCGCATCCGCCAGGGCCTCGGCCGCGTCACGCGTCCGGGCGCCGCAGAAGCGGCGCGCCGCCATGTACAGGTAGCGATCGAGCCGCTTCAGCGGGTTGAACGCCTCGAAGGGATTCTGGAACACCGGCTGGACCTCGGCCATGAAGGCCAGCCGGTCGCGGCGGCTGCGGATGGCCGCGAGGTCGCGGCCGCGAAACAGGATCGACCCATCGCTCGGCGGCACGCTGTTCAGGATCATCCGCGCCAGCGTCGACTTGCCCGAGCCGGACTCGCCGATGATGGTGAAGATCTCCGGCCGCTCGCTGGCCAGGGCGAAATCGACCCGGTCGACCGCCTGCACGACGTGGCGCCCGAACAGCCCGCCGGACCTGAAGGTCTTGCTGACCTGACGGATCTCGAGAAGGGTGGTCATGCCAGGACCGCCCCGCCGGCCCTGGCCTTGGCGACATGGCAGGCGACGCGATGCCCCGGCTCGAGCTCCTCCAGCGCCGGCGCCACCTCGCGGCATCGGGCCACCGCCAGCGGGCAACGGGGATGGAAGCGGCAGCCCGCCGGCGGGTCGGCGAGGTTCGGCGGCGATCCCGGCAGGCCGGCCTTTCTGACCTCATCCCCGATCCGGGGCAGGCTGGAGATGAGATGCGCCGTATAGGGATGGAACGGGCGCTGGAAGATTTCCGCGGTCGGCCCCTCCTCCACCAGCCGGCCGGCATAAGATTGGCATGCACCGCCATGTCGTGGGTGACGAACAGGATGGAGGAGCCCATCTCCTGCTGCACCTCGCGCAGCATGGCCAGCACGCCCTTCTGCACGATGACGTCCAGCGCGGTGGTCGGTTCGTCGGCGATGATGAATTCGGGCCGGCAGATGGTGGCGAGCGCGATGGTCAGGCGCTGGCGCATGCCGCCCGACATCTCGTGCGGATAGGCGTCGAGCACCTTGGGGTCGAGGGACAGCCGCCGCAGATGGGCCGAGACCGCGGCGAAGAAGGCCTGCCGGGTGCCGCCGAGGTGGCGGGCGGCGAAGTCGACGAAGCTGTGCCGGATGCGCCGCACCGGGTTGAGCACGTTCATCGAGCCCTGGCTGACATAGGACAGCCGGCTCCAGCGGATCGCGTCGAGCTCGGCCGGGGACATCGCATAGACGTCCCGGCGGCCGTCCTTGAAGTCGAAGGTGACCGAGCCGCCGACGACATTCAGCGGCGGGCGGATCGCGCGGGCGATGGTCTTGATCAGCGTGGTCTTGCCGGAGCTGGATTCCCCGGCCAGGCCGTAGATCTCGTTGCGGCGGATGGTGAAGCTGATGTCGTCGACGGCCCGCACCTCCCGCGTCACGCCGAAGAACCGCATCTGGTAATAGGCCTTGAGGCCCGAGACCTGGAGCAGCGGCGCGGGACTCATGCGCCGCCCCCCATGCGCGCGAGCCGGCTGCGCGGATCGATGTACTCGTTCATCGAGATCGCAAGCAGGAACAGCCCGATGAACAGCATCACCACCAGGGCCACCGGAAAGGCGATCCACCACCACACGCCGGCGACCAGCGCCGTGTGCTGGTTGGCCCAGTAGATCATGCCGCCCACGGTCGGGGTGTTGATGTCGGTGAAGCCGAGCACCGACAGCGTCACCTCGATGCCGATCGACCAGTTGATGTTGTTCATCGTGGTCGAGAACACGATCGGCAGGACGAAGGGCAGGTGTTCCTGCACCAGGATCCGGCCGGTGCTCGCGCCCGAGAAATAGGCCTGGTTGGTGAATTCGCGGCTGCGCAGGCTCATCGCCATGGCCCGGATCAGCCGCGCGTCATAGGCCCAGCCGAGCGCCGCGGTGATCAGCGCGAGCATGGCCCAGCTCATCGCGTCGCGCATGATGAAGTAGAACAGCACCAGGATCGGGAACAGCGGGATGACGACGAAGGTGTCGTTGATCGACATCAGCACCCGGTCGATCCATCCGCCCTTGTAGCCGGCGATGAGCCCGACCAGCAGCGCGATGATCCGGCTCAGCACCGCGACCACGATGCCGAAGGTGAGCGTGTTGCGGATCGCGAGGGTGAGCTGCCAGAACACGTCCTGCCCCCGCGAGGTCGTGCCGAAGAAGTAGTCCCATGACGGGGGCACGTCCGGCGCCACCACATAGACGTCGAGCGGCGGGTAAGGCGACACGAAGGACAGCAGCGCCATCACCACCACGAGGCCCACCAGGACCAGGCCCGCGGCGAATTCGAAATTGTAGCGGACGAGATCCCGGAGGATGGCGAGGAACTGCATCAGCGGACCTCCACGCGCGGATCGATCAGCGGGAACAGGAGGTCGATCACCAGCACCGCGGCCGAGACCGCGATGATCGACACCGAGGTGATGCCGAGCACCAGGCTGTAGTCGCCGGCATGCACCCCGCTGATCAGCAGCGAGCCGAGGCCGGGATAGCCGAACACCTGCTCGGTGATGATGGCGCCGTTGAAGATCGCCCCGAGCTGGAGCGCGAGGCCGGTGACCTGCGGCCCCAGCGCGTTGCGCATGACATAGGAGCCGAGGATCCGCCGCCGGCCGACGCCGGCCTGTTCGGCATAGGTGACGTAGTCCTCGGTCACGATGTTCGACACCAAGGCCCGCATGCCCATGAACCAGCCGCCGATGCCGACCGCCATCAGCGACAGGCTGGGCAGGATGGAATGCAGCAGCACGTCCAGGGCGAAGCCGAAGCCGTCCTCGCGATTGACGTTCATGCTGGCGCCGCCGGTGATCGGCAGCACCGGCCAGACGAAGCCGAACACGATCAGGAAGACGAAGGCGACGATGTAGTACGGGATCGGATGGACCCCCATCGACACGATGCCGGCCAGCTTCAGCAGGCGATTCCGGCGGTAGTAGCCGGCGAGCCCGCCGATCAGGTTGCCGATGATCCAGGTCATCAGGGTGGAGGCGAGCAGCAGCCCGACGGTCCAGGGCATCGCCCGCCAGATCAGGGTCGAGACCGGGGTCGGGAAGGCGGACAGCGACGGGCCGAAATCGCCGACGACGACCCGCCGCCAGAACGACAGATACTGCTCGACCGGCGATCCCTCGAGACCATAGAGCTCGCGCAGCGAGGCCCGCATCATCTCGACCGCCTCGGGGCTGGTGACGCCGAAGGAGGTCGCCGCGGTCACGCTCTGCTCGACCGGATCGATCGGCGTCGCATGCGTGATGACATAGGTGATGTTCACGCCGATGAAGACGACCACCGCGAACTGCAGCAGCCGCTTGGCGAGATAGGCGAGAAAGGGCTTCATGGGTCTCCGGCCCTCGGCTTGCCCGCGGCGCCCGGACCTTCCGGGCACCGCGGGGCTTGCGCAGGGATCAGGGCTGGGTCGGCTTGAGGCGCACCATCATCAGGCGCGAATTGCCCCAGTTCGGCACCGGATCGGTGTAGGGATCCTCGGCCGTCGGGTAGCCGGTCCAGTAGGTCGTATCCATGGCCGTGAAGACGTTGTAGGCCATCAGCGGGATGATCGGCATCTCGCGGACCATGAACTTGGCATAATCGCGCCCGAGCTCGACCGTCTTCGGATCCTCGAAGGACACGGTCCGGATCTGCTCGATCAGCTTGTCGAGCTCCGGGCTCTGCAGACGCTGCCAGTTGCGCGGCGACTGGGTCTTGCCGGCCGGCGCCACGAACTGGGAATGCCAGCTGTCGAGGAAGAAGGCGAGATCGGGGTGGCCGCCATAGGTCTCGACACTCCAGCCGATGAAGGTGTCGAAATCGCCGGCGCCGCG
>JAEKLZ010000306.1 GCA_019508225.1 Inquilinus limosus | reverse complement strand
GCCGCGCCTCCAGCAGCACGCGGCGGGCCTGGGCCAGGATGACCTCGCCCTTGGCCGTCACCAGCACCGCCTTCGGCCCGCGCTCGAACAGCGCCAGGCCCAGCGTCTCCTCCAGCTTGCGGATCTGCATGCTCAGCGCCGGCTGGCTGACGCCGCAGCGCTCCGCCGCCTGGCCGAAATGGCGCAGCTCGGCCACGGCGACGAGATATTCGAGATCGCGGAGGGACAGGCCGGAGAGGGTCATGGCGGCACGATAGGGTTGGGGCGCGGTCTTCCCCTCTCTGTCATGCCCGGGCTTGACCCGGGCATCCAGGGCGGCCAGAGCCGCTCTCGGTGGCCCCTGGACCGCCGGGTCGAGCCCGGCGATGACAATGGGGAGCTGAGGAGACCTTACGATAAGCAAGACCTATCTTCCAGATAGTATTCATCGATTGGATCTTATCGGCCCGGGCGGGCGGTCGTGGCGCGGCTGATCGCCCGCCGCCGCACGCCGGTCGCGACCGAGATCTACCGCCAGCTCGGCGGCGCCTCACCGATCCTGGCCCAGACCCGGGCGCAGGGCCGGGCGGTGGCGGCACGGCTCGCCGATCTCGGCGAGGTCCGGTCCTTCGTGGCGATGCGCTACTGGCATCCCTTCGCGGCCGAGACGGCGGCGGAACTGCGGGCCTGGCGGCCGGACGAGATCGTGCTGCTGCCGCTGTATCCGCAGTATTCGACCACCACCACCCGGTCGGGCCTGACCGACTGGGCCGCGGCCGCCCGCGCCGCCGGCCTGTCCGCCCCGACCCGGGTGGTCGAGGCGGCGCCGGCCGAGCCCGGCTTCATCGCCGCCCAGGCCGATCTGATCCACCGTGCCTGGCCGCCCACCGGCGGGCGGCACCGGCTGCTGTTCACCGCCCACGGCCTGCCGCTGCCGATCGTCCAGGCCGGCGACCCCTATCCCGACCAGGTCCGCGCCTCGGCCGAGGCGGTGGTGGCAGCGCTCGGCACCCCCGGCCTCGACTGGCGCATCGCCTTCCAGAGCCGGGTGACGCCGCAGGAATGGCTGAAGCCGGATACGGAGGAGGAGGTGAAGCAGGCCGGGCGCGACGGCGTCGGCCTGGTGCTGGTGCCGATCGCCTTCGTCTCCGAGCATTCCGAGACGCTGGTCGAGCTCGACATCGAATACCGCGCGGTGGCCGAGGCGGCCGGCGTGCCGTCCTTCATCCGGATCCCGGCCGTCGGCGTGCATCCGGCTTATGTCGCCGGGCTGGCGGCCCAGGTGCGGCAGGCGCTCGGCGCCGCTTCGGTGCGGCAGGCGGCGTGATGCGTCCTGCCCTGAACGCGCTGCTGGCCGATCTCGCCCGCCACGGCGCCAGCCTCACCCTCGAGAACGGCCGGGTCGGCGTGCAGGGCGACCTGCCGGCGGAGCTGCTGCTGCGGCTGCATCGCTATCGCCGCGACCTGCTGCCTCTGGTCGAACGCGGCAATCACTTATCGCGCCGATAAGAACGATCGATTTCCCTGATCGAGGCGCAGCGGCAACCCTCTACCCATGGCGGACATCCCGCCCGACAGGAGCCCTTGATGACCACCCTGACCACCACCTTCGGCGCCCCGGTTCCGGACAACCAGAACTCCCTGACCGCCGGCCCGCGCGGCCCGGTGCTGATCCAGGATTTCCACCTGATCGAGAAGCTGGCGCATTTCAACCGCGAGCGGATCCCCGAGCGGGTGGTGCACGCCAAGGGCGCCGGCGCCTATGGCGTGTTCCGCGTCACCGCCGATGTCAGCCGCTGGACCCAGGCGAAGTTCCTGTCGGCGGTCGGCAAGGAGACGGAGGTCTTCCTGCGCTTCTCCACCGTCGGCGGCGAGAAGGGCTCGGCCGATGCCGAGCGCGACCCGCGCGGCTTCGCGCTGAAGCTCTACACCGAGGACGGCAACTACGACATCGTCGGCAACAACACGCCGGTCTTCTTCATCCGCGACCCGCTGAAGTTCCCGGACTTCATCCACACCCAGAAGCGCAACCCGGCGACCAACCTGAAGGACCCGACGATGGTCTGGGACTTCGCCTCGCTGTCGCCGGAGACGCTGCACCAGTTCACCATCCTGTTCAGCGACCGCGGCACGCCGCGCAGCTACCGGCACATGGACGGCTTCTCCAGCCACACCTTCAGCTGGATCAACGCGGCCGGCGAACGGGTCTGGGTCAAGTATCATTTCAAGACCAGGCAGGGGATCCAGAACTTCACCGCCGAGCAGGCGTCGGCGATGACCGGCATCGATCCCGACCATGCCACCCGCGACCTGTTCGCCTCGATCCAGGACGGCGACTTCCCGGCCTGGACGGTCTCGGTGCAGAACATGACCGAGGCGGAGGCCGAGAGCTTCCCGATCGACCCGTTCGACTTGACCAAGGTGTGGCCGCACGCCGCCCATCCGCTGATCGAGATCGGCGAGCTGGTGCTGAACCGCAACCCGCAGAACTACTTCGCCGAGGTCGAGCAGTCGGCCTTCAGCCCGGCCAATGTGGTGCCCGGCATCTCCTTCAGCCCGGACAAGATGCTGCAGGGCCGGCTGTTCGCCTATGGCGACGCGCATCGCTACCGCCTCGGCGGCAATCACGGCCTGCTGCCGGTGAACCGGCCGCACGCCACCACGGCGCAGAACTACCAGCGCGACGGCCAGATGCGGTTCGACGACAACGGCAAGGGCTCGGTGCATTACGAGCCGAACAGCTTCGGCGGGCCGCAGCAGGACCCGGCGGCGGCCGAGCCGGCGCTGCCGCTGCGCGGCGCGGCCGACCGCTACGACCACCGCGCCGGCAACGACGATTACAGCCAGGCCGGCGACCTGTTCCGGCTGCTGGATGACGGCGCCCGCGCCCGGCTGATGGACAACATCGCCGGCTCGATCCGGTCGGTGCCCGAGGCGATCCAGCGCCGCCAGATCTCGCATTTCGCCAAGGCCGACCCGGCCTATGGCGCCGGCGTGGCCGAGCGGCTGGGCCTGACTGTCACGGTCGACGTCGCGGCCTGATCTCCCCGAACGGTCGGCGGCCATGGCTCTGTGGGCCGCCGTCCGGACTGGCCCGCCATCCTCCTTTCCGGGATGGCGGGTCTTTTCTCGCCCTGGCTCTGCGATGACGCGTTAACACATTGTTGGGTTGTATTAATTCGCAACTATGTTCATGATATGTTCCATGGACAAGGCGCAGACCGATGTCGAGTCGGAGGCGCGCGGGCTGCCGGTAGGGCCGTTCACCGGCTTTTCCAGGCCTTGAAGAGAGAAAAACACGGTAAACGCCTGAAATCTGTGCAAAAGCACCTGAAAAAATGGCGGTTTTCCTGAGCTCTGCTCGTCTTCCAGCGAGCTATGCAATGCGCGCATAAAAGCATTGGTGGAAACTGGTTAGCAATCGGCCACAGAATGCCTATCTTAAGAGCGTTCGTGCTGCAGCGCAGCAGAACAAGGGTCCGGCACTGCCGGCTCCTTGCGTCTCCCAGACGTGAAGCCTCCCTGTTTGACTCGGGCCGGAACGCGTTTCCGGCCCTTTTTTTGTGCAGATTCCGGGCCCTTCGGACCGGGCCATGCCTTCGCTGCATGAGGCCGCCGGAAACAGCTCTGCGAAAGGGGGGACGTCCCCCCTCCCGCCAGCCGCTGCGCCGGAGTGCCGGTCAGGTGAACAGGCGCTCGCTCTCCAGGCCCTTGTAGAGGTCGGCGACGTATTCGCCGTAGCCGTTGTAGAGCAGGGTCGGCACCCGCTCGCCGGTGCCCAGCACCCGCTCCATCGCCTGGCTCCAGCGCGGATGCGGCACCTCCGGATTCACATTGGCCCAGAAGCCGTACTCGCTGCTCTGCAGCTGCTCCCAAAAGCTCACCGGACGCTCGTCGGTGAAGCCGATGCGGATGATGCTCTTGATCGATTTGAAGCCGTATTTCCACGGCGTCACCAGCCGCAGCGGCGCCCCGTTCTGGCGTGGCACCGGCTTGCCGTAAAGGCCGGTGACCATGAAGGCGAGGTCGTTGGTCGCCTCGGCCATGGTCAGGCCCTCGACATAGGGCCAGGGGTAGAAGACCTGGCCGAAGCCCGGCGCCTCGTCGTTCTGGAATGTTTGCATGCGTACATATTTGGCCGAGGCCAGCGGCTTGGCGTAGTCGACTAGCGCCTTCAGCGGGAAGCCGGTCCACGGCACCGCCATCGACCAGGCCTCGACGCAGCGGTGGCGGTACAGCCGCTCCTCCAGCGGCATGGCGCGGATCAGGGTGTCGATGTCGACCTCCCGCTCCTGCTCGACCATGCCCTCGAACTTGACGGTCCAGGGGCGGATCTTCAGCTCTTGCGCCGCCTCCCAGATGTCCTTGTCGGAGCCGTATTCGTAGAAGTTGTTGTAGGTGGTGACGTCCTTTTCGGGCGTCAGCGGCCGGTCGAGCGTGTAGCGGTCATTGTGCTTGGCCGGGTACAGGTCGGCGGTCGGGTCCGCGTCGGCGGCACGGGCCGGGCGGAGGCCGAGCGCCGCGCCGCCGGTGGCCAGCAGCCCGGCACCGAGGCCCATCGCCTGCAGCAGGCGCCGGCGGTTGAAATACACCGATTCCGGTGTCGCCTGGCTTTCGGGGATCCGCCACCCCGGATTGCGCTTGATCAGCATCGGCCTGTCCTTCTTGACCCGAACCATCCGACCGCGATGCGGTCTCAACTGTAGTTCGCAGCCAGGCAGGCCAACGTTACCGCTGCAACGTGGCAGGGGCCAGCGGCGCCGGGACGCACCCCGGCGCCGCTACGGTTGAGGCCCTACCTCAGCGCAGCGCGGCACAGGCGCGCTGGATGCGCTCGCCGGCGTCCTGCAGCGCCTCGGTGGCCGTGGCGTAGGAGATGCGGAAGAACGGCGCCAGGCCGAAGGCCGAGCCCTGCACCACCGCCACGCCTTCGGATTCCAGCAGATAGGTGACGAAATCCTCATCGGTCTCGATCACCTTGCCGTCCGGCGTCTTCTTGCCGAGCGTACCGGCGCAGGACGGGAAGACGTAGAAGGCGCCCTCCGGCCGCGGGCAGGTCAGCCCGGCCGACTGGTTCAGCATCGACACGATCAGGTCGCGGCGCTGCTGGAACACCACGTTGTTGCGCGGGATGAAGTCCTGCGGGCCGTTCAGCGCCTCGACCGCCGCGGCCTGGCTGATCGAGGACGGGTTCGAGGTCGACTGGCTCTGCACCTTGGCGATGGCCTTGATCAGGTCCGGCCGGCCGGCGGCGTAGCCGATGCGCCAGCCGGTCATGCAATAGGCCTTGGACACGCCGTTCAGCGTCAGGGTGCGGTCGTACAGCTTCGGCTCGACCTGGGCCGGGGTGACGAATTTGAAGTCGTCATAGACCAGGTGCTCGTACATGTCGTCGGTCAGGACATGGACATGCGGGTGGCGCAGCAGCACGTCGGTCAGCGCCTTCATCTCGGCGAAGCTGTAGGCGGCGCCGGTCGGGTTCGACGGCGAGTTCATGATCAGCCACTTGGTCTTCGGCGTGATCGCGGCCTCGAGGGCGGCCGGCTGCAGCTTGAAGCCCTGCTCCGCCGGGCAGACCACCGGCACCGGCGTGCCGCCGCACAGCAGCACCATGTCGGGGTAGCTGACCCAGTAGGGCGCCGGGATGATCACCTCGTCGCCGGGGTCCAGCGTGGCCAGCAGCGCGTTGTACAGCACCTGCTTGCCGCCGGTGCCGACGGTGACCTGGCTGGTCTCGTATTTCAGGCCGTTCTCGCGCAGGAACTTGGCGGCGATGGCCTTCTTCAGCTCCGGCGTGCCGTCGACGGCGGTGTATTTGGTCTTGCCGCCCTGGATCGCGGCGATCGCCGCTTGCTTGATGTTGTCCGGCGTGTCGAAATCCGGCTCGCCGGCGCCGAGGCCGATGACGTCGCGGCCGGCCGCCTTCAGCTCGGCCGCCTTGGTGGTGACGGCGATGGTCGGGGACGGCTTGACGCGGGCGAGCGAGGCGGCGAGGAAGGCCATGATTCCGGATCCCGGGAAAGTGGAAGCGGGCGACGGTAGACCCGCCCGGCGCCCGCCGACAAGCCGAGAGCCCTGCGAAAATTCGGGAGCCCGCCCGCGCCGGGCGCGGATGCCGCAGGCCCCTACCCCTTCACCGCGCCCTGGGTCAGGCCGGCGATGAGCTGGCGGGAGAAGAAGGCGTAGAGGATCAACACCGGGATGATCGCCAGGGTCAGCGAGGCCAGCACCGCGTTCCAGTCGGTGACGTACTGGCCGACGAATTGCTGCACGCCGAGGGTGATGGTGCGGGTGCCGTCGCCCGGCGCCAGGATCAGCGGGAACCACAAATCGTTCCAGATCGGCACCATGGTGAAGACCGCCACCGTCGCCAGCGCCGGCCGCACCAGCGGCAGGATGATGCGGAAGAAGATGCGGTATTCGCCGACGCCGTCGCAGCGCGCGGAATCCTTCAGCTCCTTCGGGATCTGGCGCATGAACTCCGACAGGATGAAGATCGACAGCGGCAGCCCCATCGCGGTGTAGACCAGGATCAGCGCCGCCAGGGTGTTGATCAGGTCGAGCGACACGATCAGGCGCAGGATCGAGACGGTGCCGAGCCGGATCGGGATCATGATGCCGATCGCCAGGTACACCGCCAGCACGGCATTGCCTTTGAAGCTGTATTCCGACAGCGCCCAGGCGGCCATGGCGCCGAGGAAGACGACCAGGAACAGCGTCACCAGCGTCACGGTCAGGCTGTTGCCGAAATACAGGCCGAAATCCGACCGGGTCAGCACCGTGTCGAAGCCGATCAGGCTGAAGGTGTCGGCGTTGGGCGGCGCCAGCGGCTGGCTGAAGATCGCCTTGCGCGACTTGAAGGCGTTGAACAGCACCAGCACGATCGGGAACAGCGCGATCAGCGTGTAGACCAGCAGGATCGCGTGGACGGCCGCGGCCGAGACGGGGGATTTGCGGTTGGCCATCGGTCAGAGCTCGTAACGCTGCAGGCGGCGCTGGACCAGGTAGAAATAGGTCATGACGCCGGCCAGGATGATCAGGAACATGATCGTCGCCACCGCGGCCCCCATGGTCGGGTCGCCCAGCTGCAGCTGGAAGCCGAAGAAGGTGCGGTAGAAGAAGGTGCCGAGGATATCGGTCGCGAAGTTCGGCCCGGCCAACGCCCCCTGGGCGACGTAGATCAGGTCGAAGGCGTTGAAGTTGCCGACGAAGGTCAGGATCGAGACCATGCCGATGGTCGGCCAGATCAGCGGCAGCTTGATGCGCCAGAAGATCTTCATCTGGCTGGCGCCGTCGACCCGCGCCGCCTCGGTCAGGCTTTCCGGGATGTTCAGCAGCGCCGCATAGGTCAGCAGTAGCGGCATGCCGACCCACTGCCAGACCGAGACCAGGGCCAGGGTCAGCAGGGCCGACCCCTCCTGCCCCAGCCAGGGCGCGAACAGCGAGCCCAGGCCGACCGTGCCCAGCATCGACTTGGCGACGCCCCAGGTCGGCGACAGGATCAGCTTCCAGATGAAGCCGATGATCACCACCGACAGCAGCGTCGGGGTGAACATCAGGGTGCGGTAGGTGTTGGTGAAGCGCAGCTTGGGCAGGGACAAGAGCGCCGCCAGCCCGATCGCGATCGGGTTCTGCACCAGCATGTGCACGGCGAAGAACAGGACGTTGTTGCCCAGCGCGTTCCAGAACCGGTCGGCCCATTGCGGGTCGAAGAACAGCGCCAGGTAGTTGGCCAGCCCGGCGAAATGCTCCACTCCCGCCTCGTCCCGCGTGAACAGGCTGAGCCGCAGGCTGTCGAGCAGCGGGTAGACCATGAACACGCTGTAGATCAGCGTCGCCGGCGCCAGGAAGACGACGACGTGCCAGGGGAAGCGGCCCCGGCGGCCCGCGATCTGCGAGCGGGGGATGACGACGGCTTGGGTGCTGGCCATGGAACAGCCTATGAGGACGGACGGCTGGAAACGAGGCACGGGAACGCGCGATCCGGAATGACCGGGCCGCGCGTCCCGCGCCGGGGATCAGATCACTTGGCGGCCGGCTTGTACCAGGAGTCGAGACCCTTCTGGATGCTGTCCGCCGCCTGCTGCGCCGTCATGGTGCCGTTCAGCACCTGGGCGGAGACGTTCCACAGCTCGTTCTCCAGGTTCGGCGTGCCGCGCGACAGGATCTGGTACGAGTTGCGGATCGAGGATTCGCAGGTCTTGCGCCAGCTCAGGAACTCCGCCGCCACCGGGTCCTTGAGCGTGACCGGGTGGTTCGACAGCGAGTAGAAGCCCGGCAGCGCGTTCGAGTAGACGTCCGCGAACTCCGGCGTCGCCACCCATTCCAGGAACGCCTTGGCGGCCTCCTGGTTCTTGGACTTGGCGTTCAGGCCGAGCGCGATGTCGGTGTGGTCGCTGATGTAGCACTTGTCGCCGGCCTTCTGGACCGGCGGCGGGAAGGCGCCCATCTTGAAATCGGCCTGGGCGTTGAAGGCGGCGATGTCCCAGGACCCGGCCGGGTAGATCGCGGCGCGGCCGAGCGTGAACAGGTTCTGGCTGTCCGGATAGGCCTGGGCCTCATAGCCGTCCGGCAGATACGGCTTCCACTTCGCCAGTTCCTCGAACGCCTCGACATAGGGCTTGTCGGTGAACTTCTGGGTGCCGGCGATCAGCGCCTTGCGGCCTTCCTCGCCCTTCCACAGATTCGGGCCGATGTTCTGGAAGCCCATGGTCGCGGCCTCCCACTGGTCCTTGGTGCCGATGTCGAGCGGCGCCACCTCGCCCTTGGCCTTGATCTTGTCGAGCAGGGCGAAGAACTCGGCCTCGGTCTTCGGCGGCTCGAGCCCCTCGGCGGCGAAGATGTCCTTGTTGTACAGGAAGCCGTGGATCACCGACGCCATCGGCACGCAGAACAGCGACTTGCCGTCATCGGTGATCCAGGCGCTCTTGGCCACGTCGGAGAAGGTGTCCATGCCCTTCAGGTCGGTGACCGGGGCCAGGTAGCCCTTCTGGAACAGGGCCAGCGAGGCGTCGAACGGCCGGCAGCTGATCAGGTCGCCCGCGGTGCCGCCCTCGAGCTTGGCGTTCAGCGCCGCGTTGTATTCGGTCGGGGTCGACGGCGAGAACACCACCTTGATGCCCGGATGGCTCTTCTCGAAGGCCGGGATGATGGTGTCCTGCCAGATCTTCAGGTCGTCGTTGCGCCAGCTCTCGATGGTCAGGGTCGCGTCCGCGGCCATGGCGCTAGTAGCGGAAACGGCGACGAGCGCCGCCCCGGCCAGGAACGCCCCGCGCAGGAACGAATGGGACATGTGCAACTGCCTCCTCTGTTCGGCGTTTCGCCGTATGCACGGGCAGCGGCCCCCCGCCGCCCGATTCTCTCTAGGACCCCTGCTTCTCCGCCAGGGCCCGGCGCAGGTCGCCATCGGCCGCGGCCAGGCGCTCGCGCCCATCCTCGGCGCTGTCGCCCAGCGCCACCAGGGCCGCCAGCTTGACGTTCTGGCCCGCGGCCTCGAGCGCCGCCCGCGCCGCCGCCTCGTCGACCGGCACGATGGCGCGCAGCATGCGCACCGACCGGTCGTTCAGCTTGGCGTTGGTCGGCTGCATGTCGACCATCAGCCCGTCATAGACATGGCCGAGCCGGGTCATCACCAGGGTCGAGAACAGGTTGAGCGCCACCTTCTGCGCCGTGCCGGCCTTGAGCCGGGTGGAGCCGGCGACCGGCTCCTCCCCCGTCGCCAGCAGCACGGCATGGGCGGCGTCGCCGAAGATCGGGGCGCCGGCGTTGGAGGCGATGGCGATGGTCAGGGCGCCGGCGCGGGCCGCCTGCTGCAGCACCGCGCGGGTGTAAGGGGTGCCGCCGCTGGCGGCGACGCCGATCACCACATCGTCCGGACCGAGCCCGAGCGCCACGGCCTCGTCGCGGCCGGCCCCGGCGTCGTCCTCGGCGTTCTCGACCGGCCGGCTCAGCGCCGCGGCGCCGCCGGCGATCAGATAGGCCAGCCGGTCCTGCGGATGGCCGAAGGTCGGGAACAGCTCGGACCCGTCCTGGGCCGCGACCCGGCCGGAGGTGCCGGCGCCGGCATAGACCAGGCGCCCGCCGCGGCGCAGCCGGGGCGCCGCCTCGGCGGACGCGGCGGCCAGGGCCGGCAGGGCCGGCCGCACCGAGGCGACGGCGGCGAGCTGGGATTCCAGCAGCGCATCGAGGATCTCCGCATCCTCCCAGGCGTCGATGCCCTTGAAGCGGCGTGATGCGGTCTCGGTTCCCATGCGTCTCGATCGCTGGCGTGGATGAGTGGTCTAGACCACTCTCTCAGAGTTGCCCATGCTGCGCAAGATGATCCTGTCCGGCCGGTTGGACCAGCGGCTTCGGTCACCAGTTGAAGGTGAATCCGGCGGTGAATTGGACGCCCGGCTGGTCGCTGCCCAGATCGACCAGCGAGGCGCTGGCCTTGAGCGGGCCGAACAGCGTCTGCTCGGCGCCGACGCTGCCGGTGAAGTGGCGGTCGGTGCTGGTCATCTCGCCGCCCAACAGCAGCGCGGTGCTGTGCCAGGGCAGCTCCAGCCGGGTGGTGCGGCCGACTTGCCAGCTGGTCACCGGCGCCTCGGGCCCGAGCAGCCCGCCGCGGGTCACCGTATAGCGGTCCTCCGACGACCCCGACAGGCCGAAGACCGACCAGGCGCGCGACAGCACCGCCGCCAGCTGCCCGGTGCCCTCGCCGCCCTGGGGGTCGAAGCTGGCCTCGACCCGGGCCGACTGCCAGAACGGCACGAACCAGGGCAGCTCGGTCAGGCCGAGGCTGGCCTGCGCCTTGCCGGTGGCGGCGCGCTGCGTCATATCCGTCCGGTCCCAGCGCTGGGCGAAGCCGGGATAGGGATCGGCCGGGATGTCGAAGGTGACCCCGGTCGTGGCGATGAAGCCGGGGGTCCGGGACTGCAGCGCCGCCCCGACCGAGCCGGCGCCGGTGATGTCGCGCTGGCCGGTGACCGCCCCGGAGCCGGGATCGGACGCGGCATAAGCACTCGCCGGCGTCGAGGTCCAGGCCCGGTGCGGCCGGCGCCAGCGGGCGGGGCCGGGATCGGCGGGGATGTCGAAGGCGACGCCGCTGCCCGGAATGAAGCCAGGCATCGGCCGTGGCGCGGCGCCGAAATCCTCGTCGGGCCGGGCATGGGCCGCCGTCGCCGCCGACAGCAGCACGGCAACGGCGGCGAAACGCAGCAAAAAGGGGCGGCAGGTCCGCGGCATCGGCGGGCTGTCTCTCCAGGGATCGGTGGTGGCTTCCCCCGGAACCTAGTGATCCAGCCGCGTCTGCCAACCCCTTGAATTGTGACAATTCCGCCGGGCGCCGCCCGTCCCCTCAGAACGCCAGCACCACCTTGCCGAAATGGCGGCCTGATTCGAGATGTCGCAGCGCCTGCCGCGCCTCGGTCCAGGGGAAGCTGCGGTCGATCACCGGCCGCAGCCCGGTGGCGGCGATGGCGCGGTTCATCGCCTCGAAGCTGTCGCGCGAGCCGAC
>JAEKLZ010000305.1 GCA_019508225.1 Inquilinus limosus | reverse complement strand
TGTTGGACATGGCGACCAGCGCCATCCCGCTGAACCGCGTGCATCTGCGCCGCGACACCAACACGCCGCTGCCGCCGGAGGTCGCGGTCGGCGACGACGGCGTCGCCACCACCGACCCGCATGTCGCCACCGGCCTGATCCCGGTCGGCGGCCTGGGCTACGGCTACAAGGGCGCCGGGCTCGCGATGATGGTCGAGATCCTGTGCGCCAGCCTGACCGGCATGGCGCATGGCCACCGCATGACCAAGTTCACCGGGCCGGGCGAGCCGGTGCATATCGGCCACTTCTTCCTGTTGCTGAAGCCGCAGGCCTTCGCCGCCGGCGGCTATCAGGATTCGCTGGCGGCGATTCTCTCGGATCTGCGGGCGCAGCCGGCACAAGCCGGGCAGGAGGTGATGGCGCCGGGCGACCCGGAGAAGCGGGAGGCGGCGGAGCGCGAACGGCTCGGCGTGCCGCTGGACCGCCGCACCTGGGAGCGTCTGACGGCCTTCGCCGACATCGTCGGCGTGGTGGTGCCGGAGGCTTCCGTTGACGGAGGGCAGGCCGACGCATAGTTTCACGCGGATGACGCTGGATCTGGAGTCCCGCCAATGAGCGGGTTGGTCGCCGAGCTGGACCGCCTGGAACGCGCCCTGGAGCGCCTGGACGCTGCCATGGCGGCCCAGGCGGAGCGCAGCCAATCGCAGATCGACGAGATCGCGGACCGCGTGCGCTCGCAGGCGGTGACCGAGATCGAGACCGAGCTGCGTGAGGACACGGCGACGGTGGCGGCGCGGGTCACCCAGGTGATCCAGCGCATCGAGACCCTTTTGGAAAAGTAACGCCGTGGCCCGGGTCGAAATCACACTGAACAACCGCCCCTATCCTATCGCCTGCGAGGACGGGCAGGAGCCGCGCGTCCGCGAGGTCGCCGCCTTCGTGGCGGAGCGGATCCGCGAGATCCAAGGATCGGTGCGGACCGCGACCGACACGCATCTGCTGGTCATGGTCGCGCTGATGCTGGGCGACGAGCTGCTCGACCTGCGCGAGGGCAAGATCCCTGGCGCCGCGGCGGCTGCGCCGTCGCCGCTGGACGATCCGGAGCTGTCGTCGCGGCTGCAGAAGCTGGCGGATCGGATCGAGGCCATTGCAGCGCGGGTCGAGACACCCTAAATCTGTTCGCGGCGGGGCTGCGCGGTTTGACAGGTCGCTTTGTCCCTGGGGCCGTAGCACTTCTCTTAGGGAGCTGTCCCTGCCGGGACCGTGGTCCCGGCACATGGCGCCCACCTGCTGATGCAGGGCCCAAGAGGAGACGATATGACCACCGGCCGATGCGGCTCCGCTACTCTCTCTTTCTTCCCCAGCCGTGATGCCTGACGGGACCGAGCTGCGCGACGCCAAGAAGGCGTTCCGCGCTGCCGCGCGGGAGCGGCGTGCGGCCTATCACGCCGAGAACGGCATCGGGGCGGGCGAGCGGCTGCGCGACCTCGTCCTGCAGGCCATTCCCCTGCCGCCGGGCGGGGTGGTCAGCGGCTATCTGCCGATCGACGACGAGCTCGACCCGCTGCCGCTGCTGCGCGCGGCGCTGGATCGCGGCCATGCCGCCTGCGTGCCGGTGGTGCAGGGCAGGGGCCAGCCCCTGGTGTTCCGCGACTGGACGCCCGGGGCGCCGCTGGTCGAAGGCGTGTTCGGCGTGTCGGTGCCGGCGCCCGAGGCACCGGAGCGGGTGCCGGACCTGCTGTTCGTGCCGCTGCTCGGCTTCGACCGCAAGGGCTACCGCATGGGCTATGGCGCCGGCTTCTACGACCGCACCCTGGCCGGGCTGCGGGCACAGAAGGCGGTGGTGGCGGTTGGAATCGGCTATGCCGGGCAGGAGGTCACGGCGGTGCCGGTCGGCCTGCACGACGAGGCCCTGGACTGGATCGTGACGGATCGCGAGGCGATCCGCATCGCTGTGTGAGACGGATTTCGGATGCGCATTCTTTTTCTCGGGGACGTTGTCGGCCGTGCCGCCCGCGTGGCGGTGATGGAGCAGGTGCCGCGGCTGCGGCAGCGCCTCGATCTCGACTTCGTGGTGGTCAATGGCGAGAACTCGGCCGGCGGCTTCGGCATCACCCCGAAGATCGCCGAGGAGTTCTACGAATCGGGCGTCGACTGCCTGACCACCGGCAACCATGTCTGGGACCAGCGTGAGCTGCTGGGCACGATCGACCGCGACTCGCGGATGGTGCGCCCGGCCAACTTCCCGGCCGGAACGCCGGGGCGCGGCGCCACCCTGCTGCAGGCCCGCGGCGGCCGCCAGGTGCTGGTGGTCAACATCATGGCGCGGCTGTTCATGGACGCGCTGGACGACCCCTTCGCCGCGGTCGACAAGCTGCTCGCCGACATGGCCATGCCGGGCGTGGTCGACGCCATCATCGTCGATTTCCACGGCGAGGCGTCGAGCGAGAAGATGGCGATGGGCCACCATCTCGACGGCAGGGTGACGCTGGTGGTCGGCACCCACACCCATATCCCGACCGCGGATCTGCACATCCTGCGCGGCGGCACCGCCTACCAGACCGATGCCGGCATGTGCGGCGACTATGACAGTGTCATCGGCATGGTGAAGGAGCCGGCGATCGCCCGCTTCATCCGCAAGATGCCGACCGAGCGGCTGTCACCGGCCGAAGGCCAGCCGACGATCTGCGGCCTGGTGCTGGAGACCGACGAGACCACGGGACTCGTCCGCCGGGTCGAGCCGCTGCGCATCGGCGGCCGGCTGGCGCCCGCCTGGCCGAGCGGTTTCGGTGCGGCCGAATCGCCGGCTTGATCCTATTCATCTGATTTCTCTGAAATTGCGCCTATCCGATTGCAGCGAAACGGAATATCCCGGGCTGGAAACTTTCGTGCCTCTTTCCTCCGGGCCACAAAACCGCCATAGTCAGGGCCTAACGCGGCGCGGGTGACCGAGCGGTGGCGCTTGCCGACGCCGGGCCGGCCGCATATGTCTCCCGCCGCGAGTTTCCCAAGTCAGTCAGGCACTGCCCCATGGCCGGTCATTCACAGTTCAAGAACATCATGCACCGCAAGGGCGCGCAGGACGCCAAGCGGGGCAAGATCTTCACCAAGCTCCAGCGCGAGATCACCATTTCCGCCAAGCTCGGCCTGCCCGACCCGGCGATGAATCCGCGCCTGCGCGCCGCCATCCAGGCCGCGCGCAAGGAGAACATGCCGAAGGACAACATCGAGCGGGCGATCAAGCGCGCGACCGGTGACGGCGACGACAACGACTATGTCGAGATCCGCTACGAGGGCTACGGCCCGGCCGGCATCGCCGTGATCGTCGAGGCGCTGACCGACAACCGCAACCGCACCGCGGCGGAAGTGCGCTCGACCTTCGTCAAGCATGGCGGGTCGCTCGGCGAGACCAACTCGGTCAGCTTCATGTTCAACCGGGTCGGCGAGCTGGTGTTCCCAGCCAAGGCCGCCAGCGCCGATGCGGTGTTCGAGGCAGCGCTGGAGGCCGGCGCCGACGATGTGCAGAGCGACGACGAGACCCACACCGTGACCACCTCGGTCGAGGGCTTCGCCGCCGTGCGCGATGCGCTGGAGGAGAAGTTCGGCGCGCCGGATTCGTCCGGGCTGGTCTGGCGTCCGCTCAACACCATCGCGGTGAACGAGGAGCAGGGCGCGGCGCTGCTGAAGTTGCTGGACACGCTCGACGACAATGACGACGTGCAGCGGGTCTCGGCCAATTTCGAGATCCCGGATGACATCATGGCGCGGCTCACGGCTTGAGCCGGGCGGAGGGGATATGAAGCGCGCTATGGTGACGGCAGGGGGGATGGAGCGCCGATGAGGATCCTCGGCCTCGACCCCGGGCTGCGCCACACCGGCTGGGGCGTCCTGGATGTCGACGGCAACCGGCTGCGCTACATCGCCGACGGCCGCGTCGATTCCGACGACAAGGCCGACCTCGCCACGCGCCTGGTGCAGCTGCATGACGGGCTGGTCGAGGTGCTGCGCGCCTGGACGCCGGACGAGGCGGCGGTCGAGGAGACCTTCGTCAACAAGAACCCGACCTCGACCCTGAAGCTGGGCCTGGCCCGCGGCGTGGTGCTGCTGGTGCCGGCCCTGGCCGGCCTGCGGGTCGCAGAATACGGCGCCAATCACATCAAGAAGTCGGTGGTCGGCGCCGGCCATGCCGACAAGACCCAGGTCCAGCACATGGTGCGGATGCTGCTGCCGGGGACGACCTTCAAGACGCCGGACGCGGCCGACGCGCTGGCCGTCGCGATCTGCCACGCCCATCATCGCCAGACCGAGGCCAGCATCGCCGGCATCCGGCTGCAGGTGGCGCGATGATCGCCCGGCTGCGCGGCCTGCTGGACAGCGCCGGGGCCGACCATGCGGTGATCGACTGCAACGGTGTCGGCTACCTGGTGTTCTGCTCGCGCCGCACCCTCGGCCTGCTCGGCGGCCCGCGCGAGGCGGTGGCGCTGCACATCGAGACCCATGTGCGCGAGGACCACATCCATCTCTACGGCTTCGCCGACACGGCCGAGCGCGACTGGTTCCGCATTCTGACCACGGTGCAGGGGGTGGGGGCCAAGGTCGCCCTCGCCATCCTGTCGGTGCTGTCGCCGGACCAGGTGGCGACCGCGATCGCCGCCGGCGACAAGGCGATGCTGGCCCGGGCCGAAGGCGTCGGGCCGAAGCTGGCCGCCCGCATCGCGTCGGAGCTGAAGGACAAGGTCGGCGGCATCGCGCTGGGGCCGGCCGTCGCCGCCTTCCACACCGGTGGTGCCTTGGCCGCACCGGCGGAGGCCGGCGCCGCGGCCGATGCGGTCTCCGCCCTGGTCAATCTCGGCTATGGCCGGGCCGAGGCCTTCGCCGCGGTGGCCCGGGCCGGCGGCAGGCTGGGCCCCGAGGCGACCGTGTCGGCGATCATCCCCGCCGCCCTGCGTGAGCTCGCGTCATGACCGATGCCGACCGCATCGTCACCGGCGAGCGCCAGGGCGACGACGATGCCTCGCTGCGGCCGCAGACGCTGGAGGATTTCGTCGGCCAGCGCGAGGTCTGCGACAATCTGCGCGTCTTCGTCACCGCCGCCCGCGGCCGGGCCGAGGCGCTGGACCATGTCCTGCTGTTCGGCCCGCCCGGCCTGGGCAAGACCACGCTGGCCCAGATCGTGTCGCGCGAGCTCGGCGTCGGCTTCCGCGCCACCTCCGGCCCGGTGATCGCCCGCGCTGGCGACCTGGCCGCGATCCTGACGAACCTGCAGCCGCGCGACGTGCTGTTCATCGACGAGATCCACCGCCTGAACCCGGCGGTGGAGGAGATCCTCTACCCGGCGATGGAGGATTTCCAGCTCGACCTGATCATCGGCGAGGGGCCGGCGGCGCGGTCGGTGCGGATCGATCTGCCGCCCTTCACCCTGGTCGGCGCCACCACCCGGTCGGGGCTGATCACCACGCCGCTGCGCGACCGCTTCGGCATCCCGCTGCGGCTGAACTTCTACGGCACGCCGGAGCTGGAATCGATCGTCGCCCGCGGCGCCCGGCTGCTGGGCTGCCCGCTGTCGGAGGAGGGCGCGCACGAGATCGCCAAGCGCTCGCGCGGCACCCCGCGCATCGCCGGCCGCCTGCTGCGCCGGGTGCGTGATTTCGGCGCGGTGGCCGGGCTGGCGCAGATCGACGCCCGCGCCGCCGACCAGGCGCTGAAGCGCCTCGATGTCGACGAGGCCGGGCTCGACGCCATGGACCGGCGCTATCTGCGACTGATCGCGGAGCATTACGGCGGCGGCCCGGTGGGGGTCGAGACGCTGGCGGCGGCGCTGAGCGAGCAGCGCGACATGATCGAGGACGTGATCGAGCCGTATCTGCTGCAGCAGGGCCTGGTGCAGCGCACGTCGCGCGGCCGCATGCTGGGCGACCGCGCCTACCGCGCCCTCGGCCTGGCCGCGCCCAAGCGCGCCGCCTCCCAGCTCGACCTGCTGGCGGAAGACGAGCCGTGACAAGCCCGCATTTCCCACCCTCTGTGTGGCCTGCGCCGGTTCAAGACGCCGGCAGGGCAGGAGCCGTGCGCGGCGCGATGCAGCGCATCGGGCAAGCGCGGCGACGCCCCCTGCCGGCGTCTTCAACCGGCCCGAAGGGTTGCCTTGCGGCGGGCGCCTGCGGCCCCGGGCGGCTCGACCGTATGTCCCTATACGCTCTTCGCCGCCCGGAGCCGCATTCACCTCGCCGGAAGGCAACGCAGGCCGCACGGAGGGTGGGAAATGCGGGCTAACCCGCACCTCTTCCCCGTCCGGATCTATTGGGAGGACACGGACGGGTCGGGCATCGTCTATCATGCCTCCTATCTGCGCTTCGCCGAGCGGGCGCGGACGGAGGTTCTGCGCGCGGCGGGATTCGAGCAGTGGTCGATGCTGGAACAGACCGGCATCGCCTTCGCCGTGCGCCATTGCGTCATCGATTTCCGCCGCTCCGCCCGGCTCGACGACCAGCTGGTGGTCGAGACCGCGGTGACGGCGATCGGCGGCGCGAGCCTCGAAATGTTGCAGGCGATCCGGCGCAATGGGGATGACATCGTCACATTGCTGCTGAAATTGGCCTGCATCACTCGTGACGGCCGGGCGGCGCGGATGCCGCCCCGGCTCCGCGAGGTCTTCAACGCGATCAAGGGCCAGACCGCGTCGCACGCGGCGGAGTGAAGGGCGAAGGTATGGAGCAGTCGGTGATCGAAACGGCCCAGGCGGTCGGACAGAGCGGCGTGCACAATATGAGCATGTGGGGCTTGTTCCTGCAGGCCGATGTGATCGTCAAATTCGTGATGCTGCTGCTGCTGTCGGCATCCGTCTGGTGCTGGGCGATCATCTTCGAGAAGTGGATCCGCGTGCGGCGGCTGAACCGCCAGGCGGATGCCTTCGAGGATGCGTTCTGGTCCGGCGGGTCGCTCGACGACCTGTACGATCAGGTCGGCGCCAACCCGCCCGACCCGATGGCCGCCACCTTCGCCGCCGGCATGAAGGAATGGCGCATCGCCGCCGATCGCGGCATCGGGGCCTCCGGCAGCATGCGGGCCGGGCTGCAGCAGCGCATCGACCGGGTGATGCAGGTGACCATGACCCGCGAGCTCGGCCGGGTCGAGCGCGGCATGACCGTGCTGGCGTCGGTCGGCTCGACCGCGCCCTTCATCGGCCTGTTCGGCACGGTCTGGGGCATCATGAACTCGTTCCAGTCGATCGCCGCCCAGGCCGACACCAGCCTCGCCGTGGTGGCGCCAGGCATCGCCGAGGCGCTGTTCGCCACCGCGATCGGCCTGTTCGCCGCCATCCCGGCGACCACCGCCTACAACAAGTTCTCGAACGACCTGAACAAATACGCCGAGCGGCTGGAGAACTTCGCCGGCGAATTCGGCGCGATCCTGTCGCGCTACCTCGAGGACCGCAGCTGATGGGCGTCTCGCTGTCTCACGCCACCGGCCGCAACCGCGGCGGCCGCCGCATGTTCCGCCCGAACGCCGAGATCAACGTCACCCCCTTCGTCGACGTCATGCTGGTGCTGCTGATCGTGTTCATGGTCACGGCGCCGCTGCTGACCGTCGGCGTGCCGGTCGACCTGCCGCAGACCCGGGCCCAGAACATCCCGACCAAGGAGCAGCCGCTGCAGGTCACCATCGACGCCCAGGGCCAGATCTACGTGCAGAAGAAGCCGGTGGCGACGGAGGACCTGGTGCCGATGCTGACCGCGATCGCCAAGGCCCAGGCCCAGGGCGGCGCGGCGGGCAGCGGCGGCGGCCCGAACGAGACCCGCATCTTCGTGTTCGGCGACCAGGCGCTGGCCTATGGCCGGATCATGCAGGTGATGGGCGCCATCACCGCGGCCGGCTTCACCCGCGTGGCGCTGATCTCCGAGACGCCGAAGGGCCAAGCCGCCGTGACCACCGTGCCGGCCGCCGCGCCCACCGCACCGGCACCGAGGCGCTGACCCAGTCCCATGCGTCCCAGTCTCATCATCTCCCTGGCCCTGCACGGCGTTCTGCTGATCGTGCTGATGTTCGGGCTGCCGCTGTTCCGGCGCGACGCGCCGCAGATCGCGGTCGTGCCGGTGGAGATCGTCAGCGCCGATGAGGTGAACGAGGGCGCCACCGGCGAGATCGCGCCGGACCGCCCGCCGGCGCCGGACGCCACCGGCGATGCCGAGGCACCGCCTCCGCCGGCCGCAGCCAAGACGCCGCCGTCGCCGAAGCCGCCGGCGCAACGGCCGGAGCCGCCGAAGGTGGCGCAGCTGCCCCAGCCGCGCCAGTCCGAGCCGACGCCGCAGGCGCGCCCGGCGCCGGAGCCCGAGCCGGCCTCGCCGCCGCCTCCGCCGCCGACTCCCCCGGCGCCCAAGGTGACGCCACAGGCGCCGGAGCTGCCGACGCCGCCGACCCCGACGCCGCCGCCGCCCACGCCGCCGCCCCCGCCGGTGCAGGCGCCATCGCCCGAGGCGACGAAGCCGCCTCCGCCTCCGCCCACGCCGCAACAGCCTCCGCCACCCCCGCCGCCGCAGCGGCCGAACCCCGCTTCGGGCAAGCCGCAGGCGGAGCCGACCCCGACTCCGTCGCCGCCGACGCCGCCGGCCGAGACCGCACAGGCCGACCCGATGGCGATCCAGCCGACGAACGCGCCGAAACCCGGCAAGCGGCCGACGCCGCCTCCGCCGGCATCACAACAGGCCGCCGCGTCGACGCAGGGCCAGTCTCAGTCGCTCGACACCAGCGGCCTCGACGCCCTGACCAGCGACTCGACGTCGACCCGGCCGAGCAGCAGCCGCTCGAACCGTCCTCAGCGGGCAACAGGGCAGGGCAGCACCGCCACCCGTCTGTCGCGTGGCGATGAAGGCCGCATCCGCGACAAGGTCAAGCAGTGCTGGAACACCGGCCCGCTGGAAGGCGCGATGACCAAGCCGGTCGTCCAGATCCGGGTCGCCCAGATCCAGCCCGACGGCACCATCCTGCCCCAGGACATCACCGTCGCGGATGACGGTGGCGACCGGGCGTGGGCCAATGCCGCGCGAAGGGCTGTCGCGAACCCGGCTTGCCAACCCTGGCCGATGCCGGGCGGCGGTTGGCCGAACGATTCGTTCCTTCTTGTGTTCGATCCCAAGGACATGTTCTGACCAGCCAGGAACCGAGGTGCAGACTATGAAACGAGGCTTCCTCCACACCACGCTGGCCGCCCTGGCTGCGGTCGTATCCCTCTCCCTGGCGGCAGCGCCGGCCCAGGCCGAGATCCGGATTGACATCAACCAGGGCGTCACCCAGCCGATGCCGATCGCGATCACCGACTTCCCCGGTGATTCCGTGGGCAGCCAGATCAGCCAGATCATCTCGGCGGATCTGCAGCGTTCCGGCCTGTTCGCGCCGATCGACCCGCGCGCCTTCACCCAGGACGCGGCCTCGCTGCAGCAGGGACCGCGCTTCGCCGACTGGAAGGTGCTGGCCGCCCAGGCGCTCGTCACCGGCCAGGTCCGGCCGCGCGGCGACGGCCGCTTCGACGTCGACTTCCGGCTCTGGGACGTCAGCGCCGAGCAGCAGCTGACCGGCCTGACCCTGACCGGCGACAGCGCCCTGATGCGCCGCGTCGCGCACAAGATCGCGGACGAGATCTACCGCGCCATCACCGGCGAGGACGGCTATTTCGACACCCGCGTCGTCTACGTCTCCGAGACCGGGCCCGAGATCAACCGGGTCAAGCGCCTGGCGATCATGGACCAGGACGGCGCCAACCATCAGTTCCTGACCGACGGGTCGCAGCTGGTGCTGACGCCGCGCTTCTCGCCCAGCACGCAGCAGATCACCTACATGGCCTATGTCGGCAACAAGCCGCGGGTCTATCTGCTCGACCTCGGCAGCGGCCGGCAGGAGTCGCTCGGCGACTTCCCGAACATGACCTTTTCGCCGCGCTTCAGCCCGGACGGCAACCGGGTGATCTTCAGCATGGCGCAGAGCGGCAACACCGACATCTACGTCCAGGATCTGCGCACCCGGTCGGTGCAGCGCCTGACCTCGGACCCCTCGATCGAGACCTCGCCCTCCTACTCCAAGGACGGGTCGCAGATCGTGTTCGAGAGCGACCGCGGCGGCAGCCAGCAGCTCTACATCATGAACTCCGACGGCTCGGGTGTGCGCCGGCTCAGCTTCGGCCAGGGCACCTACGGCACGCCGGTGTGGTCGCCCCGCGGCGACCTGATCGCCTTCACCAAGATCACGCGCGGCCAGTTCTCGATCGGCGTGATGCGGCCGGACGGCACCGGCGAGCGCGACCTGGCCTCGGGCTTCCTGGCGGAAGGCCCGACCTGGGCGCCGAATGGCCGGGTGCTGATGTACACGGCGAGCGGCGGCGGCGGCAGCAAGCTGGTCACGGTCGACATCACAGGCCGGGTCAGCGCCGCGGTGCCGACGCCCTTCGACGCGTCCGATGCTGCGTGGTCGCCACTGTTGCCGTGACGACAACCCGCAGAAATGCTAGAAATAACGCAAGAAATACCTTGCGGAGCAGGCAGTAACCTGCTTTTCCCTCAACCGCTTTCCGAATCGTAAAGTCGGATCCACGTCAGGGGCAAATACCATGCGTCTCAAGATTGTGTCCCTCATGGGCGCGCTGCTGCTGGCCACGGCCTGCAGCTCCACCCAGAACGCCGGCACCGGTGCCGGCACCGGCGGTCTCGGCTCCGGCACCGCCGTTCCCGGCTCGCAGCAGGATCTGGCTCAGAACATCGGCGACCGGGTGTTCTTCTCGCTCAACGGCTTTGACCTGAGCCCCGAGGCCCAGGCCACGCTGAACAAGCAGGGCGGCTGGCTGCAGCAGTACCAGAACGTTGCCGTGACCGGCAACTACCTGATCGCCAATGGCGTTGCCCCGTCGCGGGTCACCACCATCAGCTACGGCAAGGAGCGTCCGGCGGTGCCGGGCCACGACGAGTCGGCCTGGGCGCAGAACCGCCGGGCGGTCACCGTCGTCAACTGATCCCGCCGGCCGGCGGACCGGTGCCCCCGTGGCCCGGTCCGCCGCTGGACGGAAGACTTGCGCGCCGGGCGGCGGCAGCGGCATGGCCGTTGTCGCTGTGCCCGGCGCGTCTTATTTTTGCCGCTGGAATCGGCCCAAGATCAGTCCAGGATCGGTCCCACGGCCAAGGCCGAACCCGTGCCCCGAACCAAGGAGGTGGAGGCGACATGCCGGCTTCGCAGAGGCGATGGAGTGTATTTGCGGCCGCGGCGCTCGCCGTCGCGGTCCTGGCCCCGTCCGGGCCCGGCCGGGCGCAGAGCTACGAGGCCCAGCTCGAGGTCCGGGTCAGCACGCTGGAGCAGCAGATCTCGCAGCTGACCGGCCAGATCGAGCAGCTGCAGTACCAGAACCAGCAGCTGGCCGACCAGTTGAAGCGGGCCCAGGCCGACATCGAGTTCCGGCTGAACGAGCTCGAGGGTGCCAAGGGAACCAGGCCCGCGCCGGCTGCAGCCCCGGCACCGGCCAGGAAGGCGCCGGCCCAGGGCAGCGCCCCGGCCGCGCCGCGGACGCCGCAGCCCTTCACGCCGACGCCGCTGATGCCGCCGAAGCGGTCCGACGCCGGCCCGGTGCCCCCGGGCTATGACGACCAGGGCGACGCCCTGGCCGCGCCGCAGGAGATGGGCGCGGTCGACCCGGGGCCGGCGCCGCAGGTGCCGGGCTTCGCCTCGACCGAGCCGCAATCCTTCGGCCTCGGCGGCACGGCGCCCGGCGATGCTACGGCCGCGTACAATCAGGCCCAGGGCCTGTACAACCGCGGCGACTACAACGGCGCCGTCGCCGGCTTCAGCCAGGTCATCGCCGCCGATCCCGGCGGCGGCCTGGCCGGCAACGCCCAGTACTGGCTGGGCGAATCCCTGCTGGCGGTCGGCCGCCCGGGCGAGGCGGCCAACGCCTTCAACGCCGCCTGGTCGATGGACCCGCGCGGCCCGCGGGCGCCGGATTCGCTGATGCGGCTGGCCCAGTCGCTGGTCGCCGCCCGGCAGGACCGCCAGGCCTGCGACGCCTTCGCCCGGCTGGTGGCGGATTATCCCGGCGCCCCGGCGCAGATGCTGCGCCGCGCCAAGGACCAGCAGCTGCTGATGCGCTGCTGATGCATGACCGACCCGGTCGCCGCCGAGCCTGTCTCGGATAAGGAATTCGCCGAGCGGCTCGACCGCCTCGGCCCGTTCGACCGGCCCCTTCGCCTTGCCGTCGCCGTCTCGGGCGGCCCCGACAGCATGGCGCTCAGCCTCCTCGCCGCCCGCTGGGCCCGGCAGAGGGGCGGCCAGATCCTGGCCCTGACCGTCGACCACCGGCTGCGCCCGGACTCGACCGCCGAAGCCGCCGCCACCGGCGCTGCCCTGGCCCGCCACGATATTCCGCACCGGATCCTGACCTGGACCGACGCCCCTGCCCGGGCCTCGCAGGACCAGGCGCGTCGCGCCCGCTACGGGCTGCTGGACCAGGCCTGCCGCGACGCCGGCATCCGCGACCTGGCCGTCGCCCATCACCGCGAGGACCAGGCCGAGACCGTGCTGCTGCGCCTGGCCAAGGGCAGCGGCGTCGACGGGCTGGCCGGCATGGCCGGTTGGCGTCCGGCGACCTGGGGCCGGCTGCTGCGGCCGCTGCTCGATCTGCCGAAGGCCCGCTTGGTGGCGACCTGCGCCGGATTCGGCGTGATCCCGGCCGATGACCCGTCCAACCGCCGCAGCCGCTATGCCCGGGCCCGGCTGCGCGCCGCCCGCGAGGTGCTGGCGGCGGAGGGGCTGACCGACGACCGGCTGGTCACCCTGGCCCGCCGCGCCGGCCAGGCCCGCGATGCGCTGCAGCGGCTCGCCGCCGAGCTCGGATCTCGCGCCGTGCGGCTCGACCCCGCCGGCCATGCCGCGATCGACCTGCCGGCCCTGCGGCAGGCCGAACCTGAAATCGCCCGGCGCCTGCTGGCGTCCGTCACCGCCTGCATCGGCGGCGGCGCCGAGGCGCGATTTGAAGCCCTGGAGCGGCTGGGAGAGGCGCTGCGCGCCGGTGCGCTGCTGGGTCGCACCCTGGGCCTTACCCTGGGGCGCTGCCGCCTGCGCGCCACTGGCGACCGGCTGCTGGTGTTCCGCGAGCACCGTCTCCTGCCGGAGATCCTGGGGCCGGCCCCCGGCACATCCTTGCTCTGGGACGGCCGCTTCCGCATCGAAACGCCTGCCGATATCGCCCCGGACGACCGGATCGCGGCCTGGGGCGACGCCGCGGCGGGGCAGGGCCGGTCCGCCGATCTGCCCTTCGACGCGGCCGCGGTATTGCCGGCGCTGTGGCGGAATGGCCACGTGCTGCGACGCCCGAACCTGGCCGATACGAGCGGAAACGGCCTGATTCTGCGGTTCGAGCCGCTTTCGACGTTGCTGCCGAATGGATTCCCGGTTGTTTAGACGCGGCGCTATATTATCTAGTAACGAGCCTCCGGAGGCATTCCGGGGACCCACGATGCCGTGACGCCGCGCAAGCGGTATGCGCGGGACATGAGGCGACCGTCCGTGAACAATTTCGGCAAGAACTTCGCGCTGTGGATCATCATCGGCCTGCTGCTCCTGGCGTTGTTCAACCTGTTTCAGACCTCCGGCGGGCGCAGCTCGCAGGGCGAGGTGGCCTATAGCGATCTGGTGACCGCGGTCGAGAAGGGCCAGGTGGCCGATGCCAAGGTTCAGGGCAACACCGTCAGCGGCCACTACAACCAGAGTGGCGGCGGCGGGACGTTCTCGACCTATGTCCCGGACAACACCGACATCGTCAACAAGATGACGCAGGCCGGCGTCCGCGTGCAGGCCGCGCCGATCGACGGCCCCAGCCCGCTGCTGAACATCCTGGTGTCGTGGCTGCCGATGCTGCTGCTGATCGGCGTCTGGATCTTCTTCATGCGCCAGATGCAGTCCGGCGGCGGCAAGGCCATGGGCTTCGGCAAGAGCCGCGCCCGGCTGCTGACCGAGCGCACCGGCCGCATCACCTTCGACGACGTCGCCGGCATCGACGAGGCCAAGCAGGAGCTCGAGGAGATCGTCGAGTTCCTGAAGGATCCGCAGAAGTTCCAGCGCCTGGGCGGCAAGATCCCGAAGGGCGTGCTGCTGGTCGGCCCCCCGGGCACGGGTAAGACCCTGACCGCCCGCGCGGTCGCGGGTGAAGCCAATGTGCCGTTCTTCACCATCTCCGGCTCGGACTTCGTCGAGATGTTCGTCGGCGTCGGTGCCTCCCGCGTCCGCGACATGTTCGAGCAGGGCAAGAAGAACGCCCCCTGCATCATCTTCATCGACGAGATCGACGCGGTCGGCCGCCATCGCGGCGCCGGCCTGGGCGGCGGCAACGATGAGCGCGAGCAGACGCTGAACCAGCTGCTGGTCGAGATGGACGGCTTCGAGGCGAATGAGGGCGTGATCCTGATCGCCGCCACCAACCGCCCGGACGTGCTGGACCCGGCGCTGCTGCGCCCCGGCCGCTTCGACCGCCAGGTGGTGGTGCCGAACCCGGACATCATGGGCCGCGAGAAGATCCTCAAGGTCCATATGCGCAAGGTGCCGCTGGCGCCGGATGTGGAGCCGCGCACCATCGCCCGCGGCACGCCCGGCTTCTCCGGCGCCGACCTGGCCAACCTGGTCAACGAGGCGGCGCTGCTGGCCGCCCGGCGCGGCAAGCGCGTGGTTGCCCATGCCGAGTTCGAGGAGGCCAAGGACAAGGTCATGATGGGCGCCGAGCGCCGCTCCATGGTCATGACCGATGCCGAGAAGAAGACCACCGCGTATCACGAGGCCGGCCACGCCCTCGTCGGGCTGTACGTGCCGGAGCATGATCCGATCCACAAGGCGACGATCATCCCGCGCGGCCGGGCCCTCGGCATGGTGGTCAGCCTGCCGGAGAACGACCGCATCAGCTGGGCCAAGATCCAGATGGAATCGCGTCTGGCCATGACCTTCGGCGGCCGCCTGGCGGAAGAGCTGATCTTCGGGCCGGAGCGGGTGACCAGCGGCGCCTCCAGCGACATCCAGGCGGCGACCAATCTGGCCCGCGCCATGGTGACCGAATGGGGCATGTCGCCGAAGCTGGGCCGGCTGCGCTACAGCTCGAACGGCCAGGAGGTGTTCCTGGGCCATTCGGTGACGCAGACCCAGAATATCTCGGAAGAGACCGCCAAGATCATCGACGAGGAGATGCGTCGCCTGATCGAGGAGGCCGAGAGCACGGCCCGCAACATCCTGACCGAGCATATC
>JAEKLZ010000304.1 GCA_019508225.1 Inquilinus limosus | reverse complement strand
CCGCCACCTCGCGCACCCCACCCTCATGCCAGTCGCCCGCATGCGGCAGGATCGCATAGGTGAACTCCTGCACGCCCTCGTCGGCCAGCGGGTCGGGGTAGATCGGCGCCCGCAGCAGGCTGAGGCCCAGCACGTTGCCGAGCGCGCTGTGGCCGTACTTCCCGTCATTCAGTATGGCGACGCCGAAGCCCGGCTCCGACAGGTCGGCGAAGCGATGGCCCGGCACCTCGAACCTGGCCTGGTCCCAGGAGGTGTTGCGGTGGGTCGGCCGCCGCACCACGCCGAAGGCGCATTCGAAGCTCGCCGTTTCCGCCCGCACCGCCACCGGCACCAGCGCGCGCAGCAGCACCCGCCGGTCGTGCCAGTCGAGCCGGGTGTGGATGTCGAGCCTCGGTGAATTGGCCCAGAGAGTCAGCGTCTGGGTGATGGTGGAGTCGCGGAAGCGGCGGACCAGCCGCAGCGCCGCCCGGCCCGGCCCGTCCTCGACCAGCTCCGACTCCTCCAGTTCGGTCAGTTCGAAGCCCTGGCGGTCGTAGTCGGCCTCGATGTCCCAGGCGTCCCAGCTGCGCGGCTTGTCCGCCGGATAGAGCCGCAGCTGGTTGCCGCGCCCGGCCAACGCGTCGCGGCCGGTCGGCTTGTGCAGCACGGCCTGCCCCTCCAGCTCCAGCCGCAGCGGGCGCGGCGACAGGTCGGGATTGACCACCACCAGCGCGTCGGCGGTGCCGCCGGCCGGCAGGGCGGCGGCGATCGCCGCCATCGCCTCGGCCTGGCGGTCCAGGCCGGCATCGCGGGCGGCGGCCAGTTCCCGCTCCGCATCCTCATAGACCTCGCGAATGCTGGAGCCGGGCAGGATGTCGTGGAACTGGTTCTTCAGCAGGCCGCGCCAGGCCGGCTCCAGGCTGCCGAAGGCGGGACCACCGAGCAGCGTGGCCAGGCTGCCGGCGACCTCGGCCGCGAGCAGCGCTCGCTCGGCTTGGCGGTTCAGCCGCTTGGTGCGGCCCTGGCTGGTCAGGGTGCCGCGGTGCAGCTCGAGATAGATCTCGCCCAGCCAGACCGGCAGGTCCTCCACCGCCGCCCGCTCGCGGATCCGGCCGAAGAAGTCTTCCACCCGCGCCGGGCGCAGCTCCGGCAGCGCCGGAAAGTCGGCCAGCTGGGCCTGGCTCTCCAGCATCTCCGGCGTCACCCCGCCGCCGCCATCGCCGAAGCCGACGGCCAGCAGGCTCTCGTCATGCGCCGTCTTGCCCCGGAAGTTGCGCCAGGTCGGCAGCACGCAATCGGCCCGGATGGTGCCGTTGTAGCCCTGGATCGGGTTGTCGAAGGTGTGGGCCAGCACCCGGCTGCCGTCGAGGCCTTCCCACTGGAACAGGTCGTGGGGGAAGCGGTTGGTCTCCGACCAGTTCACCTTGATGGTGAAGAAGCTGTCCATGCCGCCCTGGCGCAGGATCTGCGGCAGGGCCGGCGAGAAACCGAAACAGTCGGGCAGCCAGCACACGCTATGGCGGCGGCCGAAGGTCCGCTCGAAATAGCGCTGGCCATACAGCGTCTGGCGCACCAGGCTCTCGCCGGTCGGCATGTTGGTGTCGGGCTCGACCCACAGCCCGCCAATTGTCTCCCAGCGCCCCTCCGCCGCCCGCTCGCGGATCGCGGCGAAGAGCTCCGGGTCGTCGGCCTCGATCTGGGCGTAATAGGCGGCGGTCGACTGGTTGAAGACGAAATCCGGGAAGCGCTCCATCAGCCGCAGCGCGGTGTGGAAGGTGCGCCGCGCCTTGCGCCGGGTCTCGGCATAGGGCCACAGCCAGGCAAGGTCGATGTGGGCGTGGCCGGTGATTGCCAGCCGCCCCTGCGGCGGATACCGTTCCTTCAGCCCGCGCAGCGTCACCACCAGCCCGTCATGCGCCGCGATCGCGGCCGCCCGCTCGGCCTCGCCCAGCGCCGGCGGCTGCGGGTCGAGCGGCGGCAGGCGCCAGATCGCCTGCTGCTGCGGCAGGGCCGCGGTGCGGGCCAGATAGGCGCCGGTGGCCGAGGGCCATTCCAGCGACCACAGCGCAGTCTCGGCCGCCGCCACCAGATGCGGCACCGCCTCATGCTCGCCCAGCGCCGTTGCCGTTTCCCAGACTTGGCGCAGCAGCAGCGCCAGGCGGTGCACCGCGCCGTCGATCCAGACCAGCCGGGCCTCGGCCAGGCGGGGATGATGCACCGGCTGGCCGAAGGGCAGGCGCGGCACGCTCTCGGTCTCGATCCGGAGCCGGCGAGCGCGCAGCGGGAACTCGCGATGATTCGGGTCGAGGCCGAACCGGACCGTCCCGGCGCCGTCCTCATGCAGGGTCAGCAGGCTCTCGCCGCCGACATCGAGCCGCAGCCGGACCTCGTCCAGCGGCCAGGCGGCCGGGACCTCGGCCTCGGCGGCGAAGGCCAGGACGCCCTCGGTGTGCGGCCAGGGATCGCCCAGCGACAGGCGCCTTCCGTCGCAGCGCCACTCCCCGATCGGCTCGCTGGCCTGCTCGCGCCAGCACAGGATCTCGGCGATGCGGGCGTCCAGGCGGTGCAGGCGCTGGGCAATGGACAGGCTCATTCCGATCTCTCCGATGGGCAAGGGCAGGCCGACTGTGCGGCCCGCGAAACCTGGGGAGACATGATTCACTCTGCCCTAGTTACCGCATTCCGCCGCCGCAGGCACGGGGTGCCGGGCACGTTCGACGGCATCGGAAGCTTCATCGGAGGAGCGCCGCTTGCTTGGATTTTGCAGATTTTAATATTCATCTTGTCGAATGTTGTGCGATGCAAAAAAGATTTCCTATTGCTCGAAGACTGGTGATAGCTTACCCGAACTTGGTTTCGGGTTCATGCACAGGCGGTCGTCGTAAAACCGTCATGCCATCGGCCAAGGATCTCCGGATCCTGGCACCGGCAGACCAGGGGAGCGCAACGTCCAGGTAAGGTTTCATCGAGGACGATGTGTCCCCCTGACGACCGCGCCGCCGGCATCCGGCGGCCGGACGACAGCTTGCAGAGGAGCAGGACGTATGGCTCAGGACCAGATCCTGTTCGACGTGACCCGGCTGGTGCGCCGATCCGGCAGCGCGACGCCGACGGGCGTCGATCGCGTGGAGCTGACCTATGGCCGGCACCTGCTGGAGCGCTATCCGGGCGAGGTCCAGTACATCGCCCGCTGGCGCTCGCGCTACTGGCAGCTGTCGACGCCGGCCTTCGCCCAGTTCGTCGCCAGCCGGATGGAACGCTGGAGCTTCGGTGCCCATCGCATCCGGGCCAAGGATGCGGAGCGGATCGCCCGCTTCATCGGCGTGTCGACGGAGCAGTTCAACGCCGGAAGCGCGACGACTGCCTTGCCGTCGTCGACCCCCACGCCCCGGCCCTCGGCTCCCCTCCTGCAGCTCGGCATGGACGCCCTGCTCGGCGCCCGCGGGCTGCTGTCGCGCATGATCAGCATCAGCGCCCGGCGGCAGCAGGCGATCTACGTCAACGTCTCACATGAGGGGCTGCACCAGCCGGCGACGCTGCAGCGCCTGGTGGCTCGCCGCAAGCTGGCGCCGATCTACCTGGTGCACGACCTGATCCCGATCGACCATCCGGAATATGTCCGGCCGGGCCATGCCGAGCGGCATGTCGCCCGGATCGAGGCGATCTCGACCACCGCCGCCGCCACCATCGTCAATTCGCAGCAGACCAAGCGCGACCTGATGAAGCATGTGCAGCACCACCACGGCAGCATGGACGATGTGTTCGTCGCACCGCTGGGGGTCGATCGCCGCTTCGCGCCGCAGAAGGTCAACGACCTGGAGAGCGAGCCGTACTTCCTGATCATCGGCACGATCGAGCCGCGCAAGAACCATCTGTTCATGCTCCAGGTCTGGCGCGCTTTGGTGCAGAAGCTGGGCGCGGCCGCGCCGAAGCTGGTGATCGTCGGCCGCCGCGGCTGGGAGAACGAGAACGTCATCGACATGATCGAGCGCTGCGAGCAGATCTCGGACCATGTCATCGAATGCGGCCGGGTGCCCGACGCGGTGCTGCACCGCCTGATGATCGGCGCCCGCGGCGTGCTGTTTCCGTCCTTCGCCGAAGGCTACGGCCTGCCGCTGGTCGAAGGCCTGTCCTGCTCGGTGCCGGTGATCTGCTCCGACCTGCCGGTGTTCCACGAGCTGGGCAACAACATCCCGGAATATCTCGATCCGCTGGACGGCCCCGGCTGGATGGAGATGATCATGGAATATGCCAAGCCGAACTCGCCGCGCCGGCAGGCGCAGATGGCGCGGCTGGCCCGCTTCAAGGCGCCGACCTGGGATAAGCACTTCAACATCTTCGACGACGTCGTCGCCGACGTCCGTCGCAAATACAGCATCTGCTGAGAGACCGACGGACGGTCACATCCCCCGGAACAGGGCCGCGACGATCGCCTCGGGCGCGTCCTCCTGCATGAGATGGCCGGACTCGGGCACGCGGGTCAGCGCCCCGCCGGTGAGCTTCGCCGCCAGCCGCTCGCCCTGGGCGATCGGGATCCAGCGGTCCTCCTCGCCCCACAGGATCTCGACCGGCCAAGGCATCGGGGCGTAACGCGGCGCGATCTCCTCGAGATAGCGGTCGTGCATCTGCGCGATCTGGCGGTAGAAGGCGGGGCGCCCGACCTCGCCCTGCCACGGCCGCATGTGGATCGCCATCGCCTCCTCGGTCAGCGGGTTGCGCGCCGCGCCCTGGATGTAGACCCGCAGCAGCGCCTCATGGGCATAGTCCGGCAGCCCGGCGAAGGCGGCCTCATGCGCCGCGACATGGAGGAAGAAGGGTGAGCCGGAGGGCGGCAGCGCCACCGGGTCAATCAGGGTCAGGCGCCGGTAGCGGCAGCCTTCGAGATAGTGGGCCCGCAGCGCGGTCATGCCGCCGAAGTCGTGGGCCAGCACCTCCGGCTGCTCCAGCCCCCATTCCTGCAGCAGGGCCGCGAACAGGGCGTTCTGGACGGCCGGCGACACGTCCTGGCCGTCGCGCTGCTCCGACTGTCCATAGCCGAGCAGGTCGAAGACATGGACCCGCCAGCGGGCCGCGGCCAGCGGCGCGATCCGGCGCCAGACCTGGGACGAGAACGGCGTGCCGTGCAGCAGGACCAGCGGCGGCCCGTCGCCGAAGGCGCCCCAGGCCACGCTCTGGCCGCGGAAGGTGAAGCGCCGATCGAGGGTCAGCATGGATGGATCCCCTGAAGCTGCTTTCCCTTATGACGGATCAGTCCTGTTCCCGGTTCCCCGTGGGCCCGCATCGATGGTGCCGTCGGCCAGCCAGGAGCGGATGAAGCGGTTGATCTGCTCCGGCCGCCATTGCACCGCTGCGGTGCTTGCCGGCTGAAGCGCGGCGCGGCCGCAGTCCAGGATCATGAAGTCGGTGCGCCGCTCGCGCTCAGGATCCACCTCGGCCAGAACCGGGGCGTGGTCGCCGTAGAAGGCCAGCAGCACCCGCTCCGCCGCCGCGTCGAAATGAGCCGCCAACCGGGCCAGCATCGCGTCGGCGTGGCCAATATGGTGCAGATACTGCTCCAGCGGCGCGTCCTTCCCGGGCACGCGGCCCGGGCGGAAAGGGTCGTGCGCCTCCATGGTGACGCAGACCAGGAACAGCCGGACCCCGTCCGCCCGCGCCCGCTGCAGCTCGTCCTCGATCACTCCGGCCACGGCGGCGTCGGAGATGTAGTAGCCGCTGCGCTCGGCGTCCGGCAGGTCGCGCTGGCCGATGAAGCGCTCGAAGCCAAGGGCCGGGATCGCCTCGCGCCGGCGGAAGAAGGTTTCGTCATAGGGATGCAGGAACACGGTGCGCCAGCCCTGGCCGCGCAGCGCCGCCGCCAGCGAGGCCGGGGCGAAGCGCTGCGGCCGCAGATAGGGATGGAGGCCGTCGAAGGATTGGTCCTTGGCACCGAGGCCGGTGATCACCGAAACCTCCGGTCGCAGCGTGTAGGCGCCGAAGCACGACACCTCGAGCAGGCCCTGGACCAGGGCGCGGGGCCTGAGCCGGTCAAATTCCGGCAGCGCCGTCGGGATGCCGATGCGGCGCAGATCCATGAAGGATTCGGACTGGACCACGATCACGGCGTCGGCATCCGCGCCGGATGCAGGCGGCGGCAGTCCGGGCAGGGGCCGGCGGCCTTCGCCGCACCAGCGCAGCCACGCGGTCGGCAGCGACAGCGCCAGCCCGAAGCGCCGGATCGTGCCGCGCGGATCGGCGGGATCGGCGAAGGTCAGCCCCTTCGGCCAGGGCAGGGCGAAGGCCGCGAGGCCGACCAGCACCGCCTCGGCCGCCAGCAGCGCCAGCTGCGCCGGGACCGGGATGCTGCGCGACTCCAGCCCGACCCAGGCCGCGATCACCGCCAGCAGCAGCCCGGTGACGCCGATCAGGGCCAGGCCCTCGCGCCGCTCGATGTAGAACAGGCTCGGGTGGCGCAGCATCGGCGGGATGAAGGCGAAGTCCGAGAACACCAGCGGCTCGTACAGGCTGCGATGCTTGGCGTTCGAGATCGCCACCAGGATGGCCAGCGTGATCAGGCTGGCCGCGAGCGCGAACCAGAAGCGCCCGAACAGGCCAAGCCAGGCGCCGAGCAGCAGCAGGAAGACGACGGCCCGGCCAAGGATGGCGGCGCGGCTGCCGCCAAGCATTCCCCGCCGCGGCAAGGCCAGCGCGTCCACGGCCTCCCAGGCGACGGCGCCGCCGGCCAGGCCGATCAGCTCGGGCACGACCGGCATGGCGCCGCCTCTCCCAGCCGCCGGCGTCAGCCGCCCGACACCACCGTCGTCGCCGGGGTGCCGACCGAGATCGCGCCGCGCACCACCGACAGGAACTTCAGGAACTCGACCGAGGAGGCGGTGCCGACATAGATCAGGTCGCGGGGGCGCACCGGGAACTGCTGGGCATAGAAGAAGCCCCGTGGATCCTCGAAGCTGAGGCGGTAGACCACCGGCACCGGCTGTCGCGATGCCAGCAGGGGCGAGGTCGGCCGCATCGACTGGAACACCGGCCGCGATTCGAAGCGGAAGATGAAGACGGCGCTGGCATCGGCGGCGTTCGGCGCCAGCCCGCCGGACCGGCCCACGGCCTGTGCCAGGGTGAACGGATCCTGGTCGATCGGCAGCTCACCGGAGCTGCTGACCGCGCCGAGCGCCGTGTAGGTCTGCGGCCGGCGGGTGATGTAGATGGTGTCGTCCGGCTGGATGTAGATGTTCTCGGTCGGGTTCTGCAGGATGGTGGGAAGGCCGACCGTTTCCGCGACCCCCGCCCGGGTCAGGGTGATGAAGGTCTCGGCCGGCTGCGACCGGATGCCGCCGCCCTGGGCGACGACGTCGAGCAGCCTTTCGCCCCGGATGTTGAGCGGCACCCGCGCCGCGCCGGTCTGGTCGCCCAGCACCGAGGCCGAGGCCGAGCTCGATTCCGGCACCGTGACGATCACCTGCGGCTGGCTGGCCTGGCTGGTCAGCGCCTTCTCGATCGCATCGGCGACCTGCGTCGGGGTGCGGCCGACGGCGCGGATCGGCGTCGCCGCATAGGGCACGGAGATGTTGCCGCGCTGGTCGACGATCTGGGGCGGCAAGGTGACGCTGTGCGCCCCGTCGGCCCCGGTCGGGGTGACGCTGCCGCTGGCGAACAGCCCGGTGCCCGCCTCCCAGATCGACACCGAGACGGTGTCGCCGACGCCGATCTGCTGCGACGGCGCCGGCGCGTTGTCGCCGAAGCGCTGCATCAGGCTGGGCCGCGGGGCTCGGCTGAACGCCGCGATCGTGGTTTCGTTGAGATCGACGATGGCGTAGCGGGTGTCGACCTCCTTGGCCAACTCCGCCGCTGATGCCTTCTCGCCCGACGCCAGAATCTGGCCGGCCAGGGGACCGTTGCTCGGCAGCTCGCCACAGGCGGGGAGCACAAGAACGGCGGGAACGAGCCAAGCCAGTCGCCAGGTCATGGAGCCGTCGTCTCTTCTGCCGTGCGCCGCGGCGCGAATGCTTGGTGCATATCAGATTTCGAGCGCAATAGCCAATGCTGCATCTGCGCGGGGTTTCATATCCGACTCCTGAAACCGAGGCACGGAGCGGCTTCCCGGACTCTGAACCTGAAATTCCTGTTTTCGCAGGCCACTTTAGGTTTTATACCTATGGTCGCCCACCAAATCTCGGATGGCAGCATGAGTGAAGCTATGGTCCGATAGGGCGCACCGCCATCGGGGCCATACCGAAGCCTCGCTTCGAGTCGCCGGACAGCACAGGACCACGCCGTGACCCAGACGATCATGATCGATGGCTACAATCTCGGCCTCGAAACCGGCACCGGGGTGGCGACCTATGCCCGGAACCTGAGCTACGAGCTGCACAATCTCGGCTACCGCACCGAGGTGCTGTATGGCGGCCGGGCGGCGCCGAGCACCCAGCAGCTGCTGCGCGAGATCGCCTTCTTCGACCCCGCCAATGTCGGCGAGGCGCCGCGCTGGCTGGAGTTCCTGCGCTACGTCAACGAGCTGATCCATTCGCCGGCGGGGGTGCGGGCCAAGCCGGTGCCGATCACCGGCAAGGTGATCGCCAGGACCTACCGGTCGCGGATGCCCTATTACGACCAGATCAGCTCGGTGCCGGACCTGTGGAGCCGCTCCTACCGGCACTTCGCGATCTACCGCAACCGGCTGACGGTGACCACCCGCGACACGCCGCGGCTGATGCACTGGACCTATCCGCTGCCGCTGCGCATGGCCGGCGCCCGCAACATCTACACCATCCACGACCTGGTGCCGCTGCGGCTGCCCTACACCACGCTCGACAACAAGCGCCGTTACCACCGGCTGGTGCGGATGCTGCTGCGCAAGGCCGACCACATCGTCACGGTGTCGGAGACCTCGAAGCGCGACATCGTCGACCTGTTCGGCTACCCCGAGGAGCGCATCACCAACACCTACCAAGCGGTCGACATCCCGGCGAAATACGCCGAGAAGCCGGAGGAGGCGGTCAAGCGCGAGGTCGAGGGCACGTTCAACCTGACCTACAAGGGCTATCTGCTCTATTTCGGCGCGATCGAGCCGAAGAAGAACATCGGCCGGCTGATCGAGGGCTATCTCGCCAGCCAGATCAAGACGCCGCTGGTGATCATCGGCAAGCTGGCCTGGAAGACCGACCAGGAGCTGAAGCTGCTGAACGATTCGTCGATCCGCTACCTCGAGCAGGTCGACACCCTGACCTTCACCCGGAACCGGGTCCACCGCATCGACTACGCGCCCTTCCCGCTGCTGGTCAGCCTGATCCGCGGCGCCAAGGCGGTGACCTTCCCGTCGCTGTACGAAGGCTTCGGCCTGCCGGTGCTGGAGGCGATGCGCCTGGGCACGCCCGTCCTGGCCTCGACCGAGGGCGCCCTGCCGGAGGTGGCCGGCGACGCGGCGATGCTGATCGACCCCTATGACACCCACGCGCTGGCCGAGGCGATCCGCGCCCTCGACAGCAACGCCGAGCTGCGCGGCGACCTGGTGCAGCGCGGCAGGCGGCAGGCCGATCTCTATTCGCCGGAACGCTACCGCGCCCGGCTGGGCGAGATGTACCGGCGGCTGCTGCCGGCCGGGGCACGGGCCGAGGCTGACGCCCAGACCGCGGCCGCGACGCCGGTTCTGGCGGAGACTGATCAAAGGTTTCGTTGAAGAATCCGCGACACATCGAATAGGTTTGGTGGTTTCGAAGGTTTCCTCGTCGCATCCGGTCTGCTATGCTGCGGTGCAGCGAACGGAAGCGCAGCCACCCCGACTCTCGTGAGGCATGGCTTGGGCAAGACACCGGACAATCCCTCGGAAGATCTCTCTGAAACGCCAGACCAGCAGGCTTCGGTCTCGGACTCCCGGGGCGGTTCCCAGGATGCGCCAGCGTCGCGGCGGACTGTCGCCGAGCTGCGCGCCGCCCGGGCGCGGATGGCCGCCCGCCGTGGCGGCAGCGATGCCGCCGGGGACGAGGCGGAGGACGCGGCTGCCCCATCCGATGCCACCATCACCTCGCTGCCCAGCCGGCACCGGCCGGCCGATGAGCTGGTGACCGGCTTCCGTGACGTGCCGGCGGTGCGGCGCGCACCGCCGCCGACGGCCCGGCGCACGCCGCTTGAGCGCCGCTACGATACCCAGGCCGAGCCGCTGCGGCTGCCCGCCCGCAAGGCCAGGCTGTCGGCCGGGTTCTGGCTGTCGCTGCTGCTGATGGTGGTGCTGCCGACCGCGGCCGGCGCCGCCTACTACCTGTATTTCGCCGCCGACCAGTATGTGTCCGAGTTCCGCTTCGCGGTGAAATCGTCGAACGCCTCGGCCTCGTCGGCGACCACCGATCTGGTCGGCGCGGCGCTGGGCCAGTCGGCCCGGCTGTCGGCCTTCAGCGACAATTTCATCGTCGCCGACTACATCACCAGCCGCGAGGCGGTGGGCGACCTGCTGAAGACCGTCGACCTGCGCGCGATCTACAGCAGCCAGAGCGCCGACTATCTGTCGCGGCTCGACCCCACCGTGCCGATCGAGAAGCTGGTGACGTACTGGCAGAACCGGGTCGACGCCAGCTTCGACGTGTCGACCGGCATCTCGATCGTCCAGGTCCGCGCCTTCAGCCCGGAGGATTCGCTGCGCGTCGCCAAGGCGCTGATCGCCTCCAGCGAGAGCCTGGTCAACCGCATCGCCGAGCGCGCCCGCGAGGACGCGGTCCGCTTCGCCGAGCGCGACGTCAAGAACGCCGAGGACCGGCTGCGCGAGGTCACCGCCAAGCTGCGGCAGTTCCGCAACGTGCAGCAGACCCCCGACCTGTCGACCAGCGCCTCCGGGACCCTGGGCCTGTCGCTGCAGCTGCGCACCAACCTGGCGCAGATGGAAGCGCAGCTGACCTCGCTGTCGACCCACATGGCGCCGGACGCACCGACCATCAAGGTGCTGAAGAACAACATCGCGGCCACCCGCGACCAGCTGGGCAAGATCGAGGGCGAGCTCGGCGCCGGCGCCGCCCCGGCCGGCAATCCGAACAGCGAGGGCTATGCCGCGACGCTGTCGGATTACGAGGACATCCGGCTGGAGATGCAGTTCGCGCAGCAGAGCTACCAGAACATGCTGACCGCGCTGGACCAGGTGCGCAGCAGCGCCATGTCCGACCGCACCTATCTGATGCCCTATGTCGAGCCGTCGCTGGCCGAGTTCCCGCTGTATCCCGAGCGGGTCGAGGACGTGTTCATCGTGTTCCTGATCGCCGGCGTCGCCTGGGCCATCACCATGCTCACGGTCTATGCCGTGCGCGACCACATGATCTGAGAGGCCGTCCGGAAATGCTACTGGCACGGCCGTCTGACGTCGATTTCTGCGCTTCCGGTGCTCACGGACGAAATGTCCGCTGCGCGCCGGTTCTCGAAATCATCGCCAGCCGACTCGCGCCAGCGCATTTCCAAACGGCCTCTGCGATGCCGACGGGCGCCTGCCTCTCCGGAGCTGCACCATGACCGCGCTGGCGCCGACGCGCTTCGGCTCGGCCGTGGCGGTCCAGCTGCGGGTCCTGGTCTCGCTGATGCTGCGCGAGATGCGGATGCACGCCAAGCATTCGCGCCTCAGCTACCTGCTCGAGCTGCTCGAGCCGATGCTGCAGCTGACGATGATGATGACGATCTTCACCGCGATCGGCCGGCAGGCGGATTTCGGCACCAGCCTGCTGCTGTTCCTGGGCACCGGCATGATCCCGTACTTCACCTTCGTCC
>JAEKLZ010000303.1 GCA_019508225.1 Inquilinus limosus | reverse complement strand
CCACCGCACCAATACGACGCCACGGTCCGCTTCTACCGCGACGTGATCGGCCTGAAGCCGCTGGACAACCATCCGCCGGCGATCGGCTTCGAATTCGGCGCCAACCAGCTGTGGATCGACCGGGTCGAGGCGCTCAGCCAGGCCGAGCTGTGGCTGGAGATCGTGGCCGACGACGTGCCGCAGGCGGCCGAGCATCTCGCCGCCGCTGGCGTCGCCCGCCGCGACGAGATCGAGCGCCTGCCCGACGGCTTCGACGGCTTCTGGATCTCCGACCCCGCCGCGATCATCCACATCGTCTCGGGGAAGCGAAGCCAGTATTGAGGGACCAGCTTGCCGTCGGATCCGTCGGCGCAAGCCCCCTCACCCACCCGTCGCCAGCCCCCTCCATCTCCCAAAGCTACGGCATTCACACATCTCATCCGCACGCTCGTCGGGTCCCGTTCGTTGCCTCTCCCGCTTGCGGGAGAGGTCGGGCTCGCGCAGCGAGACCGGGTGAGGGCCGCTCGGCCGCGACACTGAATCAGCGTTTCAGGACGGGGTGGATCGTGCGGCCGTTCCTGGCGAAGCTGCGCTTTCGGCGAGGCCGCTATCCCCTCACCCGGACATCCTTCGGATGTCCGACCTCTCCCGCAAGCGGGAGAGGCAATCTGTTCGCATACCTGCGGTCGGTCTCACTGATCGATGTGTGACTGCCATAGTCGGGGAGAGGGAGGGGCCCGTCGCGTTGGCGACGGGAGGGTGAGGGGTGGCTCCGGCCGCACCATGGCGGGATGGTCGACGTCGTGACTGTTTCATCCGGCGGCTGCCGGGGTAGAGTGCGTCCGCACCGCCCGGCCCCGAGGAACAGCCATGTCCGCCGACCCGTTGCCCGCCGCCCTCCCCGCCTCCTCCGCGGCGGACGCCCTGCTGCTGCGCCGGGATGACGACGGCATCGCCGTGCTGACGCTGAACCGGCCGGCGGCGCGCAACGCCCTGTCGCTGGCGCTGATGCTGGCGCTGGAGACCGAGCTGCAGGCGATCCGTCAAGACCAGTCGGTGAAGGTGGTGGTGCTGGCCGCCGCCGGCCCGGTGTTCTGCGCCGGCCACGATTTGAAGGAGCTGCGCGCCGATCCCGGCCGCGAGCATTACGAGCGCATCTTCGCCCAATGCTCGGCCCTGATGCTGGCGATCACCCGGCTGCCCAAGCCGGTAATCGCCCAGGTCCAGGGCATGGCGACCGCGGCCGGCTGCCAGCTGGTCGCCACCTGCGACCTCGCCGTCGCCGCGGCCGAGGCGCGCTTCGCCACGCCGGGCGTGAATATCGGCCTGTTCTGCTCCACCCCCATGGTCGCCCTGTCGCGCGCCGTCGGCCGCAAGCCGGCGATGGAGATGCTGCTGACCGGCGACCCGGTCACCGCCGACCGGGCGCGCGAGCTGGGCCTGGTCAACCGGGTGGTGCCCGCCGCGCGGCTGGCCGACGAGACACTGAGCCTGGCCCGGCAGATCGCGGCCAAGTCGCCGCTGACCCTGGCGATCGGCAAGGAAGCGTTCTACCAGCAGGCCGAGATGGGGCTGCAGGGCGCCTATGAATATGCGAGCGAGGTGATGGTGCGGAACATGATGGCCCGCGACGCCGAGGAAGGCATCGACGCCTTCATCGCCAAGCGCCCGCCGGTCTGGCAGGGGCGCTGAACGGCGATGGAGCACGAGCGCCCCCCGGCTCACGACCGCTACGACGATGCGTATCTGCGCGGCATCCTGCGCGCGGTGAAGACCATCGCCATGGTCGGCGCCAGCCCGAACTGGAACCGGCCCAGCTACTTCGCCATGACCTATCTGCAGGGCAAGGGCTACCGCGTCATCCCGGTCAATCCCGGCGTCGCCGGCCAGGCGATCCTGAAGGAGACGGTCTATGCCCGGCTGGCGGATGTGCCGGTGCCGGTCGACATGGTCGACATCTTCCGCAACAGCGCGGCGGCGGCGGGGATCGTCGATGAGGCGCTGGCCCTGCCGGTGCCGCCCAAGGTGATCTGGATGCAGCTCGGCGTGCGCAACGACGCCGCCGCGGCGAAGGCCGAGGCCGCCGGCATCCAGGTGGTGATGAACCGCTGCCCGAAGATCGAATGGGCGCGGCTGAACGGCGAGCTGGGCTGGATGGGCACCTCGTCGCGCGTGATTTCGTCGAAGATCCAGAAACGAGGGTGAACAACCATGTCCGAGACCAATGACGGCCCGGGCTTCGATACGCTGGCGATCCATGCCGGCGCGCGGCCGGACCCGACCACCGGCGCGCGGCAGACGCCGATCTACCAGACCACCTCCTACGTGTTCGAGGATGCCGAGCACGCCGCCTCGCTGTTCAACCTGCAGAAGCTGGGCTTCATCTACAGCCGCCTGACCAACCCGACCGTGTCGGTGCTGGAGGAGCGGGTGGCCTCGCTCGAGGGCGGGGTCGGCGCCACCGCCACCGCCTCCGGCCACGCCGCCCAGCTGCTGGCCCTGTTCCCGTTCATGGAGCCGGGGGCCGAGATCATCGCCGCCAACAAGCTGTATGGCGGGTCGATCAACCAGCTCGGCAACAGCTTCAAGCGCGCCTTCGGCTGGACCACGCATTTCGTCGATGTCGACGACCCGGAGAACATCCGCCGCGCCGCCAACGACAAGACCAAGGCGATCTTCGTCGAGAGCCTGGCCAATCCCGGCGGCGTGGTCAGCGACCTGCAGGCGATCGCCGCCGTGGCGCGCGAGCTGGGCGTGCCGCTGATCGTCGACAACACCATGGCGACACCCTATCTGTGCCGGCCGTTCGAACACGGCGCCGACATCGTCGTCCACTCCACCACCAAGTTCCTGTCCGGCAACGGCACCTCGGTCGGCGGCGTGGTGGTCGATTCCGGCCGCTTCAACTGGGCCCAGTCCGACAAGTTCAAGGGCCTGACCGGCGAGGAGCCGGGCTATCACGGCCTGCGCTTCCACGAGACCTTCGGCGACCTGGCCTACACCTTCTACGGCCATGCCGTCGGCCTGCGCGACCTCGGCGTCAACCAGCAGCCGCTGAACGCCTTCCTGACCCTGCTCGGCATCGAGACGCTGTCGCTGCGCATGGACCGGCACATCGAGAATGCGCAGAAGGTGGCGGAATTCCTCTCCACCCACCCGGCGGTGGAGTGGGTCAACTATGCCGGCCTGCCGTCGTCGAAATACCACGCGCTGGCGAAGAAGTACCTGCCGCGCGGCGCCGGCGCGGTCTTCACCTTCGGCGTCAAGGGCGGCTTCGATGCCGGCGTGAAGGTGGTGGAGGGGGTGGAGCTCTTGAGCCACCTGGCCAATATCGGCGACGCCCGGTCGCTGATCATCCACCCGGCCTCGACCACCCACCGCCAGCTGACGCCGGAGGGGCTGAAATCCGCCGGCGCCGGGCCGGAGGTGATCCGCCTTTCGATCGGCCTGGAATCGGTCGGCGACATCATCGCCGACCTCGACCAGGCGCTGCGCGCGGCGACCGGGGTGTGACCGCTGGCCGGGACCGGGGCCATCCCGATGGCCTCGGCCCCGGCGGACCGCCGAGGCCACCTCTTTACTTCCCCGGCCCGAAAGATAAGAATTCATTCGCGTTGAATTTTTCGCAATTCATACATTTACAAACTTTGGATTCGGAGATTGTGATGAAGGTATTTCTGACGTCACTCGCCGCGGCGGTGAGCCTGAGCGCCTGTTCTTCCATCATCGAAGGCACGTCCCAGGAAATCGCGGTCAACACCAACCCGCCGGGGGCCTTGTGCCAGTTTCAACGGGAAGGCACCGTGATTGCGACCATTCCGGTGACGCCGGCCGCCACCACCATCAAGAAGACCAAGCACGACATCACGATTTCTTGCGACAAGACGGGGTACCAGACGGCGACCTTCATGAACAAATCGGACGTTGCCGGCGCGACGGTCGGCAACATCATCCTGGGCGGCGGCATCGGCTGGGCGATCGATTCCGCCAGCGGCGCTGACAACAAATATACCTCGCCGGTGAACATCACCCTGGTTCCCGCGGGCCCCGGCGGCCCAGCCCTGGTTCGCCAGAACAACGCCGCCCCGGTGGTGCTCCAGATGAAGCCCGTCGGCACCTGACGGCCGTCAGGCCCTGAGCCATCCGCGGCTCAGGGCCCGGGCGACGGCCTCGGTGCGGCTGGCCGCGCCCAGCTTGCGCATCGCCGAGGCCACATACTCGTCGACCGTGTAGGCCGACAGGTCCAGCAGGCGGGCGACCTGCTTGCTGGACCGGCCGCGGGCGACCTGGGCCAGGCAGTCCCGCTCGCGCGGGCTGAGCCGACCGCCGTCCGGCGCGGCGGCGGTGTCGGCCAGGCGCCGCTCGATCGACAGCGCCCGCGACAGATGCGGCCCGAGATGCCGCAGCAGCCGGATCTGGTCCCTGTCCCAGCCCGGCCGACGCCGCGACCGCCACACGGTCAGATAGGCGCCGGCGCCACGGCCGTCGGTATCGGTCCAGTACAGGCTGCTGTAGCGGTCCTGCGGCAGCGCGTAGTCGGTCCGGTACTCGGTCCGCATCAGCGTCGCTTCCGGGATCATCATGAAGTCGACGAAGACCGAGCCGCTGGGCAGCCCGCCCAGCATCGGCAGGATCGGGCACAGGTCGCGGTAGTAGCGGTCGAACAGCGGCACATAGTCGGGATCGGCGCGGACCCGGACCGCTTGCCCCGGCCGGCCCCGCCGGGCCGAGCGCTGCAGGACCACGGAGGAATCGCCGCCGAGCACGCCCGACAGGCGTTCCAGCATGACGGCCCAGTCCTCCTGGCCCAGGGCCGCGTCATAGGTCTGGCCGATCAAGTCGGCGAACCTGGTGTCATCGAGCATGTGACCGACGCGCGTGAAGAGCAGCCGGGGAAGAGCCCCCGAACGAAGGCGAAGACTGAGGCAGGATTCGTGTTCTTTTGACGGCGGTGCCGGGACCGCGGCGCGCATCTGCCATGCGGTGCCGCCGGAGCCCTGCGGTCGGGCCGGTCAGCCGACCTGCTCGACCGTCAGGCTTCCGGCCGGCAGCGGCGCCAGCAGGGTCTTCGCCGACACCGCGGGGTCGAGCCAGGCAGCCCAGCCGGCGCGGTCCAGGACGGCGACCTGGCGGTCGTGATAGGGCGCGATATCCGGTCCGGGGGCCGTGGTCAGCATGGTGAAGGCCTCGCCGACATCGGGGGCCGCCCGCCAGATCCCGGCGATGCAGAACCAGGGCTGCCCCGCCCGGGTGAACCGCCACTTGTCCTTGCGCTTCCTGGCCGGGTCCGCCGGGTCGGTGAACTCGGTGAAGCCGTCGGCGACGATCAGGCAGCGGCCGGTGGCGAATTCGCGGCCGTCGGAGCGGAAGTTGTAGACCGGCCGGCCGCCCGGCCCCGGCCAGCTCCAGCGCCGCTGCACCAGGTCGGCCGCCCCGCCTCCGGCCATGCGGATGATCGGCGCGGTGTCGGTGATCCTGATGCTGTCCCGGGCCTCGAGATTCGGCATGCCCTCCGGGGCGCGGAGCTCGACCCCGGCCGCCGCGAAGTCCTGGTTGATGGTCGCGACGTCCACTCTGGAGCTGTACTCGTTGCACATCGGCCTCGCCCTCCCTTCACGTCAGCTTACCGGGCCTTCTTGAGCTCGATCCAGGTCGGCGCATGATCGCTCGCCTTCTCCCAGCCGCGCACATGCCGGTCGACGCCGGCCGCCTTCAGCCGCTTGGCCAGCGCGGGGCTCAGCAGCAGGTGATCGAGCCTGAGGCCGGCGTCCCGGGCATAGGCGTTCCGGAAATAGTCCCAGAAGGTGTAGACGCGCTCGCCGGGATGCCGCCGCCGCAGCGCATCGGTCCAGCCCTGCGCCAGCAGCCGGCGGAACGCCTCCCGCACCTCCGGCCGGAACAGCGCGTCGTCCACCCAGCGCTCCGGCTTGTAGACGTCGAGGTCGGTCGGCATGACGTTGAAGTCGCCGGCCAGGATGACCGGGGCACCTGTGGCCAGCAGCTCGGCGGCGCGGGCGCCCAGCCGCTCGAACCACCGCAGCTTGAAGTCGAATTTCGGGCCGGGCGCCGGGTTGCCGTTCGGCAGGTACAGGCAGCCGACCAGCACGCCGGCGATGGCGGCCTCGATGTAGCGGCTGTGGCTGTCGTCCGGATCGCCCGGCAGGCCGCGCAGCGTCTCGATCGGGTCGGCGCCGCGCACTAGGATGGCGACGCCGTTCCAGCCCTTCTGGCCGTGCCAGATCGCGCCATAGCCCGCGGCCCTGATCGCGGCCGCCGGGAACCTGTCCTGCGGCGCCTTCAGCTCCTGCAGGCAGACGATGTCGGGCGCGGCCTCGGCCAGCCAGCGCAGCAGCACCGGCAGACGGCCGTTGATGCCGTTGACGTTGAAGGTCGCGACTTTCATGGCCTGCCGGGCTGCATCATCACGCCCGTATCAACCGGTCCGCGGCCGATCCCGATCCGTGGCCCCGTCAGGTCCCGGTCAGGCGAACCCGTACAGCCGGGCCGGGTTGGCCGCCAGGACGGCGTCGCGCTGCGCCGGGTCGGGCACCCAGTCGGCCAGCAGGTCCAGCAGCTCGCCGACATTCGGCATCGCGCCGGGATGGGCGACATGCGGCCAGTCGCTGCCCCACACCATCCGGTCCGGCGCGACCGCGACCAGGGCGCGGGCGAAGGGGATGGTGTCGGCATAGGGCGGCCCGGCGGTCGACACCCGGAAGGCGCCGGACAGCTTGACCCAGCCCCGGCCCTGGCGCAGCAGGCCGAGCAGCGCCTGGAAGCCGGGATGCTCGATCCCGGCCGAGGCCGGCATATGGCCCATATGGTCGATGACGAAGGGCACCGGCAGCCGCTCCAGCCGCGGCGCCAGCTCCGGCAAGGTCCGGGCATCGAGCAGGAATTGCAGGTGCCAGCCGAGCTCGCGGCAGCGGTCGCCGAGGCGCTCGAGCCGGTCGAAGCCGATGCCGCCGCCGAACAGCACGTTGAGGCGCAGGCCGACGACGCCGGCCTCCTTCAGCCGGGCCAGCTCGGCATCCGGGGCGTCGGCTTCGACCACGGCGATGCCGCGCAGCCGGCCCGGGTTGGCGTCCAGCGTCTCGGCCATCAGCCGGTTGTCGGTGCCGTGCACGCTGACCTGGACCAGCACGCCGCGGGCCATGCCGACGGCGTCGAGCATGCCGAGATAGGCGGCCGGCGGCGCCTCGGGCGGGGTGTAGCTGCGGCTGTCGACCAGCGGATAGCCGGGCGGCCCGCCGATGACATGGGCATGGGTGTCACAGGCGCCCGCCGGCAGCACGATCCGGCGCGGCGGCCCCGGCGCCGGGTCCGGCCCTTGGCAGAGTGGTGCAGTGGCTAACGGCTCAGCCATCGGCATGCAGGGTCTTCCCCTTGGTCTCGGGCAGCGCGAGGGCGGCGACGAACAGCAGGGCGTAGGCGCCGATGGCGAAGACCGCGATCGCCTGGCCCAGCGGCATGCTGGCGCTGAGGATGCCGATCAGCATCGGGAACAGGGCGCCGACGCCACGGCCGAAATTATAGGCGAAGCCCTGGCCGGAGCCGCGCACCCGGGTCGGGAACAGCTCGGTCAGGAAGGCGCCGACGCCGCTGAAATAGCCGGAGCCGAAGAAGCCGAGCGGGAAGCCCAGCAGCAGCACCACCTCGTTGCTCAGGTTGAGGCTGGTATAGGCGAAGATCATGACGATGGCGCAGGCCGAGAACACGAAGAACAGCATCTTCCGCCCGATCCGGTCGGCGAGATAGGCGCCGACCAGATAGCCGGTGAACGACCCGGCGATGACGACGGCGAGGTAGCCGCTGCTGCCGATGTCGGACAGGCCCTGGCCCTTGAGATAGGTCGGCAGCCAGGTGGTGATGGCGTAGTAGCCGCCCTGGGCGCCGGTGGTCAGCAGCGAAGTCAGGATCGTGGTCTTCAAGACCGGGCCGGAGAAGATCTCCAGGAGGCCGGGCCGGTCACCGGTCTCGGCGATGCGCTTGCGCGTCGCCTCGAACACCGGCGGCTCGTCGACGAAACGGCGCAGGAAGAACACCAGGATCGCCGGCAGGATGCCGATGAAGAACAGATAGCGCCAGGCAACGGACGGGTCGAAGGCCAGGAACAGGATGGTCTTGACGATCAGCGCCACCGCCCAGCCGATGGCCCAGCCCGACTGCACCGTGCCGACCGCCTTGCCGCGATGCTGGGCCCGGATCACCTCGCCCATCAGCACCGCGCCGGCCGCCCATTCGCCGCCGAAGCCGAAGCCCATCAGGGCGCGGGCGATCAGCAGCTGCTCATAGCTCTGGGCGAAGCCGCTGAGGAAGGTGAAGACCGAGAACCACAGGATGGTCAGCTGCAGCGTCCGCACCCGGCCGATGCGGTCGGCCAGCAGCCCGGCGGCCCAGCCGCCGACGGCGGAGCACAAGAGCGTCACGGTGGCGATCTGGCCGGCCTGGGCGTTGGTCAGGCTCCACAGCGCGATGATGGTCGGAATCACGAAGGAGTAGATCTGCACGTCCATCGCATCCAGGCCCCAGCCGGCGAAGCAGGCCCAGAAGGTCCGCCGCTCCGGCGGCGTCATCTCCTGGAACCAGGCGGTCGGGCTGGTGTCGGCCGTCTCTGTCGTCATGCTGCCCCTCGTGGTTGCCGCCGCCCCCAGGCGTCGATCTCAGGCTTCGGCGTCGCCCTGGCGCTCCGGCGCCGCCTCGGCGAAAGCCGGCAGCGCCACCGCCCGCTCCTCGATCCCCAGCAGCGTCGGATAGGGGTTGAGGTCGCAGTCGAAGCGGCGGGCGTTGTAGAGCTGCGGGATCAGGCAGCAATCGGCGATGGTCGGCATCGAGTCGTGGCAGAAGGCGCCGGTCTGCGGCGACCGCGACAGCTGGGTCTCCAGCGCGCCGAGCCCCTCGGCCACCCAGTGGCGGTACCATTCCTCGATCGCTGCCTCGTCATGGCCGAGCGGCGACCGCAGGTAGCGCAGCACCCGCAGGTTGTTGACCGGGTGGATCTCGCAGGCGATCGACAGCGCGATCGACCGCACCCGGGCACGGCCCGCCGGGTCCGGCGGCAGCAGCGGCGGCGCCGGATGGGTCTCGTCGAGATACTCGATGATCGCCAGCGACTGGGTGATCACCGCCCCCTCGCCCTCCAGCGCCGGCACCAGCTTCTGTGGGTTCAACGAGCGATACGGCTCGACCGCCTGCTCGCCCCGGCGCAGATGGTGGAACACCGAATCGTAGTCGAGCCCCTTCAGCGCCATGGCGATGCGGACCCGATAGGCCGCAGAGGAGCGGAAATAGGTGTGCAGCTTCATGGCTTGGGTCAGCTTTCCCCGCGTGCTACCAGCGATTCCACATAGCCCGAAGCGGAGCCTCTTGCCATGTCCCCGTCACGTCCGGACTCGCCCCGGCCCACCATCGTCTTCGACATCGGCGCCGTGCTGCTCGAGTGGAATCCGCGGCATCTCTATCGCAAGCTGTTCGCGGACGAGGCGACGATGGAAGCATTCCTAGCCGAAGTCTGCACCCATGACTGGAATCTGTCGATGGATGGCGGCACGCCCTTCCCCGAGGCAATCGCCGCCAAGGTCGCCGAGTTCCCGCATCACGAGCCGCTGATCCGCGCCTTCGACGAGCGCTGGGAGGAGATGGTGCCCCATGTCATCGAGGGCACGGTCGAGATCCTGAAGGGGCTGAAGGACCGCGGCGACAAGGTTTATGCCATCACCAACTTCTCGGCCGAGAAATTCGCGCTGGCCCAGGCGAAATGGCCGTTCCTGACCTGGTTCGACGGCGTCATCGTCTCGGCCCATGAGAAGCTGCTGAAGCCGGATGCGCGGATCTACCGGCTGCTGGAGAGCCGCTTCGGCCTGACCCTGGCCGATTGCATCTTCATCGACGACAACCCGGACAACGTCGTCGGCGCCCGCGCCGTCGGCATGCGCGCGATCCGCTTCGAATCGCCGGAACAGGCGCGGCGGGAGCTGATCGAGATGGGGGCGCTGTAGGGCGGCCGGGTCCACACCCTCTTACAAACACATAAAGACATGTTTATGTCTTGCTGAGAGTTTGGTATCGTATCCTCATGTGTGGTGCTGAGCGGGAGGCCTGAGGATCGTGGAGCGTCTGCTGCAGGGGCTGAAAGCGGCGGCCGAGCCGACACGGCTTCGGATCCTGATGCTGTGCGCCCATGGCGACCTGTCGGTCACCGACCTGACGCAGATCCTGGGCCAGAGCCAGCCGCGCGTGTCGCGCCACCTCAAGCTGCTGGCCGAGGCCGGCCTCCTGGACCGGTTCCGCGAGGGCACCTTCGCCTTCTTCCGGCTGGCCGAGAGCGGCGCCGTGGCCGAGCTGGCGCGCAGCCTGGTCGACCTGATCCCCGATGCCGACGCCACGGTCGGGCTGGATTTGGAACGGCTGGAAGCGGTGAAGCGCCAGCGCGCCGAGATGGCCGCCGGCTATTTCCGCGACAACGCCTCGCATTGGGACGACATCCGCACCCTGCACATCGCCGACAGCGCGGTCGAGCAGGCGATCCTCGACCTGCTGCCGCCCGGCGAGATCGGCGACCTGCTGGATCTCGGCACCGGCAGCGGCCGCATGCTGATCCTGCTGGGCGAGCGGGTGCGCCGCGCCGTCGGCATCGACCTGTCGCGCGAGATGCTGTCGGTGGCCCGCGCCAATATCGAGCGCGCCGGGCTGCAGCGCCATTGCCAGGTGCGCCAGGGCGACCTGTACCAGCTGCCGCTGCCCGGCGAATCCTTCGACGTCGCGCTGGTCCACCACGTGCTGCACCATCTCGAGGATCCGGCCGCGGCGATCGCCGAGGCGGCGCGGGTGCTGCGCCCCGGCGGCCGGCTGGTCGTCGCCGATTTCGCCCCGCACGACGTCGAGAACCTGCGCAGCGAGCACGCCCATCGCTGGCTCGGCTTCCCCGACGACATCTTCGGCCGCTGGCTGCAACGCGCCGGTTTCGAGACCGAACCGCCGGTGCATCTGCCCGGCGCCCCCCTGACTGTCACCATCTGGCCCGCCAGGCGGGCGGCGCAACGGAAGGCCGCAGCATGACGACCACCCTGCCCCATGCGAATGCCCCTCATTCGGTTGCGAC
>JAEKLZ010000302.1 GCA_019508225.1 Inquilinus limosus | reverse complement strand
CGGCATGGTCAAGAGGTCGAGCGGCGGCAGCTCATAGGTGTCGGACGGCGCCAGTTCGCAGCTGGACTGGCGCGGCGGCGGCGTGGCCGGGCGGCGCGGCGCCGGCTCGATCGCCTGGGGGGCGACGCGCTGGGGTGGGGCGGCCGCAGGGCGGCGCGGCGGCTCCTCGACCGGGCGCAGCGAGGGCAGGTCGATCAGGTCGTCGTCCTCGTCCTCGGCCAGATCCAGATCGGGCTCGGTGCGGCCACCGCCGATGATGATCGGCGGGCGGGACGGCGCGCGCTCCTCGTCCTCCTCGCCGTCCGGATCGGCGATCCGCGGGCCGGGCGGGTTGGCGCGGGCGAAGCGCGGCCGCGCGGCTGGGCCGGCGCCGGGCATGGCGAAGGCCGGCTGGGCCGGGGCCGCGGGCTCACGCCGCATCATGCTGGAGGCGACGGTGCCGGCACCCTGCAGCGTGCGCAGGCCCAGCCATTGCATCAGCCGGCCGAAGGCCCGCAGCACCGATCCCGTGACCGAGGCGCCAACCCGGGCGCCGGCGCCGGTCACGGACCCGACGCGGTGCCATTCGGTCGAGGACAGGCCGAGCGCGACCAGCACCAGCAGCAGGCCGACGGCGCCGGTGGCCAGGGCCAGCCAGAAGGTGGCGACCGGCCCGGCGGACAAGATGACGGTGTCGGAGATCCGCCGCAGGATCATCCACCCGACAGAGCCGCCCAGCGTGTTGCGCTCGGCCCAGCCCTCGATCGCCGGCAGGGGCGACAGGCCGGCGGCCAGGAACAGCACGCCGAACAGCAGGCTGGTGACGCGCCACCACACCCGGTCCAGCGGCTGGTGCCGCATCAGCCGCCAGGCCCAGAACAGCGGCAGCACGGCCAGCAGGAAGGCGCCGAGGCCCAGAGTCTGGATGAAGAGGTCGGCGAAAATCGCGCCGAAGCGGCCCAGCAGGTTGGCGGCGGGCCCGGCCTTGGCGGTGTTCCAGGACGGGTCGGTCGGGGCGTAGCTGACCAGCGCGACCAGCAGGGCGCAGCCGAACACGGCGATGCCGAGGCCGCTCAGCTCGCGCACCCGGTTGCGCAGGAACTCCTGCACCACCGGTGGCAGGAAGGAGCGCTTGCTCGAGGTGGCGCGGCCGGAGCTGCGCGTCACCGCCGTTCGACGGGATGAGGTTCCGGCCATCGTCATTCTGCCGCCTCGGCTCGGGACAGGATCTCGCCGAGCCGGGTCAGGGCGTGCCCGACCGTCTCGGCGTCATGGACCACGGCGACGCGCAGCCAGCGCCGGCCGATCTCCGGCCGCTCCAGGCGCGTGATGTAGCCACCGGGCAGGGTGCGGATCGCGGCCTCGGCCCACAGCCGGCGGGCCGCGGCCTCGCCGTCGCCGACATCGAGCCACAGGAAGAACCCGCCCTCCGGCCGGCGGAAGCCGAAGCGCCCACCCAGCGCCGCCTCGGCGGCATCGAACTTGGCCCGGTACAGGGCCCGGTTCTCGACCACATGGGCGTCATCGGCCCACAGCGCGGCCGAGGCCGCCTGCACCGCCAGCGGCATGCCGGCGGCGGAATGGCTGCGCAGCCGCAGGAAGGCGGCGACCAGCGCCGGGTCGCCGGCGACGAAGCCCGAGCGCAGCCCGGCCGCGTTCGACCGCTTCGACAGCGAATGGAACACCAGCAGGTTGTCCAGCGACCCGCCGTCCCGTCCGGAAGCGACTTCCAGCACGCCGACCGGCGGATCGCGGTCGTAGATCTCGGCGTAGCACTCGTCGGCCGCCAGGATGAAGCCGTGCGTCCGGGCCAGGGTGATGGCGCGGTCGAGATAGGCCCGGGGGGCGACGGCGCCCTGCGGGTTGGTCGGGTTGCACAGGTACAGCAGCTTCAGCCGCGCCAGCAGGGCCGTGTCGGCTTCCAGCGCGTCGAGGTCGGGCAGGAAGCCGGTGGCCGGCCCGGCCGGCAGGAACACCGGCTCGGCCCCGGCCATCACCGCGGCGCCTTCATAGGGGGCGTAGAACGGGTCGGGCAGCGCCACCGCCGGCACCTGGTTGGCGCCGGGGCGATGGTCGACCGCCAGCTCGGCGACCAGGAACAGCGCCTCGCGGGTGCCGGACAGCGGCAGGATATGGGCCGGGTCGGCCAGCCCGTCGGGCAGATGGAAGCGGCGCTGCAGCCAGCCGGCGCAGGCCTCGCGGAAGGCCGGGGTGCCGGCCACGGGCGGATAACGGTTCCAGCTGCCGGCATTGGCGGCCAGCACCTCGGCCAGGAAGGCCGGCGGCTGATGCTGCGGCTCGCCGACCGACATGGCCAGCGGCGTCACCCCCTCGGGCGGCGTGACGCTGGACAACAGCGTCGCCAGGCGCGCGAACGGATAGTCCGCGAGCCGTTCCAGTGCGTCGTTGAGTCGGCCGCCCCGCATGCTCTTCTGCAACACCCTCTGCCGCGCCGGACCGGCTGCCGCCGGCCTCTTTCCTCGCTTCCGGCGACCGGTGCCGCCGCGAAACAGCTCTTAGATTCCAATTACTTTATCCGATCTTCTGACCTCTCCTGTCAAATCAAGCGTCGCTCCACGGCCGGTCCGGCGCGCTTTTGCGGCCACGGTGTGGCCGGACCGGCACGGTTCGGGAACATCCGGACGAATCACGAACGAATCAGGATCTTGGGCGGTGGGATGTTGCCGGGATCAGAGGCCGAACGGGATCGACAGCGACATCAGGCTGCCAGCGCCGCCGGACGAGCCCCAGGCGCCGCCGGCGGCGACTCCGACGCCCCGTCGCTCGGAGCACCCCGCGGCCAGGACCAGAAGGCATAGGAGAAGAATCCGAACCATGCTGAAATGCTACCACGAAATGGCGGCCGGACACCTGCTCATGTGACACGCGGCCACTGGACAGCGCGGCAGCGCGCTCCGATGCTGCGCGCCATGAACGACAGCACCTCTTTGCGCACCCAGGTCGCGGTGGTCGGCGGCGGCCTTGCCGGGGCGACCATGGCGGCCGCCCTCGGCCAGGCCGGCATCGACACCGTGATCCTGGACCAGGAGCCGGCGGCCGCCCGCACCCTGCCGACCTTCGACGGCCGCACCACCGCGCTGTCCTACGGCTCGCGCCGGATCGTCGCCTCCGCCGGGCTGTGGGACCCGGTTGCGGGCCAGGCCGAGCCGATCCTCGACATCCGCATCGCCGACGGCCGCGCCCCGGTGTTCCTGCATTTCGACCATCAGGAGATGGCGGGCGAGTCGGACAGCGCCCCGTTCGGCCACATCGTCGAGAACCGGCTGCTGCGGCTGGCGCAGTTCGAGCGGCTGGACGCCCTGCCGGCGGTGCGCCACGTCGCGCCGGCCAAGGTGGTGGCGGTGGAGACCGGCACCGGCCATGCGGCGGTGACTCTGGCCGACGGAAGGGTGGTGCGGGCCGAGCTGGTGATCGGCGCCGACGGCCGCGCCTCCTTCACCCGGCAGCAGCTGGGCATCCCGGCGCGCAGCTTCGCCTACCGGCAGAAGGCGGTGGTCTGCGTCATGGCGCATGCCGAGCCGCATCAGGGCGTGGCGGTCGAGCATTTCCTGCCGGCCGGCCCCTTCGCCGTGCTGCCGATGCGCGACGATGCCGACGGCACCCACCGCTCCTCGATCGTCTGGACCGAGCATCCGGATACCGCCGACGATCTGGTGCACCGCCCGGTCGCCGCTTTCGACGCGGCGCTGCAGGCCGTGGTCGGCGACTGGCTGGGGCGGGTGTGGACGCTGGGCAAGCGCTTCACCTATCCGCTCGGCGTGGTCCATGCCCGGCGCTATGGCGCCCGCCGTGCGGCGCTGATCGGCGAGGCGGCGCATGCCATCCACCCGATCGCCGGCCAGGGCCTCAATCTCGGCCTGCGCGACATCGACGTGCTGTCCGGGCTGCTGGTCGAGCGCAGCCGGCTCGGCCTCGACCTTGGCGACCCGGCCCTGCTGCAGCGCTACGAGCAGCTGCGGCGGCCGGACAATGTCGCGATGATCCTGGCGACCGACGGGCTGAACCGGCTGTTCTCGACCGATCTGGCCCCGGTGCAGCTGGCCCGCGACCTCGGCCTCGCCGCTGTCGGCCGCCTGCCGCCGGTGAAGCGCTTCTTCATGCGCCAGGCGATGGGGCTGGGCAGCCGGATGCGCTGACGTCGTAGGTTGGGTTCGCGAATGCGAACCCAACAATTGGTTCGGGCCGCGGGGTGTTGGGTTCGCGGACGCGAACCCAACCTACGGCCGAACGAGAGGGTAGCTCTCCAGGATCTCATAGACCGCGCCTTCGCGGCCGACATGGCTCTGGTACAGATGGAAGGCGTCGACCGCGAAAGGCTCGGCGCGGAAGGGCCCGTGCTCCAGCAGCCAGCGCTCGACCCGCTCGGCCGGGGCCTGGCGCAGCCGGGCCAGGGTGACGTGCGGGGCATAGCTGCGGTCGTCCGGCGGCTGGCCGGCGGCGACCAAAGCGCGGTCGACCTTGGCGTGCAGGAAGTGCAGCGCCGGCTCCGCCGCCACCCCGGCCCACAGGATCGAGGCGGCGCGTTTCGTGCCGAACCGGCCGACGCCGTCCAGCGCCAGGCTGAAGCCGGGGGCGGCGATGGCATGCAGTGCCTGGTCGATCTCCTCCGCCTCCAGCGCGTCGACCTCGCCGATGAAGCGCAGGGTCAGGTGGAAATCGGCCGGGTTGGTCCAGCGCGCCCCGGGCACGCCGCCCTGCAGCAGGGTCAGGCGGGGCCGCAGCGCGGCGGGAATGGCGATGGCGATGAACAGGCGGAGCATGGCGATCCTCGGCTCAACCGAGGGCAAAGCCGGCGCGGTATCGCGCCGGGCTGGTGGCGAGGCGGCGGCGGAAATGATGGCGCAGCGTGTCGGCCGAGCCGAAGCCGCATTCGGTGGCGATGCGCTCGACCGGCAGGGCCGTGGTCTCCAGCAGGTCGCGGGCCAGCGCCAGACGCTCGCTTACCAGCCATTCGGCCGGGGTGGTGCCGGTGGCATCGCGGAAGCGGCGCAGGAAGGTGCGCAGGCTCATCCCGGCCTCGCCGGCCAGCCGCTCCAGCGGCAGATCCTCGGCCAAATGGCGCCTTGCCCAGTCGAACAGCGCGGCCAGGCGCGGCCGCTCCTCGACCTGCACCGGCCGGTCGATGTACTGGGCCTGGCCGCCCTCGCGATGCGGCGGCACCACCAGGCGCCGCGCCACCTGGTTGGCGATCCGCGCACCCCAGTCGCGCCGCACGATGTGCAGGCATAGATCCAGCCCGGCGGCGCTGCCGGCCGAGGTCAGCACTTGGCCTTCGTCGACATACAGCACGTCCGGCACGATCCGGATGTCGGGATACCGCGCGGCCAGGGCCTCGGCGTAGCGCCAATGGGTGGTGGCGCGGCGGCCGGCCAGCACGCCGGCGGCGGCCAGCACGAAGACGCCGGAGCAGATCGAGACCAGCCGGGCGCCGCGGTCATAGGCCCGGCGCAGCGCGGTCAGCAGCGGTTCGGGCGGAGTCTCGCGGATGCCGCGCCAGCCGGGCACGACGATGGTGCCGGCCGTCTCCAGCGCCTCCAGCCCGGCATCGGCCTGGACCTGGATGCCGCCGATGGCGCGCAGCGGTCCGGGCTCAGCGGCGCAGACGGTGAAGCGATACCAGTCGGCGAATTCCGGCCGCGGCAGGCCGAACACCTCGACCGCAACGCCGAACTCGAAGGTGCACAGCCCGTCATAGGCGAGCACGGCAACGCTGCGGTTCGGCGGCGGATGGGTCATAGGCGATGGGAACGCCATCGGGGATGAGGCGTCAAGGATGCGACGGCCCTGATCCAAAGCGTCAAGTTTTTGCCTCTCCCGTTTACGGGAGAGGTCGGAGACGCGAAGCGGCTCCGGGTGAGGGCTCTTCGTCGAGCCTGGGCCAACCCTCACCCGGTCTCGCTACGCGAGCCCGACCTCTCCCGCCAGGCGGGAGAGGCAATGGACGAAGACGCTCGACATCCTGTCGGCTTCAGATGTGGATCGCGCGCCCGTCGACGGCGAGGGCGGCTTCCTTGACCACCTCGTTCAGGGTCGGGTGGGCGTGGCAGGTGCGGGCGATGTCCTCGGCCGACGCGCCGAACTCCATCGCCAGCACGCATTCGGCGATGATGGTGCCGGCCTCGGCGCCGATGATGTGCACGCCCAGCACCCGGTCGGTCTTGGCGTCGGCCAGGATCTTGACGAAGCCGTCGGTGGCGTTCATCGCCCGGGCCCGGCCATTGGCCAGGAACGGGAACTTGCCGGCCTTGTAGGCCACGCCGGCCTGCTTCAGCTCTTCCTCGCTGCGGCCGACCGAGGCCACTTCGGGCCAGGTGTAGACGACGCTCGGGATCGCGTCGTAGTTCACATGGCCGGCCTGGCCGGCCAGGATCTCGGCCACGGCGACGCCCTCATCCTCGGCCTTGTGCGCCAGCATCGGGCCGGCGATGACGTCGCCGATGGCGTAGATGCCCTCGATATTGGTGCGGAAGTGCTTGTCGGTCTTGACCCGGCCGCGCTCGTCCAGCTCGACGCCGGCGGCGTCGAGGCCCAGCCCCTCGGTGTGGGGCCGGCGGCCGATCGACAGCAGCACGTAGTCGGCCTCGATGGTCTCGGCGTCGCCGCCCTTGGCCGGCTCGACCGTCAGGGTCACGCCGGTATCGGTCTTCTGCGCGGCGGTGACCTTCGAGCTCAGCTTGAACGCCATGCCCTGCTTGGCCAGGATGCGCTGCATCTGCTTCGACACCTCGCCGTCATTGGTCGGCAGGATGCGGTCGAGGAACTCCACCACCGTGACCTTGGCGCCCAGGCGGGACCAGACCGAGCCGAGCTCGAGCCCGATGACGCCGCCGCCGATCACCACCAGATGCTTCGGCACCTCCGGCAGCGACAGCGCGCCGGTCGAGGTGACGATCCGCGTCTCGTCGGCCTCGACGCCCTTCAGCGGGGTCGAGTCGGAGCCGGTGGCGATGACAAAGTTCTTGGCGCTGTAGGTCTTGCCCTCGACCTCGATCCGGTCCTTGGCGGTGAAGCGGGCAGTGCCCTTCAGGCGATCGATCTTGTTCTTCTTGAACAGGAAGTCGACGCCGTCGACGTTGGCTTTCACCACCTTGTCCTTGTGGCCCATCATGCCGGCCAGGTCGAGTTCGACGCCCGAGACCTTGACGCCGAAGGCGGCCAAAGCGTGCCCGGCCTCCTCGAACTTCTCCGACGCGTGCAGCAGCGCCTTGGACGGGATGCAGCCGATGTTCAGGCAGGTGCCGCCCAGGGTCGGCATCTTCTCGACGCAGGCGGTCTTGAGCCCGAGCTGGGCGGCGCGAATGGCGGCGACATAGCCGCCGGGGCCGGCGCCGATCACGATCAGGTCATAGGTGGCTGCGGGTTCGGTCATCGCTCGCACTCAGCTTGCCGGAAGGTTGGCCGCAAACTGCATGAGCCGGGGCGGCGCCGCAACTGCGTCGAGCGGGCGGCAGCCATCGCCCGGCCGATGCCGGATCACTCCGGCCGGGCGAGATGGTCGTCGAGGGCGGCGGTCAGCGATTGGATCTGGCGGTTCAGGGCGTCGAGCTGCGGCAGGGTCAGGCCGGAGCGCTGCAGCAGCGCCTCGCCCAGGCACTGGCTGCGGGCGAACAGGGCGCGGCCCGCCTCGGTCAGCCGGACCTGGACCTCGCGCTCGTTGTCCGGACTGCGCTGGCGCGTGACCAGACCGGCCGCCTCCATCCGCTTCACCAGGGGCGTGATCGTGCTCGAATCGAGGGCGAGGCGGGCGGCGATGATGCCGATCGTCCGGCCGTCCTCCTCGCCCAGCACGTTCAGCACGAGGTATTGCGGATAGGTGATGCCCATCTCGTCCAGCATCGGCTTGTAGGTCCGGTTGATGGACATGGCGGTGCGGTACAGCGTGAAGCAGATCTGTTCGTCCAGCGCGAGCGGGTGGTCCTTCGGCAAGGGCATGCGGCGCCTTCCTGTTTCTGATGCGCGAACATATTTATCACGAAAAATGATATCGCGATAAAGATTTTGCTAGACGCGGCCAGAGCGATCGGCTACCTCGTTATTTATCGCGATAATAATTATCGTGATGTCATCTAACCATTGTAGTGATACCAACGGAGCCGCAGATGGTTCACAGCGAGCACGGGACGGACGGAATCTCGCGCCGGCTCGTTCTGGCGGCGGGGGTTGGACTCGCCGCCGTGGCGGCCCTGCCGCATTCTTCCCTGGCGCAGAATGGCGCCGCACCCACACGGCCAACATCGGGAGACAGCACCATGAGCAGCGGATTGTTCGCGACCAAGGATGGCACCAACCTCTTCTACAAGGATTGGGGCCCGCGCGACGCGCAGCCGATCGTGTTCCACCATGGCTGGCCGCTCAGCAGCGACGATTGGGACGCCCAGCTGCTGTACTTCCTGGGCCAGGGCTACCGCGTCGTCGCCCATGACCGGCGCGGCCATGGCCGGTCCAGCCAGACCGACACCGGCAACGAGATGGACACCTACGCCTCGGACGCGGCCCAGCTGTTCGAGCATCTCGGCCTGAAGGGCGCCGTCCATATCGGCCATTCGACCGGCGGCGGCGAGGTGGCACGCTATGTCGCCAGGCATGGCGGCAACGGCCGGGTGGCCAAGGCGGTGCTGGTCAGCGCCGTGCCCCCGGTGATGGTGAAGTCGGAGAAGAACCCCGGCGGCCTGCCGATCGAGGTGTTCGACGGCTTCCGCCAGGCCCTGGCGGCCAACCGGGCGCAGTTCTACCGCGACGTGCCGGAGGGCCCGTTCTACGGCTTCAACCGGCCGGGCGCGAAGGTCTCCCAGGGTGTTATCGGCAATTGGTGGCGCCAGGGCATGATCGGCGGCGCCAAGGCCCAATACGATTGCATCAAGGCGTTCTCGGAGACCGACTTCACCGAGGACCTGAAAGCGATCGAGGTCCCGACCTTGGTTGCGCATGGCGACGATGACCAGATCGTGCCATTCGCCGATTCGGCGCCGCTCTCGGTCAAGCTGCTGAAGCACGGCACGCTGAAGGTCTACAAGGGCTTCCCGCACGGCATGCTGACGACCCATGCCGACGTGCTGAACCCGGACCTGCTGGCCTTCATCAAGGGCTGAGAATCGCTGCGGGCGGCGGGTTCGTCTGACCCGCCGCCCGCTTCGGATCCGTCGAGGAGCCTATCGGAGACTCAGCGTGAACCGCTGCGGGACGTCGGCCCGCGCATGTAGTGCCGCTCCGGGCGATAGCGCGGCTTGAACAGGTGCTCGATCCAGTCCCGGACCACGGTCCACATGCGCTACGGGCCTCCTCAGCCCTTGGTCAATGCGGCGCGGACGGCGGCGAGGCCATCCTGTCCGTCGCGGGTGGTCACGCCGGCCAGCCAGCCGGACAGAAGATCGGGGTGAGCCTTGAGGTACTTCGCGGCGGCCGTCTTGCCGTCCACTCCCTCGTCCAGGATCGTCCCCATGATCTGGTTTTCCATCTCCACCGTGAATGTCAGCTGTGACAGCAGCCGGGCGAGATTGGGGCAATTCTTCGACAAGTCTCGCCTCGTCACGGTGTAGACGGTGGCGCGGCCGAAATTCGGGCCGAAATAGGCGTCGCCGCCGCTGAGATAGGTGATCGGGAACTTCGCGTTCATCGGATGCGGCTCCCAGGCGAGGAAGGCGATCCATTCCTGGCGCCGCGCGGCCCGGTCCACCTGGCTCAGCATGCCCTGCTCGCTCGATTCGACCAGGGTCCAGCCGTCCAGGCCGAAATCCTTGGTGTCGATCATCTTCTGGATGTTCTGGTTCGCCGGCGCCCCGGGCTCGATGCCATAGATTTTCTTGTCGAACTTGTCGGCGTGCTTGGCGAGGTCGGCGAAATCCTTCACCCCGGCCTCGGCGACATAGGTCGGCACCGCGAGGGTGAAGCGGATGCCGTCCAGGTTCGGGCGGATCACCTCGATCGCCTTTGCCGCCGTCAGCGGCTCGATGAAGCGGCTCTGCGCCGGCATCCAATTGCCGAGGAAGACGTCAATCTGGCTGTTCTTGAGGCTTTCGAAGGTGACCGGCGGCGCCAGGGTCTCCACCTTCTGGGTGTAGCCCAGCGGCTCCAGCAGCGTGCCGAGCACGCCGTTGGTCGAGGTGATGTCGGTCCAGCCCGGGTCCGACATGCGCACGGTGGCGCAAGCGTCGGGATCGGCCGCGGCGGCGGGTGTCGCCGCCAGCAGCAGCCCGGTCAGGGCAAGGGCAATGAGGCGCGCCATGATTCGGTCTCCCTGTTGTTGTCGTCCTTATTGGCGTCATGGCCGCGCGTGACGCGCGGGAACCGGGCGGCGGCTTCCAGGTCGTCGAGATCCATGTGGTTGCGGATGTATTGCCGGGTGGCGTCCTGCCGCGGCTGCCAGTCCCAGCCATGCAGGGTGCCCCGGCGCAGCGCCGCATCCACGAAGTGCCGCCGCCTTTGGCTTTCCAGCACCTGCTCGCGCAGACGCGGCAGGTCCCAGCGCGCCGCCACCTCCGCCCGGAAGGCGGCGACGCGCGCCGCCTCGGCCGGGTCGGCGGCGCGATTCACCCGCTCGCCCGGATCGGCTGTTAGGTCGTAGAGCTGGTCCGGGTCGGCCGGGCTGTGGATGAACTTCCAGCCCTCGCGGCGGATCATCACGATCGGCGCCACCGCGCCCTCGGCCAGGTATTCGCCCAGCACCAGATCATGCCCGCCGGTGCCGGCCAGATGCGGCAGCAGGCTGCGCCCGTCCAGCGGCGTCGGGTGCTGCGGTGCGCCCTCGGGCGTGGCCAGATCGACCAGCGTCGGCAGCAGGTCGGCGGAGGACACGGCGGCGGCGACCCGGCGCGGGGCGAACCGGCCGGGCGCATGCACGATCAGGGGAATGCGGCTGCCGCCCTCCAGGAAGCTCATCTTGTACCAGAGGCCGCGCTCGCCCAGGAACTCGCCATGGTCGGACAGGATGATGGTGACGGTGTCCTCGGCCAGGCCCGTGCGGCGCAGCGCCTCCATCACCCGGCCGAACTGCTCGTCAGGCCCGTGCGGCGCAGCGCCTCCATCACCCGGCCGAACTGCTCGTCGACATAGGCGATGGCGCCGTAATAGGCGCGCCGGGCGCGGCGGGTCTGCTCGGGCGCGATCGGGGTGCGGTCCAGCTCGCACACCGCGCGCAGCCGGCGCGAATGCGGGTCGTCGGCCAGCGCATCCTCGGGCAGCGGGATGTCCTCGTCGCGATGCAGGTTCCAGTACCGCTCGGGCACGGCGAAGGGGTCGTGCGGATGGGTCAGCGACACGGTCATGCAGAAGGGCTGGCGGTCCGAGGCGCCGGGGCCCTTCCGAGCCAGGTCGTACAGCCGGCGCTCGGCCGCGAACACCACCTCGTCGTCGAAATCCAGCTGGTTGGTGCGGATGCAGGGGCCGGCGTCGATCACCGAGGACATGTTGTGATACCAGCTCGGCCGCGCCTCCGGCCGGTCCCAGTCCGGGGTCCAGCCGAAATCCGCCGGGTAGATGTCGGTGGTCAGCCGCTCCTCGAAGCCGTGCAGCTGGTCGGCGCCGCAGAAATGCATCTTGCCGGACAGGATGGTGCGGTAGCCCAGCGCCCGCAGCGCATGGGCGAAGGTGGGGATGTCGGAGGGGAACTCGGCGGCGTTGTCATAAGCGCCGATCGCCGAGGGCAGCCGGCCGGACATGAACACCGCGCGGGAGGGGCCGCAGAGCGGGCTGTTGCAGTAGGCGGCATCGAACACCACCCCGTCCCGCGCCAGCCCCGCCATCACCGGTGCCTGCACCACGGCGTTGCCATAGGCCGGCAGGGCGAAGGGGGTCAGCTGGTCCGCCATCAGGATCAGGATGTTCGGGCGTCGCGCCGCTGCAGCCACGATGGGCCTCTCCCTGTTTTCTAGGATTGTCGGGAGAGAGTGCGGGGCCGCCGGCAGGATGGTGAAGACCGCAGCCATTCATAGAGGTATTATCCCTGCTTATGGCAACCCGTCGCCGCGACCTGCCGCCGATGCCGGCGCTCCTGGCCTTCGAGGCCGCGGGGCGGCTGTCGAATTTCAGCGCCGCGGCGCGCGAGCTCGGGGCCACCCAGCCGGCCGTCTCCCATCAGATCGCCGCATTGGAGGCGCGGCTGGGCGCGGCCCTGTTCCGGCGGCTGCACCGCGGCGTCGCCCTGACCGCGGAGGGTGAGCGGCTGCTGCAGGTGGTGACCCGGTCGCTCGACGCCATTGCCGACACTGCGGCCGAGATCCGCCAGGCGCGCGACCCCGGCGGGCTGACCGTCGCCACCGATTTCGCCTTCGCCACCTACTGGCTGCTGCCGCGGCTGGAGCCATTGCGGTCGGCGCTGGGCGGGGTCGAGATCCGCATCCTGGCCAGCCAGGATGTGCTCGACCCGCGCGACCGCGCCGTCGATGCCGTGGTCGCCTTCGGATCGGGGCGCTGGCCCGGCTGCACGGTCGACCGGCTGTTCCCGGAAAGCGTCGTGCCGATCTGCAGCCCGGGGATGCTGGCCCGGCTGCCACGCCTCGCGGCGCCGGCCGATCTCCTCGACCAGCCGCTCCTGCATCTCGACAGCCCGGACCCGGCGCGCTGGCTCGACTGGACCGGCTGGTTCCGCGGCCAGGGGGTGGACGGCGCGCCGCACGGCCGGTCGCTGCGCTTCAACAACTACCCGCTGGTGCTGCAGGCGGCGCTGGCCGGGCAGGGCGTGGCGCTGGGCTGGCGGCCGCTGGTCGACGACCTTCTGGCCGCCGGCCAGCTCGTCGCCTGCCTGCCGGCCCCCTACCGCACCCAGCGCGGCTATTTCCTGGCCCAGCCTTTGGCCGACCGGCCGGACCCGCTGCGCGCCGCCTTCCGCGACTGGCTAGTGGCCGAGGCGGCGGGGGGCAGGCCCGGTTAAGAATAAGGACGCCGAACGTCTTCATTCGTTGCCTCTCCCGCAAGCGGGAGAGGCAACGTGTTCTTTTTGGCTAACCTTTGGCCGTCCGAAACCGCCGCCAGCCCTCGGCGCGCAGATGGCAGGCCGGGCATTCGCCGCAGCCGCGGCCCCAGTCATGGGACTGGCTGCGGTCGCCGCGATAGCAGCTGTGGGTCTCGTCGCGGATCAGGTCCACCAGCGCCGCGCCGCCCAGGCTTTCGGCCAGGCGCCAGGTCTCGGCCTTGTCGATCCACATCAAGGGCGTGTGCAGGACGAAGCGCGTCTCCATGCCCAGGTTCAGCGCCAGCTGCATCGCCTTCATGGTGTCGTCGCGGCAGTCCGGATAGCCGGAATAGTCGGTCTCGCACACCCCCACGACCAGGTGGCGCAGGCCGCGGCGATAGGCCAAAGCGGCGGCGAAGGTCACGAACACCAGGTTGCGGCCGGGCACGAAGGTGTTGGGCAGGCCGTTATCCTGCATCGCGATCTCGACGTCGCGGGTCAGCGCCGTGTCGCTGACCTGGCCGAGCACGCCGAGGTCGAGCATGTGGTCGTCGTCCAGCCGCCCGGCCCAATCCGGGAAGCGGCTGCGCATCGCGTCCAGGATACCCGGCCGCACGTCGAGCTCGACCCGGTGGCGCTGGCCGTAATCGAAGCCGACGGTCTCGACCCGGCCGAAGCGCTCCAGCGCCCAGGCCAGGCAGGTGGCCGAATCCTGCCCGCCGGAGAACAGCACCAGCGCGCCCTCGGTCGCGGCCCTTTCGCCCTGGTCACCGGCCATCGTACTCAGCCCAGCAGTTCGGGGTCTCGTAGACGGTGACGGCGGCCAGCAGCGGCAGCATCGGCCGCACCCGCTCCCAGATCCAGATGGCGATGTGCTCGGCCGTCGGATTCGCCAGCCCCTCGATCTCGTTCAGGCAGTAATGGTCCAGCCGGGCCAGGATCGGCGCGAAGGCGGCCTCGACATCGAAGAAGTCGACGACGAAGCCGGTCTCGGGGTCGACCGGCCCTTCCAGCCGCAGCTCGATCCGGTAGGAATGGCCGTGCATCCGGTGGCAGCGATGCGTCGCCGGGACATTGGGCAGACGGTGCGCCGCCTCGAAGGTGAAGGCCTGGGTGATCCTCATGGAATCCCGATCAGCTTGTGGGTCTGCAGGCTCAGCCGCCATTGCGGATGGGACAGGCAATAGGCGACCGCCGCCTCGGTGTTGGCGATGCGGTCCGGCCCGTCCATCGGCTGCAGCCAGAAATGGGTGAAGTCGAGACCGGCCACCGCCTCGGGCAGCAGCTCGGGCTGCGGATAGACCAGCTTCAGCTCGTCGCCGCTTCGCGCGGTCAGGGACGCGCCGGCCTTGGGGCTGACGCAGACCCAGTCCAGCTCCGCCGGCGGGTCGATGGTGCCATTGGTCTCGACCGCGGCGCTGAAGCCGCGGGCGTGGATCGCGTCCAGCAGGGCGCGGTCCAGCTGCAGCAGCGGCTCGCCGCCGGTAAAGACGACGAAGCGCTCCGCCTCCGACCCGTCCCAGCAGGCCTCGATCGCCTCGGCCAGGGCCTCGGCGGTGCCGAAGCGGCCGCCGCCCGGCCCGTCGGTGCCCAGGAAGTCGGTGTCGCAGAAGCGGCACACCGCCTCGGCCCGGTCCTGCTCGCGGCCGGTCCACAGGTTGCAGCCGACGAAGCGGCAGAACACCGAGGCGCGCCCGGCATGGCGGCCCTCGCCCTGCAGGGTCTTGAAGATCTCTTTGACGACGTAGCCCATCACGCTGGTCCGGCGCGGCCTCATCCGGCGGCCTCAGGGGTGGGCCGTTGCCGCGCGGCGCGGTTTTAGCCGGTTTCGCCGCGCGGGTCAGGTGCGAATTGCCGCGGCGGCCAGCGCGCCGGGCAGGGCAGTCAGGCCTTCTGCCGTCCCAGGAAGTCCCGGATCAGCCCGGCGATCTCGGCGTGATGGGTCTCCAGCGCGAAATGGCCGGCATCCAGGAAGTGGACCTCGGCATCCGGCAGGTCGCGCTTGTAGGCCTCGGCCCCGGGCGGGATGAAGAACGCGTCGTTCTTGCCCCAGACCGCCAGCAGCGGCGGCCGGTGCTGGCGGAAATAGGCCTGGAACTCCGGATACAGCGCCACATTGGTGTGGTAGCTCAGGATCAGGTCGAGCTGGATCTCCTGCGCCTCCGGCCGGTGCATGTAGAAGCTGTCCAGGGTGGAGCCGTCGGGCGACAGCCGGTCGGCCGGCGCGCCGTGCTGGTACTGGAAGCGGATCGCTTCGTCGGTCAGCGAGGCGCGGCAGGCCTCGCGGTGCTCGGCCGTGGGCTCGCGCCAATAGGCCTGCCACGGGCCCCACTCCGCGCTCAGCCCCTCGATATAGGCGTTGCCGTTCTGGCTGATGATGGCGGTCACCCGCTCCGGATGCTTCAGCGCCAGCCGCAGGCCGGTCGGGGCGCCATAGTCGAAGATGTAGAGGGAATAGCGCGCCAGCCCCATGGCATCGGTGAAGCCGCCGATCACCTCGGCCAGCCGGTCGAAGCTGTACTCAAAGGCCGCGCGGGGCGGGGCGATGGTGTTGCCGAAGCCCGGCAGGTCGGGCGCGATCACCCGGTAGCGGTCGGCCAGCAGCGGGATCAGGTCCCGGAACATGTGGCTGGCGGTGGGGAAGCCGTGCAGCAGCAGCAGCACAGGCGCGTCGGCAGGCCCGGCTTCGCGATAGAACACCGACACGTCGCCGACCTGCTGGGTCCCGTAGCGCACGGTCATGAGACTCTCCTTTTCGGGAACGGCGGCCCGGGCCGCCGGGCGCCGGACGGCCGCCTGCGCGGCGGCGGCCTGCGCGGCGGCGGGAAGCAGGCCGAGCCCGCCGAGAAGGGTCAGCAGGGATCGCCTGGCCAGGCCGATACGCTGTGTCATCATCGCCTCGTGCGTTGTGGTCGAAGCCGATGTGGGGCGTTTCCGTTTCTGCAATAAGCCGGCATAGTCGCAATCTGAAATTGCAGGATCTGAAATCATGGACCGGCTCGACGCCATGGCCATCTTCCTGGCCGTCGTGGACCAGGGGTCGCTGGCCGCCGCGGCCCGCGCCCTGGGGCGGTCGCCGGCCACCGTCACCCGGGCGATCGCGACGCTGGAGGGCCGCCTGGGCGAGCGGCTGCTGCACCGGAACGCCCGCACCCTGCGGCTGACCGCCGGCGGCGAGCGCCATGCCGCGATCTATCGCAGCGTCCTGGCCGAGCTGGACCAGGCGGAGCGGAACCCGGAGGCCGGCCGGCTGGAGGGCATGATCGGCATCACCGCGCCGGAACTGTTCGGCCGGCTGAAGGTGATGCCGGTGCTGGAGCGGTTCCTAGCCGGCCACCCCACGGTGCGGGCGCGGCTCCTGCTGCTGAACCGGGTGGTCAACCTGATCGACGAGGGCGTGGATGTCGCGGTGCGGCTGGCGCCGCTGCCCGAGTCCGGCATCGTCGCGGTCCGCCTCGGCGAGGTGCGGAAGCTGACCTGCGCCGCCCCATCCTATCTCGAACGATGCGGCGCGCCGGAGCAGCCGGCGGCGCTGGCGCGGCATGTTTGCATCGGCGCGGAGGAGGGGGGCGGCCGCGAGCTGTGGCGCTTCACCGACCGGTTGGCAGGGCGCGCCCGCACGGTCCCGGTCGCGCTGGAGCCGCGTATCGTCCTCAACAGCGCCGGCGTTGCCATCGACACCGCCCTTCGTGGCAGCGGCATCTGCCGGGTGCTGTCCTACCAGGTGGTCGACCATCTGGCCGCCGGCCGGCTGGTGGCGCTGCTGCCCGGCTTCGAGCCGGAGCCGACCCCGGTGCATCTGGTGTTCCACCCGGTGCCGCGCCGCAACGCCGTGCTGCGCGCCTTCATCGACCACGCCACGCCCCTGCTGCGGGCCGAGCTGGCGGCGATCTCGTCCCGGATGGCGGCGCTGGGGGCAAGTCTGGAGTAGTCGACCTCATCTTCTCTTAGTCCCCCCTCCCCTTGCGGGAGGGGGCAGGGGGAGGGGTCTGCGCGCGAATGCGCAAGGAACAGGCTTCGTCATGGTCGGAATCGCCGGAGTTCGGGCCGGCTCTGGCGGCGCGAACCCCCTCCCCCTAGCCCCCTCCCGCGAGGGGAGGGGGGACTCGTTTTGCTTTCGGCGGGGCCTGCCGGGAATTCAGCAGGCATGCTCCAGCGCAACCCCTGAAAAGAACGAGGCCCGCACAGGGCGGGCCTCGCATCCGTCATCCGAATCAAACGGATCAGGTGCTGGTCAGCTTCGACAGGTCGAGCGGCAGCGAGCGCAGGCGCTGGCCGGTGGCGGCGAAGACCGCATTGCCGATGGCCGGTGCCAGCCCGGGCACGCCCGGCTCGCCGATGCCGGTCGGCGCCTCGGCCGAGGGCACGATATGCACCTCGACCTTCGGCATCTCCGACATCCGCGTCGGCTCATAGGTGTCGAAATTGGCCTGCTCCACCTCGCCGTCCTTGAGCGTGATCTTGTTGCGCAGGACGACGGACAGGGCGAAGCCGACCGACCCCTCGACCTGGGCCCGGATCACGTCCGGGTTGACCGCGATGCCGCAATCGACCGCCGCGACCACCCGGTCCACCTTCAGCGCGCCGTCCTTGATCGAGACCTCGGCCACGGTGGCGACATAGGAGCCGAAGGACTGATGCACGGCGACGCCGCGCCCCGATCCGGCCGGCATCGGCTGGCCCCAGCCCGCCTTCTCCGCCACCAGCGCCAGCACGCCGGCGTGGCGCGGCTGGTCCTTCAGCAACGCGGCGCGGAAGGCGACCGGGTCCTTGCCGGCGGCATGGGCCAGCTCGTCGACCACGGTCTCGACCGCATGGGCGGTGTGGGTGTGCCCGACCGAGCGCCACCACAGCACCGGCACGCCCTCCTTGGCGTTGTGCACCGTCGCCGTCAGGTTCGCCACCGCATAGGCCGTGTCCGACGCGCCCTCGATGCTGGTGGCGTCGATGCCGTCCTTGACCGCGAAGGCCTCGAAGGAGGTGCCGATCATGATCGACTTGGCGACCACGACATGGTCCCAGCCGCTGACATTGCCGGCGGCATCCAGCCCGGCGCGGACCTTGTGATACGCCATCGGCCGGTAATAGCCGGCCTTCATGTCGTCCTCGCGGGTCCGCATCAGATGGATCGGCGCCTTCATGCCGGTGGCCTTGACGATCATCGCCGTCTCGGCCGCGTAATCCGCGGTCGGGGTGGCGCGCCGGCCGAAGGAGCCGCCGGTGTAGGTCGAGCTGATCGTCACCTGCTCCGGCTTCAGGCCGAGGATGGCGGCGATGGTGGCCTGCTCGATGGTCTGGAACTGCGACCCGGCCCACCACACGGCGCCGTCCTTGGTCGGCTCCAGCACGCCGTTCAGCGGCTCCATCGGCGCATGGGCGAGGTAGGGGAACTCGATCTCCACCTCCACCGTCTTGGCCGCCTTCGCCAGCGCCGCCGCGGCATCGCCGCGCTTGGCCGCGGTCAGGCCGGGCGTCTGCGCCATGGTCTTGTAGCCGGCCATGATCGCATCGGTGGACTGGCCTTCGCCGGCCGCCGCGTCCCACTCGATCTTCAGCGCCTCGCGGCCCTGCATCGCCGACCAGGTGTCCTTGGCCACGACGGCGACGCCGGTCGGGATGGTGACGACATCGACCACGCCCGGCACCTGCTTGGCCGCCGTCGCGTCGACGCTCTTCACCGTGCCGCCGAAGCGCGGCGGATGGGCGACCAGCGCGGTCAGCTGGCCGGGCCGGCGGACATCGATCGAGAAGCCGGCCTTGCCGGTGATCTTGGCCGGGGTGTCCAGCCGCGGCACGTGGCCGCCGATCAGGG
>JAEKLZ010000301.1 GCA_019508225.1 Inquilinus limosus | reverse complement strand
GCCCCGGCGCTCAGCGGAACGGCTTGCTGAGAAAGGGCGACCCCGCCAAGCCGAAGCGCCAGGGCGTGGCCACGCCGCGGGTCAGGCCGATGCGCGGCCCGACCGCGATCGCGGGATCCGCCTCGGTGCGCGGCAGCAGCCGGAAGGGCGGCGCGTCCAGCGGCAGGCCGGTCATCGCCCCGGTGACGGCCAGCGCCTGGGCCAGCCGGCCGGGGCCGGCGCACAGCAGGCGCAGCGGCTCCAGCCCGCGCCGGGCCCGCATGATCTCGATTCCCTCGGTGGGCGCGATCGCCCGGATCAGCACGGCGCTGCCGAGCTGCGCGGCGTCGCACACCAGGTTCAGGCACCAGTGCAGCCCGTAGGACCGGTAGACATAGGCATGGCCGATCGGCCCGAACATCGCGGCGTTGCGCGGGGTCGGCCCGGCGAAGGCGTGCGACGCCGGGTCCTCGCGGTCATAGGCCTCGGTCTCGACCACCACGCCGCCGACGCCGTCGACCAGCAGGGTGGTGCCGATCAGGGCGCGGGCGACGGTCACGGCATCCGCGGTGAAGGCGCTGCGGTCCAGCGGAACGGGAGCGGGAGAGGGGGCATCGGGCATCCGGCCTCTCTCCGCGACCGCGGCGGCTCGCGCAAGCGGAATCCGCCGCTTTGCCGCAGCCTCGGGCTGCCGGCTTGGCGGCGGGCGGACAGGTGCCGTATGGTCGGACCTTTCCGATCCCAGGTGACCGAATGGACCAGCAAGCCCAGAAACCGCAGGCCACGCCCGCCGTCCCGCCCGAGCTGGCGGCGCTGCGCAGCAGCATCGACAACATCGACGCGGCCCTCGTCCATCTGCTGGCCGAGCGCTTCAAATGCACGCAGACGGTCGGGCGGCTGAAGGCGACGGTCGGCCTGCCCCCGGCCGATCCGGGGCGCGAGGCGGCGCAGATCGCACGGCTGCGCCGGCTGGCCGAGGAATCGCATCTCGACCCGGATTTCGCCGAGAAGTTCCTGGCCTTCATCGTCGCCGAGGTGATCCGCCACCACGAAGCCATCCGCGACGGCGCCCGGGGCTGATCCCCGCGCATCAACGGCACGTGCCGAACCAGCCGACATCGAGATGCAGATGATCGCGGTGGGCGGCGTTGTAGTCCGGTGACAGCACCACGTCGAAGATCCGGCAGGCGCGGTCGCGCAGGTCGCGCAGGAACCGCGCCTCCGGCCCGTCGCCGGCCCAGCCCCGCAGCACGCTGATCCGCCGGCCATCGGCCAGCCGCACCGCGGCCAAGTCGATGGCGTCGGCGGTGGCGTGGCGGCTGCGCCGGTCCCGGTTGGCGATGTTGCGGCAGGCATAGGTGCCGAGATGCTCGATCGCCGTGGCTCTCTCTCCGAACGCCGCCTGCGCCGCCGGCTGCAGCGCCTGCCGCTCGAACAGGGCGAAGGCGACGGCCAGGCGGCAGGAGGCGGTGAAGCCGCGGTCGAGGCCGACACCGGCGCGGGACACGGCCACCGCATTCTCGAGGACGCAGCCCGGCGCGTCCCGCCGGTCCGGCACCGGGCGGGTCGTCATGCCGGCGGTCGCCAGCACCTGCCGGCACAGATCCGGGTCGGCCTTGACCCGGGCCAGCTTGATCCCGGTCAGCAGGTTAGGCGGATCGCGCAGGTCCAGCGGCGCCCAGGGATTCCAGCGGTCCGGCACGGCGATGTCGCCACGCCAGAACAGCCCCGCGGCCAGGGCGGCGAGAAGCAGGACGGACAGCAGCAGGATCCGGCGGCGCATCGCCGATCATATCGGGCCGCGCGGCCTTGCCGGCCAGCCCCGGCCGGACCAGATGTCTGGGATTGCCCTGCGGCGGCCCCGGGCGGGATGGGCCGGCCCGGGAACTCCATCGCCATCGCAGCAGACATCTCCGAGGAGCCTTCCATGCCCACCCATCCCGTGATCCGGGCCGGCCGCGTCGCCGTCATCACCGGCGCTGCCGGCGGCATCGGCTTCGCCGCCGCAAAGCGCTTCGCCTCGATCGGCCTCAAGGTCGTGCTCGCCGATCTGCCCGGCGAGGCGCTCGACCACGCCGCCCGCGAGGTCTCGGAGCTCGCCGCCGGAGGCGCCCCGGACGTGCTGGCCGTGCCCACCGACGTATCCCAGCCGGAGGCGGTCGAGCGGCTGCGCGACGAGGCTTATGGCCGCTTCGGCGAGGTCGCGGTGCTGATGAACAATGCCGGCATCGGCAATGGCGGCGGCCCGTGGGAGAATTACGACCGCTGGCGCCGGGTGCTCGACGTCAACCTCTACGGCGTGATCCACGGCGTCCAGATCTTCGCCCCGGCGATGATCGCGCAGGGCGAGGACGGGCTGATCGTCAACACCGGCTCGAAGCAGGGCATCACCACCCCGCCGGGCGACACCGCCTATAACGTCTCCAAGGCCGGGGTGAAGGCGCTGACCGAGGGGCTGGCGCATGCGCTGCGCGAGACCGAGGGCTGCCGCGTCACCGCGCATCTGCTGATCCCGGGCTACACCTTCACCGGCATCACCGCCCGCGGCGCCACCGAGAAGCCGGCGGCGGCCTGGAGCGCGGAGCAGGTGGTCGAGTTCATGCTCGACAGCCTCGGCCGCGGCGACTTCTACATCCTGTGCCCCGACAACGACGTCACCCGGGCGGTGGACGAGAAGCGCATCCGCTGGGCGGCGGAGGACATCATCCGCAACCGCCCGGCCCTGTCGCGCTGGCACCGCGACCACAAGGACGATTTCGCCGCCTATATGGCGCGGCCCGACTGACCGCATCCGCCCGGCCTCGCCGCGATGCCGTCAAGGCGAGGCCGAGCGGAGCGACAGTCAATCGGTTGCATTTTTCGGAACTTTTGTAGATTCACTTGGTTCTATTGCATCTGGCAAAAGAATTTATCTTGCGTGTCGCAATAATTCTCTCTAAGACAGAAGTCCCAGTCTGGATCCATAACAGGCATTTCATCGTCCCCGCATTTTTTATCGGGGTCCAGGCTGGGGCCATTTCCTCCTGTCGAAGTCCTCAGCCGGACAATCCGGGCCGGTCCAGGGGCACCGGCTTGCTCATATAGATCGTGGTGCCTTCCAGGAATGGCTCCTCATGGTCCACGGCGAAGCCGGCGCGGGCGTAGAGGTCGACATTCCCGGCGAAGCGCGGATTGGTGTACAGCCGCAGCAGCGGCCGCCCCAGCTCGGCGGCCAGCGCCTCGGCATGGGCCAGCAGGCGCCGGCCGTAACCGCGGCGCTGGGCCTCGGGCGCCACCGCCAGATTCTTGATCAGCAGGTGATCGCCGCGATCGATGATCTCGATCAGCGCCACCAGATCGTCGCCTTCCAACAGCAGGTCGATCCGATGCTCGCGCACGGCCTGGTCGTAATCGGCGGTCATCGGCTTCGGCTCGCGCCCGATCACCGGCACCCATTTGGCATAGGCGGCGCGGGTCAGCGTGCGGACGGCGGCGGCGTCGTCGGCGGTGGCGCGGCGGATCCGGGGCTCGGTCGTCGGCTGCTGGGCCTGCGGATGGAGGGCGGGCTGGCTCATGATCTGGTCCTCGGGGGGCGACGGTGACCGGCAAGAAAAAACCCGCCGGTCGGGGACGGCGGGTTGCGGTGGTCGGGATCCGGTTGGATCAGCCGGGACGGGTCCCGGCGGATCCCCCGCCTCTCCCGGCGCACCGCAGCGCCGCGGTCGCCCGAGGGCGACGTCGTTTGGCGGCGGTGGTAGCTCGGGCGAGGCGGGTCATGGAACGATGATCCCGACTCAGGCGGTCGCCGTCAATGTCCGTGGTGTTACAATCCGCCGCGCCGCGACCGCAGCGGCCAGCCGCTCCAGCACCGCGACCGAATCGTCCCAGCCGATGCAGCCATCGGTGATGCTCTGGCCGTAGACCAGCGGCTTGCCCGGAACCAGCTCCTGCCGGCCGGCGACCAGGTGGCTCTCGACCATCACGCCGATGATGCGGCTGTCGCCGGCCTCGACCTGGCGCGCCACGTCGTCGATCACCTGCGGCTGGTTCTCCGGCTTCTTGCTGCTGTTGGCGTGGCTGGCGTCGATCATCACCACCGGCCGCAGCCCGGCGCGGGCCAGCTCGGCGCAGGCGGCCTCGACGCTGGCGGCGTCGTAGTTCGGCGTCTTGCCGCCGCGCAGGATGATGTGCGCGTCGTCATTGCCGGCGGTCGAGGCGATGGCCGACCGGCCGGTCTTGGTCACCGCCATGAAATGATGCGGCTGCGACGACGAGGAGACGGCGTCGACCGCGATCTTCACATTGCCGTCGGTGCCGTTCTTGAAGCCGACCGGGCAGGACAGGCCGGACGCCATCTCGCGGTGGATCTGGCTCTCGGTGGTGCGGGCGCCGATCGCGCCCCAGCCGACCAGGTCGGCGATGTATTGCGGCGTGGTCATGTCCAGGAACTCGCAGGCCGCCGGCAGGCCCAGCCGGTTGACCTCCAAGAGCACGCTGCGCGCCCGCCGCAGCCCCTTGTCGATCTGGAAGCTGCCGTCCAGGTCGGGGTCGTTGATCAGCCCCTTCCAGCCCACCGTGGTGCGCGGCTTCTCGAAATAGACCCGCATGACGATCTCCAGCTCGCCGCCCAGGCGCTGGCGCAGCGGGTGCAGCCGGCGGGCATAGTCCAGCGCCGCCGCCGGGTCGTGGATCGAGCACGGGCCGATCACCACGGCCAGGCGGTCGTCGGTGCCGTGCAGGATGCCGTGCAGGGCGCGGCGGGCGTCGGTCACGGTGCGGGTGGCCACGGCATCGCGCGGGAACTCCTGCATCACCTCGGCGGGTGTGCTCAGCTCCTTGATCTCGCGGATGCGCAGGTCGTCGGTGGTCTTCAACACGGCTTGGGCTCCTGGGGTTCACCCCGCCGGCGGCAACAAAAAAGCCGCCAGGAGGTCTGGCGGCTCTCGGGTCGGCTGTGGATCGAACTTCAGATCACGCGCACCCTCGCTCCGCCGCTGGCCGCGGGAAGCTAAAGTACCAAAAATACGTGGCGCGAACGAAGGTCATGTCCCGCATATAAGCCAGCAGCCGGGGTTTGTCACCCCTGTTCTTGCGCGAAACATCGCGGCCGGCCGCCGCTTCTTTCGGGAAGTTGCCGGTTCGCCTCCGGCGCGGAACCGGGGCGCCGCCCGGGGGTTTTTCCGGGGCGCCGAGCGGAAGGGCTTGAGCCCGGCCGCCCGGCACGTCAGAACGGCGCATTGCCGTCGCGACCTGGAAGCGGAGCCCTGTCGATGAAACCCGTCCGAGCCTTTCTGCCCATCCTCGCCGCCGCCCTCTTGTCCTCAACGATTCTGGCGGCTCCGGCCCAGGCGCAGACCCAGCGCTACGCTCCCTGGCAACCGCCGGGGCAGGACCAGAGCAAGGCGATGCTCGACGAGCTGTCGCGGATGGTCAGCCAGGCCGAGCGCGACAAGGCGGCCAGCCCGGATTTCATCGCCGACCTGAAGGGGCTGGTGCAGCGCTACTCCGCCTCCGTCGCCCCGCCGGCCGCCGCCGCGCCGGTCCCGGCCCAGCCGCCGGCGACGGCGCCGGCCCCGGTTCCGGCCGAGCCGCCGGCCGCCGCCCCGGCGCCGGCAGCCCCGGCCTCGCTGGCCGGCACCCGCGTGTTCAGCGATGATTTCAGCGACGGCAACTTCACCGCCAACCCGGCCTGGACCTCGCTGCAGGGCACCTGGACCGTCGACAAGAACGGCCTGCACAGCGACACCAAGGCGGCCGGCGGGCAGCAGGGCGGGGTCGCGGCGATCTCGCTGCAGCAGGGGCTGAAGAACAATTTCGGGCTCGAATTCGTGCTGGCCGACATCGCCAACCAGGGCCAGTTCGAGATCCGGGTGTTCCAGGGCACCTCGAAGGATTCCGGCTACCGGCTGGTCTACCTGCCGTCGAACAGCCCGGTCTTCGCCCTGTACCGCGCCGGCCGCTCCGGCATCACCCAGGTGGCGCAGACCACCAACACCGCGCCGCTGCGCCGCGGCGACCGCACCCGCCTGACCTGGACCCGCGACGCCGCCGGCCGGATGGTGGTGGCGCTGGACGGCAAGGCGATCATCGAGGCCAGCGACAACGGATTCCGCGACGGCTGGAACGGCGTGATGCTGGTCAATTTCGGTGGCGACTTCGCCGTGCGCTCGGTCCAGGGCGTGAACTGATCCCGGGTCCGGCGTCGGGCTAATTCGCCTGGCGCTTCAGGATCGGGGCCACCCGGTCGCGCAGCCAGGCGGCGCCGGGGTCGCGGTCGGTCTGGGCCGACCACACCATCGCCACCCGCGGCAGCCGCAGCTCCAGCGGCAAAGGCAGCGGGCTCAGCGTCAGCCCGAAGCGCGGGCCGTAGCGCCGGGCCATGCGCGCCGGCAAGGTGGCCAGCACCGGCGCCTCGGCCGCGGTCGACAGCACGGTCATGAACTCCGATGACGCCATGGTGACGTTCAGGCTGGCGCCGACCCGGCCCAACGCCTCGTCCAGGCATCCCTGCAGCAGATTGTTCAGCGTCACCAGCGCGTGGCCGGTCGCAAGATAGGTGTCGAGGTCGACCGGCGGGTCCAGCGGCAACAGCTCGCGGTTGAAGCAGCAGGCCAGCGCCTGGTCGTACAGGTCGATGCCGCGGTGCCGGCTGGCGCCATGGTCGAAGCAGCCCACCGCCAGGTCGATCTCGCCCTCGTCCAGCAGCCGGTGCACCTCCTCCCGGAACACCGGGCGGCCCATGATGCGGATCCCGGGGGCGCTGCGCCGCAGCTCCGCCGTCAGGTCAGGCATCAGCAGCAGCTCCAGCTCGCTGGAGAAGCCCAGGCGGAAGATCCGGTCCTGGGTCTCGGGGTCGAAGCTGTCCTCGGCGTGCAGCACCTCCTGCATCTGCTGCAGGGCCTGTCGGATCCGCGGCGCCAGGGCGCGGGCCCGCGCGGTCGGCTGCATCGCCTGGCCGACGCGCACGAACAGCTCGTCCTGCAGCAGCACGCGCAGGGTCGACAGGCTGTGGCTCATCGCCGGCTGCTGCACCTTCAGCCGGGTGGCGGCGCGGGTGACCGTCCGCTCCTCCATCAGCGCGTCGAAGGCGACCAGCAGGTTCAGGTCGAAGGACCGAAGATCGAAATGATCGATGGAGCCCATGAGGCGGATCGATTTGATTGCTGACTCCGCGGACATTAGCTCTGGGGCCGGCGCCGTCAAGCCTCGGCGCATCACCAGGAGCGGAGACGGCCCATGGGCTCCCCCAGCTTTCGCGTCGGCGACGCCATCATAACGCGGATCGACGAGATCCCGCTGACCCATGGCTCGCCGGTCGAGCTCTACCCCGAGATCGACCCGGAGGCCGCCGACCGGTATCGCGGCCGCCTGCCGGCCGGGGCGCAGGATCCGGAGACCGGGGCGATCAGCCTCGGCATCCACAGCTGGCTGGTGCGGACGCCGCACCACACCATCCTGATCGACACCGCCACCGGCAACGGCAAGGAGCGGCCGGCGGTGCCGGTGATGCACCGGCTCGACGTGCCCTATCTGCAGCGGCTGGCGGCGGCCGGGGTGCGGCCGGAGGATGTCGACCACGTCCTGATCACCCATGTCCATGCCGACCATGTCGGCTGGAACACGCGCCTGGTCGACGGGCGCTGGGTGCCGACCTTCGCGAAGGCCCGGCACCATTTCTCGGCGGTGGAGCAGCGTTATGGCGAGAGCCTGACGGACCCGGCGGCTGGCGGCTTCCGCCCCGACCCGGCGCTGGGCGCGCCGCATCATCCGCCGCTCGACGGCGTCTACCAGGACAGCGTCCGGCCGGTGATCGAGGCGGGGCTGGCCGATCTGGTCGCGGTCGATGGCGGCGAGGTGCTGGACGGCATTTCGTTTCACCCGGCGCCGGGGCACAGCATCGACCACGCCGTGATCCGCCTGCGCTCGCGCGGCGAGGAGGCGCTGTTCGCCGGCGACGTGATGCACCACCCGCTGCAGGTCTACGAGCCCGGCTGGAACACGCGCTACTGCGAGTTCCCGGAGCCGGCGCGCGCCTCTCGCCGCTGGCTGCTGGAGGCGGCGGCGGAGAGCGGCGCCCTCGTCCTGCCGGGCCATTTCCCCGAAAGCTCGGCCGGCCGCATCACGCGACATGGCGGCCGCTTCGAATGGAGCTTCGCGTGACCGGAGCTGAAAGCATGACCACAGATAAGCCAACCGTCGAGATCGCGGTCGAGGACCTGATGATCCCGAGCGACACGCCGGGCATCGACCTGCACATCCGCAACAAGCGCCCGGCCGGGATGCGGGAGTTCTCGCCGGAGCGCAGCATCGTGCTGATGCACGGCGCCACCTATTCCTCCGGCACGCTGTTCGACGTGCCGGTCGGCGGCTTCTCCTTCATGGACTGGCTGGCCGGCCGCGGCTACGACGTCCACGCCGTCGATGTCCGCGGCACCGGCGGGTCGACCAGGCCGCCGGAGATGGACCGGCCGCCGGAGCAGAACCCGCCGCTCGGCCGGACCGAGACCGGGGTGCGCGACTTCGCGACCGCGGTCGACTACGTGCTGCGGCGGCGCGGCCTGGCGCGCACCAACATCGTCGCCATGTCCTGGGGCGGCTCGGTCGCCGGCGCTTATACCAGCCGCAACAACGCCAAGGTGGCGAAGCTGGCGCTGGTGGCGCCGCAATGGCTGAACCCCGGCCAGGCGCGGATCGACCCGGGCGGCGCGCTCGGCGCCTATCGCCGGATCCCGGTGCTGCAGGGCAAGGCGCGCTGGCTGGAGGGGGCGCCGGAGGGCAAGCGCGACGGACTGATCCCGGCGGGCTGGTTCGAGACCTGGGCCGAGGCGGCGCTGGCCACCGACCCCGAAGGCCGGGCCCAAACCCCGCCGACGATGCGTGCCGGCACCGGCCCGATCCTCGACACGCGGGAGTACTGGAGCGTCGGGCGGCCGTTCTACGATCCGGGTGCCATCACCGTGCCGGTGCTGCTGGTCCATGCCGAATGGGACCTCGACGTGCCGCTGCCCGTGGCCCAGGACTATTTCACCCGCCTCACCGGCGCGCCCTACCGCCGCTGGGTCGAGATCGGCGAGGGCACGCATATGGTGCTGATGGAAAAGAACCGCCTACAGGCCTTTCGCGCGGTCGGGGACTTCCTGGATGAGAAGTACGCGCCGGAGGAATGAGGGGGCGGAATACACCTCTCGATCATAGCCCGCTTTGCCTCTCCCGCTTGCGAGACCTTTTCAGAATCTCGTCGGATTATCAGGGAAGCTCACGGCGAAAGCAAGACGAGTCCCCCCTCCCCTTGCGGGAGGGGGTTAGGGGGAGGGGGGTCCCTGGGCCCGATCCGGCCTGGATCACAGTAAACTGCCCGTCCGGCAGATCAGGTGCTTCGCCCACTCGCGCGCGGACGCGCGCAGACCCCTCCCCCTAACCCCCTCCCGCAAGGGGAGGGGGGACTTAAGAAGAGCGGGTCGTGGCTATTGTGAAAAGGTCTCGCTTGCGGGAGAGGTCGGAGACGCGAAGCGGCTCCGGGTGAGGGTCCTTTGTCGAGACCGGGCCAACCCTCACCCGGCCGTCCTACGGACGTCCGACCTCTCCCGCCAGGCGGGAGAGGTAACGCGCTCTCTTGGTAAGGTAACCTGCTCCAGCAGTACTGGTATCACCCCTTTTCCGGCACCGCCTCCACCGCCCCGCCACCCTCGGCCCAGTCCTTGAAGGCGCCGAGGTTGCGGACATCGACATAGCCGAGATCCAGCAGCGCCTTGCCGGCCAGGGCCGAGCGGCCGCCGGAGGCGCAGTACAGGATCACCGTGCGGTCGCGGCGGAAGGCGGGGTCGTGATAGGGCGAGTCCGGATCGGCGCGGAACTCCAGCATGCCGCGGGAGACATGGGTCGCCCCCGCGATCTTGCCGGATTTCAGCTCCGGCGCGTCGCGCACATCGACCACCAGGGCGCCGCCCCGGATCAGCCCGGCCGCCTCGTCGCGGGTGACCCGCGGCACAGCGGCGTTGGCGTCGGCAAGCAGCTCCTTGACCGATATCGGCATCAGATCCTCCTGGATCACGACGGCTTGCGCCCGACGGCGAGCGCGATGGCAAAGCCGTCCGGGTCGATGAAGGCGGCCTCGGGCCCGGCGCCGGTGGCGTCGAAGAACCGGGCCATGAAGCAGCGCAGCGCCGCGCACAGCGCGATGTCGGCGATCTGCACGTCGCGGAAGCCGACCGCCCGCAGCGCGTCGACGTCCTGCTGGGTGACGGACGAGGCGTCACGGGCGACGGCCTCGGCATAGGCCAGCATCGTGGTGTCGCGCTCGCCCAGCCCGGCGGTGCGGAAATCGGCCTGCACCGCCAGCACCTTGTCGCGCGACCCCAGGTCGTCCACCAGCATCCTGCCGTAGACCATCGAGCAATAGGTCGACGGCACCTGCTTGGCGGCGATGAAGGTGATCAGCCGCCAGTCGCGCGGCGACAGCGAGAACCCGGCCTTCACCTGGGCGTAGAACGCCTCCCAGGCCGGCAGCAGGTCGGGCCGGGTGGTCCAGCACGCCGTCGCCGACATGACGAAGCCGAGCCGGGCCCGGTCCGCCGCATAGGAGTCCGCGACCTTGCCGGCCGCATCCTCTTCCGTGATCGTCTGCAAGAACATGTGGGACACCCGTCACCCCGCCCATCGTCACGCCATCCTATCACGATCGGCAATGACGAGCAGGCGGGCAACCCCCCGAAATCCGTGATCTTGACAGGGGTGCGCGGGGCTGGGCCGGGCTCAGCCCTCCGCCAGCGCCGTCGCCGCGCCGGGGGCGATCAGCGTTCCCACCGCCTCGCCCTGGGCGATCCGCAGCATCGCGCCGGGCCGGTCGAAGGCGAAGACATGCAGCGGCAGGCCGTGATCGCGCGCCAGCAGGATCGCCGACTGGTCCATCACTTTCAGCTCCTGCGCGATCGCGTCGGCGAAGGCCAGGGTGGCGTATTTGCGCGCGGCCGGGTCGATGCGCGGATCGGCGGTGAACACGCCGTCGACCTCGATCGCCCGCTGCACCGCCGGATAGTCGGTGGTGACATAGGGCTGGCCGTTGCCGGCGGCCAGGACGACGATGGCGCCCTTGGCCAGGTGCCGGTCGGCGCGCAGCCGGATATAGGGCTCGGTCATGGTCGGGATCGGCACCGCGCTCATCACCCGCACCTCGGCCGACCGCGCGGTCAGCGCCGCGCGCAGCATCACCGCGTTGATCACGGTGCCCAGCATGCCGATATTGTCGGCCTCCGCCCGCTCGATGTGCCAGGCGTCGGAGACGCGGCCGCGGAACACGTTGCCGCCGCCGATCACCACCGCGATCTCGATGCCCAGCGCGTGCACCGCCAGGATCTCGCCGACGATGTGGTCGATCGCGCCGGCGCCGAAGATCGACCCGTCGGCGCCGGCCATGGCGCCGCCGCTCAGCTTCAGCAGCAGCCTCTTGGGGGAATGTGCCATCGCGCCCTCCGCTCGTCTCGCTGGGCACCGCTGTCGCCGGCACCGTCGCAGCCTGCCCGATTTCGGGTGTGCGCGATACCGGCACGCGCTAAAGATCCCGATGAATTCCCGAAGGACGAGTGCGATGGATTTCACGGCCCTGGACGATCGCCCCTATCCGGTGCTCGGCGACGCCACGATCCCGGAACTGCCGGCGCATTACCGCGGCAAGGTGCGCGACAATTACGACCTGCCGGACGGGCGCCGGATCATCATCGCCACCGACCGGATCAGCGCCTTCGACCGGATCCTGGCGGCCATCCCGCTGAAGGGCCAGGTGCTGACCCAGACCGCGCGCTTCTGGTTCGAGCAGACGCGCGACATCTGCCCGAACCACGTGCTCGAGTACCCGGACCCCAATGTCGTGGTCGGCCAGCGGCTCGACATCCTTCCGGTCGAGATCGTGGTCCGCGACTACCTGGCCGGCACCACCGGCACCTCGGTCCTGACCCTGTACAAGGCGGGCCAGCGCGAGATGTACGGCGTGCGCCTGCCCGACGGGCTGCGCGACAACCAGAAGCTGCCGCGGCCGATCATCACCCCGACCAGCAAGGCCTTCGACGGCGGCCATGACGAGCCGCTGACGCCGGACCAGATCGTCAGCCAGAACCTGCTGACCGCGGCGCAATGGTCGCGGCTCAGCGACTATGCCTTCGCCCTGTTCGCCCGCGGGCAGGAGATCGCGGCGAAGCACGGGCTGATCCTGGTCGACACCAAATACGAGTTCGGCACCGATGCCGAGGGCCGCATCATCCTGGCCGACGAGATCCACACCCCGGACAGCAGCCGCTACTGGCTGGCCGGCAGCTATCAGGACCGCTTCGCCCGCGGCGAGCGGCCGGAGAGCTTCGACAAGGATTTCGTGCGCAGCTGGGTGGCGGCGCGCTGCGACCCGTACAAGGACCCGATCCCGGAGATCCCGGCCGAGATCATCCGCGACACCGCCCAGGTCTATGTCCGCGCCTTCGAGACCATCACCGGCCAGCGCTTCGAGCTGCCCGACCGGAAGCGGCCGGTGCTGGACCGGATCCGGGAGAACCTGGCGAAGTACTTCTGAGGCCGCACCACCCCCTCACCCGAAATCGCTGCGCGATTTCGACCTCTCCCCGAGGGAGAGGTAATGTTTTCCCTCTCCTCGGGGAGAGGGAGGGGTCCGCCGCGTTGGCGGCGGGAGGGTGAGGGGGCTGGTGCGATGCCCAGCCTTTACGGCGCGATCCTTTCCGCCGCGACCTGACGCCCGTCGATCGTCCCGGTGATGCGGGCCATGGCGTCGGTGTCGCGGTCGTTCCAGGCCAAGCTCAGCGTGCCGGTGGCCACGCCGGCCAGGGTCAGGTCGGCGGCGATGTCGCCGGTCGACTGGTCCCAGCGGATCGTGCCGGACACCGCCAGATCCTCCGCCCAGCGCAGCTGGTCGAGGGTGAAGTTGTGGCCGGTGCCGGAGGCTTCGAAGGTGAAGGTCCCGCCGCGGAGCCCGACGCCGCTGCCGCCGCTGTTGACGAAATAGCGCGCCAGCACGTCGCCCGCCGTCTCCGCCGCCGCCGCGGCCAGGCGCAGGTCGGCGTCGGTTCCGGCATTGCCGGTCTCGGCCGTCGCCGGGGCGACATCGGCGGCGTGGACGGCGAAGGCCGGCACGGTGCGGATCGGCCGGATCCGCTGGGTGCAGGAGGTGTCGCCGGCATCGCCGCCCGAGCGCACGAAGTTCAGCACGATCGGGGCGACGCAGCCGGTGGCATCGGCGCCCTGCGGCGGCACGAAGATCGCCTGGTCGGTGATCGCGGTGATGTGGGTCAGGTTGCGGAGCTGGACATAGGTGGCGTCCGGGAACAGCCGCGCCGTCTCCAGCCCCTCGATCGGCGAGGTGACGCTGTCGATGTCGCCCGACAGCACCAGGGTCGGCACGTTCGGGAACGGCACCTTGGGGTCGGCGGCAGTGCCGGGGACCACGCCCTTGGGCGGCGCCGGCCAGTCCAGGCACAGGTCGCGCCGCTCCCATTTGTGCGGCGAGGCGTCGACCTCGGCGATGGTGAAGGGGGCGTAGACCCCGGGCTCGATCGCCTGCTTCTGGGCCGTGGCGCGCAGCAGCTGGCGCCGCCGCTCGGACCGCGACGCATCGGCCCGGAACAGCCGCGGATAATCGCTGCAGACCACGGACACGTAGAGCGCGGTGGAGAAGGCGACCGGGTCGCTGCCCGGCGTGTTCCAGGACGCCGCCTCGGCCATCAGCCGGTGCAGCGGCGCCGGGTCCTGCGCGTCGAGATAGGCGCGGGCCGCAGCGTCCAGGTCGCGATAGAAGGTCGGGCTGCCGCCGGCGCTGTTCATGGTCAGGAACAGGGTCGGGGCGTCGACCGCGATACCGACGGTGTTGCCGTCGCCGTCCGGCCCCTCGGCCTTGCCCGGCTTGGCCCGCAGCGCCGCCGCCAGCCGCTCGATCCGGTCGAGCGAACGGCCGCCCAGCGCCCGGCAGCTGGGCGAGCGCTGGCAGGCCAGCTCGAACCCGTCGCGGGCGGTGGCCCATTCGGACTCGAACCAGGGCGACAGGCCGAGGGTCGGATAGGCGCTGTCCAGCACGATGGTGCGCAGCCGGTCCGGGTGGCGCTGGGCGAAGACCTGGCCGAACCAGGTGCCGTAGCTGTCGCCGTAATAGTCGACCTTGCCGATCTGCAGCGCGTCCAGCACCGCGGCCACGTCGTCGGCGGCGGGCGCGGTGCCGTACAGCCAGGCGGCCGGGCCCAGCTGCCGGGCGCAGGCGGCGATCGCGGCGGGCACGAACTCGCCCGCCTCCTGCAGCGCCTGGCACTGGATCGGGTCGGACAGGCCGGTGCCGCGCTTGTCGACCAGCAGCACGTCGCGCCGGCCGCGCAGCGGCTCGAACAGCCGCAGATAGCCCTCGCGCGTGCCGGTCGAGGAATAGCCGGGGCCGCCCTCCTGGGCCAGGATCACGCCCTCGGCCGGCTGGCCGGCGTCGCGGTGCGGATAGAATTCGAAGCCGATCGCCACCGTGCCGGGCAGCGTGCCGGCGGGGTCCAGCGGCCGCTCGATCTTGCCGCAGAAGCCGTCGAAATCGGCCTGGCAGGCGGTCAGCGTCACGCCGCCGACCTGGATCGTCGCGGCCGGGGGAGCGGTCGGCGCTTCGGGCTGGGCGGGGGCCTGTTCCTGCGCCACAGCGGCGCCGGCGGTGGCCAGCAAAGCGGTGGCCAGCCAAAGCCGCGCCCCGGCGATCCTGATCCGCTGCATGGCCTCCCCCTTCGTTGTCGGCGCCGGCAGCGGCCCTCGGCCGCTCGCGGCTACAAGGTCCGGTGCCGGGCGCGCGATCCGCGCTCGATCGCCGAGGCCACCAGCCGGTCGACCTCGAACCGGTCGCGCATCAGCTCCAGCAGGCGCAGCTCCGGCTGGCTGGCGCTGCCGTCCGCCGCGATCGAATCGCAGGCGATGGCGTAGGCGGTCTCGCGCAGATGGTCCGGCAGCGCCTCGGCGATGATGTCCAGCGCCCGGTCGATGCCGTCCTCCGCCTGCAGCAGCTCGATGCAGTCGCGGGTCAGGTCGGGGATGCGGTCGATATCGAACTCGCGGAACACCGGCAGGAACCGCACCATCTCCGACAGCGTCTCCAGCTCCGCATCGGTCATGTTCGTGTCGGCCACGGAGGCGAGCACCATGGTGTAGATCAGGGCGCCGTGGGCGTCGGTGGTCATGGCAGTCTCCGCTGGCCTGCGAGTCGCGGGAAGGATCGCACCGGGTATGGCGCGGAACGGCGCGGGGCGTCAAGGCGAGGGGGCACCCCCCTTTGGTATCTGCCCGGCCGTCACGACCACGCTTCCCCGCCCCGGCGCGGCATGGCATGACGGGCGCCATGCAGGCGGTCATCAACGTGGCACTGCCGGTCTTCGGCGTGATCTTCATCGGCTACTTCACCGGGCGCATCCGGCTGCTCGGCCGTGCCCAGTCGGGGGCGCTGAACGCCTTCGTCTATTGGATCGCGCTGCCGGCGCTCCTGTTCCTGGCGATGGCGCGCACTCCGGTGGCCGGCATCCTCAACCTCAACTTCATCGGCGCCTTCCTCGGCGGCGTCCTGGCCGTGTGGCTGCTCGGCTCGGTCCTCGGCGCGCTGATCCACCGCGCCGATGCCGGCGAAGCGACGATGCAGGGCATGAATGCCGGCTTCTCCAACACCGGCTACATGGGCATCCCGCTGTTCGCCGCCGCCTTCGGCCCGGCCCGCGGCCTGCCGCCGGCGTCGCTGGCGACGGTGATCATGAGCGTCGCCTGCGTCGGCCTCGCCGTGGTCGCGCTCGAACTGACCGGCAGCCGCGGCCGCGGCATCCTCGCGGCGCTGCGCGACGTCGCCGTGGCGCTGTTGAAGAACCCGCTGGTGGTGGCGCCGGTGCTGGGCGTGCTGTGGTCCTGGGCCGGCCTCGCCGTGCCGGTGCCGCTGGCGACGCTGCTGTCGCTGCTCGCCGCCGCCGCCAGCCCCTGCGCGCTGTTCGCCATCGGCCTGTTCATGGCCGGCCAGACATTGCGCACCGGCCTCGGCGAGGTCGGCTGGATCTCCGTCCTCAAGCTCTTGTGGCAGCCGCTGATCACCTGGGGCCTGGCCGCGACGGTCTTCCCGATGGACCCGTTCTGGACCGCCAGCGCCGTGATCCTGGCGGCGCTGCCGACCGGGGCGCTGACCTTCGTCGTGGCTCAGCGCTACGGCGTCTATGTCGAGCGCACCTCGGCCGTGATCCTGGTCTCCACCGTGATCTCGGTGCTGACCCTGTCGCTGCTGCTGGCGATCTACGCGCCGCAGTTTCCGCCCGGCTGACGCCTCCGGCAAAACCAACAAAATTTGCCTTAAACGGACGGTGCCGGATCGCGAAACCTGATGTTACTCTCCGGGAAACAGCCCGATGCCGGGAGGACCCCTGGATGCGTGATGACGGCCCGATCCGCCAGCTCCCCAAGCGCACGATCGCCCTGGTCCTGGCGGGAGGAAGGGGCAGCCGGCTGAAGCAGCTGACCGACCGCAGGGCCAAGCCCGCGGTCTATTTCGGCGGCAAGTTCCGGATCATCGACTTCGCCCTGTCGAACTGCATCAACTCCGGCATCCGCCGCATCTATGTGCTGACCCAGTACAAGTCGCACAGCCTGCTGCGCCACCTGCAGCGCGGCTGGGGCTATCTGCGCGCCGAGATGCATGAGTTCGTCGACCTGCTGCCGGCGCAGCAGCGGGTGGACGAGGCGATGTGGTACCGCGGCACCGCCGACGCGGTCTGGCAGAACCTCGACATCTTCGAGGCCGAAGGGCCGGACCATGTGCTGATCCTGGCCGGCGACCATGTCTACAAGATGGACTATGCGGCGATGATCGAGGATCACGTCCGCAGCGGCGCCGATATCACCGTCGGCTGCGTCGAGGTGCCGCGCATGGAGGCGACGGCCTTCGGCGTGATGCATGTCAACGACCAGTGGCGCGTCACCAGCTTCCTGGAGAAGCCGGCCGACCCGCCGCCGATGCCGGGCCGCCCCGACATCGCCCTGGCCAGCATGGGCATCTACGTCTTCAGCATGCGCTTCCTGGCCGAGCAGTTGCGCCGCGACGCCGCCGACCCGACCTCGGAGCATGATTTCGGCAAGAACATCGTGCCGTTCCTGGTCGAGAGCGGCCATGTCCGCGCCCACCGATTCTCCGAGAGCGCGATCCCGAATCCGAGCTATGCCGAGCCCTATTGGCGCGATGTCGGCACCATCGACGCCTATTGGGAAGCCAATATGGACCTGACCACGGTGACCCCGGCGCTGGACCTCTACGACCGCGACTGGCCGATCCACACCTATCAGGAGCAGCTGCCGCCGGCGAAGTTCGTGTTCGAGGACGGCGCGCGCGTCGGCAAGGCGGTGAACAGCACCGTCTCCGGCGGCTGCATCGTCTCCGGCTCCACCGTCCGGCAGTCGGTGCTGTTCTCCAAGGTCCGGGTCAACTCCTTCGCCCGGCTGCACGAGGCGGTGGTGCTGCCGGAATGCGACATCGGCCGCCACGCCCGGCTGAACCGGGTGGTGATCGACCACGGCGTCCAGATCCCAGAGGGGCTGGTGGTCGGCGAGGACCCGGTGCTCGACGCCAAGCGCTTCCACCGCACCGAAAGCGGCATCGTCCTGATCACCCAGCCGATGATCGACGCGTTGGAGTGAGGGGCCTCGCAGGCCCTTCCTTTCATCGTCATTCCCGCGAAAGCGGGAATCTCTCGACCGCTTGTCTCCTCGCACGGTAAGAGATCCCCGCTTTCGCGGGGATGACGGCCCATGTTTCCGAGCGGAGGATCGGACCCGATGAACGTCCTGCACGCGGTGTCGGAGATCTATCCGCTGGTGAAGACCGGCGGCCTGGCCGATGTCGCCGGTGCGCTGCCGCCGGCGCTGGCGGCGGCCGGGATCGCCGCCCGGGTCGTGGTGCCGGCCTATCCGGCCGTGCTGCAGGCGTTGCGGCGGCCGGAGGTGGTGCTGGAGGACCCGGCCCTGTTCGGCGGCGGCCCGGCGCAGCTGATGCTGGCCAAGCTCGACGGCATCGACGTCCCGGCCTATGTGCTCGATTGCCCGGGCCTGTTCGCCCGGCCCGGCAATCCCTATCAGGCCCCCGACCGGCAGGACTGGCCGGACAACCACCGCCGCTTCGCCGCCCTCGGCTGGGCCGCCGCCCGCCTCGGCCTCGGCGCCGACCCGCGCTGGCGGCCCGATATCGTGCACGGCCATGACTGGCAGGCCGGCCTGGCCCCGGCCTATCTGGCGTTCCAGGCCGCCGGCGCCCCGCGCCCGCGCACGGTCACGACGATCCACAATATCGGCTTCCCGGGCTGGTTCCCGGCCGCGGCGGCGGCGGAGCTTGGGCTGCCGCCGGAGAGCCTGGCGATCGACGGGCTGGAGTATTTCGGCGGCGTCGGCTTCCTCAAGGCCGGGCTGCACTACGCCGACCGCATCACCACGGTCAGCCGCACCTATGCGCGGGAGATCCAGACGCCGGACTACGGCTATGCCCTGTCCGGGCTGCTGGCCGCCCGTGCCGCGGACCTGACCGGCATCGTCAACGGCACCGATTACGGGGTGTGGGATCCGCGCCGCGATCCGCATCTGCCGGTGCCCTATGGCCCTGACGACCTGTCCGGCAAGGCGCTGTCCAAGGCGGCGCTGCTCAAGGAATTCGGCCTGCCGGAGGATGACGGATCGCCGCTGTTCGCCATGGTCAGCCGGCTGACCGGGCAGAAGGGCTGCGACCTGCTGCTCGATGCCATCCCGGCGCTGCTCGCCGGCGGTGGCAGGCTGGTGCTGCTCGGCTCCGGCGACGCCGAGCTCGAGGCTGGCTTCCAGGCCGCGGCGGCGGCGCATCCCGGCCGGATCGCCGTCCGCATCGGCTATGACGAGGCGCTGTCGCACCTGCTGCAGGCCGGCGCCGACGTGCTGCTGGTGCCGTCGCGCACCGAGCCTTGCGGCCTGACCCAGATGTATGCCCTGCGCTACGGCACCCTGCCGCTGGTGCGCCGCACCGGCGGGCTGGCCGACACCGTGGTCAATGCCAGCCACGACGCCATCGTCGAGGACCGCGCCACCGGCTTCAGCTTCGACGACCCGACCGCCCCGGCCCTGGCCGGCACGATCAGCTGGGTCTGCGGCCTGTGGTGCGACCGGGCGCTGTGGGCGCAACTGCAGCGCCGCGCCATGGCCCAGGATTTCAGCTGGGACCGTGCGGCCGTCGAGTACGTCGCTTTGTATCGCGACCTGCTGGCGACGCCATGACCGAAGAAACCGGAACCATCCCGGCGGCCGACGGGACGCCGGTGGCATGGCGCCGCCGCGCCGGCCCCGCCGCAGCCGGCCGGCCGGGGCTGGTGTTCTGTGGCGGCTTCCGCTCGTCGATGGCGGGGGAGAAGGCGACCTTCCTCGACGGCTTGGCCGCCGAGCGCGGCCTGGATTTCCTGCGCTTCGACTATCGCGGCCACGGGGTGTCCGGCGGCAGCTTTGCCAGCCTGACGCTGGGCGACTGGATCGCCGACGCGCTGCTGGTGCTGGACCGGCTGACCGAAGGGCCGCAGATCCTGGTCGGCTCGTCGATGGGGGCCTGGGTGGCAACCTGCACCGCGCTCGCCCGGCCGGGCCGGGTGGCGGGGCTGGTCGGCATCGCCGCGGCGCCCGACTTCACCGAGGACCTGATGCTGCCGGCGCTGGGCGAGATGGGGCTGGCGCGGATGCGCCGCGACGGCTTCGTCGACCGGCCCTCGGCCTATGGCGACGGGCCCTATCGCATCACCTGGCGGCTGGTCACGGAGGCGCGGTCGCATCTGCTGCTGCGCGGCCCGGTGCCCTTCGCCGGGCCGGTGCGCCTGCTGCACGGCATGGCCGACCCCGACGTGCCCTGGCGCCAGAGCCTCAGGCTCGCCGAGGCCCTGACCGGCCCCGATGTCCGCCTGACCCTGGTCAAGGACGGCGACCACCGCCTGTCCCGGCCGCAGGATCTGGCGCTGCTGGGCCAGGCGGTGGCGGAGGTCGTCGGAAGCACGGAATCGTAGGTTGGGTTCGCTTCGCGAACCCAACCTACGATGTGCCGGGCTCAGCCCGGCACCAGGCTCCGTGCCGCGGCGATCCAGTCGTCCAGCTCCGGCCCTGCCGCCGGCACCAGCCCGGCCAGGGCCTGGCGGCCTTCCGGGGTGGCGGTGCGGGCCAGCAGCGTCTCGGCGTCCGGCACCCCGACATAGGTCAGGTCGAGCGCGCGGGCGGCGCTGACACCGGGCACCCGGCCGATGGCGACGGGGCCGGCGGCCTTGGCGCCCGGCGGCCCGCCGCGGCTGGCGGATGTCGCCTGCGGCGGCCAATGCGCCGGGTACCAGGCCGGGGCCGTGCCGCTCGCCGTCATCAGCGACTGCAGCGCATTGTCGAGGACCGTCTGCTGCGCCAGCCCCTGCCCGGCGATGTTGCACCGCTCGGCGGGGTCGGCGGTCAGGTCGTACATCTCCCAATCCGCGTCGGCATAGCCGCTGCCGGCGTCGGTCACCGACTGCAGATAGACCGAATAGACCCAGTCCTTCGTCCGGATCGTGCGGATCACGCTGGGGTTGGTCTGGTCGTTGATGTCGTCATAGGTGAAGTGGACATGGTCCGCGCCGGGCGCCGCCGGGTCGTTCAGAACGGAGCTCAAATCCCGGCCGACGAAGCGGCCGGTGAAGTCGCCGGCCACGCCGAGCAGGCTGGCCAGGGTCGGCGCCAGGTCGACGGTGCTGGCCAGCGCCTCGGTGGTCTGCGGCGCGGGCCAGGCGACCGGGTTCGAGAACACCAGCGGCACATGGGTGCACTGGCCGTAGGCATTGACGAACTTCTCGACCAGCCCGTGCGACAGGGCCATCTCGCCATGGTCGGCGAAACGGATGATCAGCGTGTCCTGCAGCTGGTCCTGGCTCATGGCGCCGAGGATCGTGCCGATCTGTCCGTCCACATACTGCATCAGATAGGCGTAGAAATTCGCCAGCTCCTGCGGCCTGGCGTCCGATGTCCTCATCGCATCCCAGGACGCGTAGCTCTGGCCGCGCGGCATGGCCAGCGGGCTCTCATGCATGTCCTCCGGCAGCGGCACGCCCAGCGACGTGTAATCGGCCGTGTCGTAGTAGCTGTGGGCCTTGGCCAGATAGGCCAGGTGCACGTCATGCGGGTTGACCAGCGAGACCACCAGGCACCAGGGGTCGTCCGGCGGGTTCGCCAGGAAGGCCTGGGCGTTGCCGACATAGCGCTGGTCGTTCTGGTTCTGCGTGGTCGGCCCCTTGGTGCCGCCGCCCAGCGTCGTGGTCGACAGGTTCAGCCCGGCATCCGGCGGATCCCAGGTGATGTCGGTGCCACCGACGCCGTAGGGCTGGAACCCCCATTGCGCCAGCGACCCGTCGGTGGCGCCCTGCTCGTCCTGGCCCAGCAGGTGCCATTTGCCGATCCAATAGCTGCTGTATCCGGCCTGCCCCAGCACGGTGGCCAGGTTCGGCCGGGCGTCCGGCAGCGGCAGGGTCGACTGGCCGGTCGTCGTGCAGCCGGTGACGATCGGATACTGGCTGGTCAGGAAGGTGGCGCGGCTGGGCGCGCACATGCAGGCGCCGGTATAGGCGTGCTCGAAGCTCAGGCCATTGGCCGCCAGCGCCTGCATCGCCTTGAGCTTGCCGGCCAGGGTGGCGCGGTAGCTCTCCGGCCATTCCGACAGGGCGCGCTCCTGGTCGGTGATCAGGATCAGGATGTTGGGCTTGCTGCCGTTCGCGAACAGATCGCTGATGGGCACGATGTCGCCTCCGCGCTGAGGGGAACGGGGCACGATGGGCAAGGGATCCGAGGTGGTGCGCCGATGGTCCTACGCTTCGGCGCCCGGCGCCAGGAATTCCTTCGTGATCGCCACCGCCTCGGCCAGGCCGATGCGCTGGACCTCGACGCCGGGCGGGAAGGCGGTGCACAGGCGGGTCGGCATCATCGGGTCCAGCAGCACGAAGACGCCGCGGTCGTCGGCCCGGCGCACCAGACGGCCGAAGGCCTGCTTCAGGCGGAAGCGGGTCTGCATGTCGC
>JAEKLZ010000300.1 GCA_019508225.1 Inquilinus limosus | reverse complement strand
GCGACAGCACCTCAGGGCCGCCGAAGCCGTGGATCCGGACGCATCTCATCGTGGTCATGGTCAATCTCCTGTTCGGGCTGGCCGCAGGCTGCGGTCCGCCGCCGCGCCTAGAAGCGCAGCGCGGCCGCGGCCGGCACCGCGCGCGGCAGCTGGGCCCGCGGCAGGCTGCAGGCGGTGCCGCCGGTCGCCAGCGTCATCACGGCCGCCAGGTTCAGCAGGTCCTCCTCCCCGGTCGGGGTGCCGCGAGCGGCAACGACGCCGCTGTCCTCGTCGAAATGGCCCCAGATCGTCTCGTCCGCGGCGATCAGCAGCGAGTCCACCCGGCCGTCGCGCGCGGCTGCCAATATTTCCTCCAACCGGATCGCCACGGTCGGCTCCGCCGTGCCGAGCCGGGCCTTGATGCGGTCCAGCACCGGTTCCGCCTTCGCGTCTTCACGCGGCAGGACGGCCAGGGCGGCGCTGTGCAACGCCTCGTCGGACATCCGTGCCGGGTGATGGTTCACGAATTCGGGCAGCAGCTCCGGCCAGTCCCCGACGCTGCGCACATGGCCGGCCACCTCGGGCTCGGAGATCAGGATCACGGGCGACTGATCGCCGGCCAGATGCCTGCGGACTGCCTTGACGGTCCGGTGGATGAACTCGACGAGCTGTGTCTTGTGCAGCTCCGCCGGGCTCTCATAACTGTGCCGGGTCTGGGACACCGCCCTGCCGGCGCCGCCGCGCCCCGGCGCGTTGGCCTGCTTCGTCACCTCGGCCTCGCTTTCCGCCATCACCGCCTCCAGGGACTGGGGCAAGCCCGGAACGGTGACGGCGCGGCAGGTCTCGCGCGTCGCCTCGAGCAGGCGCGCTCCGCCGGCGTTGATCGCCAGGATGTGGAAGCGGTCGGCCGGACCGAAGCGATCGAGGATGGGGCGCAGCAGGAAGCGCCGGCCGACCGCGCCCATGTCCTCCGGCGGCGCCTCGTTCAGCGGCAGGGCATGGACACGGTCCTCCGCCAGGAACAGCGCGAAGCCGGGGTCGAGCGCGGGAAAATCGGCGGTGGACAGGGCCTCCTCGCCCGCGGCCAACAGCACCTGGCGCCGGTCCGGCGGGATATCGACGCTCTGCAATCTTTGGTCAAGCAGCCGCCGGAGATTCTGGACCTTCGCGCCGAGGTCGCCCACGGCGCGCCGCACCGGCTCGGTGGCGACGTAGAGAGTGACGGCAGGGTCATGGGCGGCCGTGAGCCAGGCCCGGTCCTGTGGCGTGATTGTTAGGTCTGCGATCGGCTGCGCCATGAGCGGCCTCCTCAAGAAGATCGGCGGGTGCGCTTGGCCTTCGGCTGCGGATAGTCCGGACGCTCGGCCTGATCGGTCCGGCCGGGCAGGTCGCCGAGCGATTCCACGGCCTCGATCGGCTCCACAGGCTCAGGGTGAATGGCCTCCTCACCCTCGGTCGCCACGGGGTTAGGCTTGGTGGCGTCGCGCTGATTGTCCTCGATCGCGACCAGCTCCCGCGCCATCTCCCAATGCGCATCCTCCCGTCCGGAGGGGCGGCCTTCCTCGACCCAGATGCGATGCGCGTGCTCACGGATCCGCTGCTCGAGATCGTCCATATCGCTCCTCCTTCGGGATGGCTTCCCCTGGCGAACAGGCCCAGCGGGAAGGCGGTTCCGGCGGGTTCGGCGCCCGCCGTTCCGGCTCGTTCGAGGGAACTCCGCGTCGCGGCTCGCCGTCATTCCGACAGGTCCATCGCCGCCGCAGGAGCCGCCGTGACCGATCTCGAACCGCGCAAGGGCATGCCCAGCCCCCGTTTGACCGAAGCGGAGTTCCGCCGGCGGTTTCTCGGCCAGTTCCAGGATCCCGCCTATGACCCGCTGCAGGCGGAGCTCGGCCGGATCGCCGATGCCGCCTGGGATGCCTACAGCCATTCGCGGAAGAGCCCGCGGACGCGCAAGGCGGGCCCCGGCTTCGCCGATCCGGACTACGACCTGTCGGTCGACTGGATCGCCGCCAGCGACGCGATCCGGGCGGCGGAGCACCGGCATGACGATCCGGCGCTGCCGGCCCGGATCCTGCTGGTCTGCGGGTCTTCGCGCAGCGAGCACACCTGCCCCGGCGAGATGTCGAAGACCTTCCGGCTGACCGAGCTGGCCCGGGAGGTGGTCGCGGCCGCGGACGGCGTCGCCGCGGATGTCCTGGATCTCAGCCGGCTGTCCTCGGAATACGGGCGGCACATCCATCCCTGCAAGGCCTGCTTCTCCACCTCCCCCGCCCTGTGCCACTGGCCGTGCTCCTGCTACCCGAACCATTCGCTCGGCCAGGTGCAGGACTGGATGAACGAGATCTATCCGCTCTGGGTCGCGGCGCATGGCGTGATGATCGTGACGCCGGTGAACTGGTACCAGGTGTCGTCGCCGGTGAAGCTGATGATGGACCGGCTGGTCTGCGCCGATGGCGGCAACCCGGATCCGACCCTGACCCAGGGCAAGGACGCCAGGCGGGCCAAGGAGATCGAGATGGCGGATTGGGACTATCCCCGGCACCTGGCGGGCCGGCTGTTCTCGGTCGTCGTGCATGGCGATGTCGAGGGCGCGGAGGGCGTGCGCCGCAGCCTGTCGGACTGGCTGACCTATATGCATCTCGTTCCGGCCGGACCGCTGGCGGAGGTCGACCGCTATATCGGCTATTGGGAACCCTATGCCACCAGCCATGCCGCGCTGGACGCGGACCGGGCGATCCAGGAGGAGGTGCGCAACGCCGCCCGCACGCTGGTCGAGGCGGTGCTGGCCCGGCGCGCCGGCCGGCAGGTCGCCGCCGGGGCATCGCTGCGGGAGCCCCGGCAGAAATAGCGCGCCGCAGCCTGCTCCTCACACCAGCTCGCGCACGGTGTCGGAGGCGACGGTCAGGGCGATCTTGCGCCGGGCCGGCGTACCGCGCGCCAGCGCCTCCGCCAGATGCGCCGCCTGCTTCAGCGTCGCCTTGGCCGGCATCGGCGGCTCGTGCGGGTCGACCACCGCCTCGACCAGGGCCGGGCCCGGCGCCGCCATCGCCTCGCGCAGCACCTCGCCGCACTGGGCCGGGTCGTCCACCGACCAGGCGGCGACGCCGAAGCCCCGCGCCACCGTGGCGAAGTCGACCGGCTGCAGCTCGCAGACATATTCCGGGTTGCCCAGGAACACCATCTGCTCCCATTTGATCTGGCCCAGGGCGTTGTTCTTGATCACCACGATCTTGATGTTGAGGTTGTACTTCACGCAGGTGGCCAGCTCGCCGATCAGCATCGTCAGGCCGCCATCGCCGATGAAGCACACCACCTGCCGGTCCGGATAAGCCGCCGCCGCGGCGATGGCGTAGGGCAGGCCGCAGGCCATCGAGGCGAGGTTGCCGGAGCAGGAGAACATCATCCCGTCCCGCATCGTCAGGTGCCGCGCCGCCCAGGTGGTGATGGTGCCGGAATCGGTGGCGACGATGGCGTCGTGCCGCAGCAGCCGGTCCAGCTCATGCGCCACCACCTGCGGCTTCATCGGCTTGTCCTGCCGCGTGCCGCGCTCGACCATCAGCGCGTTCCACTCCTGCATTCCCGTCTGCGCCTGCGTCAGGAAGGACCGGTCGTCGCGATGCTGCAGCCGGGGCAGCAGCGCCTCCAGCACCCTGCGCCCGTCGCCGACCAGGCCGGCCTCGACCGGGCAGCGCAGGCCGATGCGCTGCGGGTCGAGGTCGATCTGCACCGCCCGCGCCTGTCCGGGCTTCGGGTAGTACTCGATATACGGAAAGGCGCTGCCCACGATCAGCAGCGTGTCGCATTCCTCCAGCGCCTCCTGCGACGGCAGGGTGCCGAGCAGGCCGATGCCGCCGGTTGAATACGGGCTGTCGTCCGGCAGCGCGCCCTTGCCGAGCAGCGGCTTGATCACCGGCGCGCCCAGCCGCTCGGCCACCGCCTCCAGCACCTCGCGGGCGCCCAGCGCGCCGCGGCCGGCCAGGATCGCCGTCTTCTTCCCGGAATTCAGGATCGCGGCGGCGCGCGCGATCTGGTCCTCGCCCGGCATCTGGGCGGGCGGGGCCATGACGTCGGAGACATGGCCGGGCACGTTGCGCTCCGACCGCGTCCGCGCCTCGACCGGCTGCGACTGCATGTCGACCGGAATCGTGATGTGGGCGACCGTGCGATAGCCCAGCGCCGTCCGGCACGCCAGCTCGACCGCGTTCTCGACGTGGTTCGGGCCCATGATCCGGACGTTGTAGGCCGCGACATCGGCGAACAGCTTGTCCAGCTCCACATCCTGCTGGGTAAAGGTGTGGACCAGGTCGTGGAACTGCAGCCCGGTGATCGCCAGCACCGGCTGGCCGTCCAGCTTGGCGTCGTACAGCCCGTTCAGCAGATGGATCCCGCCGGGGCCGGAGGTGGCCAGGCAGACGCCCAGCTTCCCGGTCCATTTGGCATAGGCGCAGGCGGCGAAGGCGGCGGCTTCCTCATGCCGCACCTGGATGAAGCGGATGCGGTCCTGCCGGGTTCGCAGCGCCTCGATCACGCCGTTGATGCCGTCGCCGGGGATGCCGAAAATAGTATCGACACCCCAGTCGATCAGGGTTTCGACCAGGACATCGCCGGCGGTGGGGCGTGCCATCACACTTCTCCTGAGCTTCTAGGTTCGCCTGGGCAACAGCGGCCGGCAAAAGGCCGTTCCGGACGATTTCCGGCGTCGCTTTGGGAAAATTCGTCGCAGAGACCGGGCCGAACCGGCGATGGCGGCCGCCGCCATCCTGACCCGCTGCCCGCCCGCGGCTGACGGTCAGGCGTCGTCCCAGCGCTCCGCCGTTCGGCGGGACGGCAGCCCGGTGCCGCAATCCGCCCAGGCGAGGCGGCTTTCCGCCCCGTAATGATATCCGGGCGGAAAGTCTTCGGGCCGGTCGAGCGTGCCGGCATGCAGCGCCAGCTTGTCGCCGGCATCATACGCCAGGGTCATCGGCGTGCCGCACCGGTCGCAGAAGCTGCGACGCGCGATCGGCGACGACCGGTGCTCGGCCGGGCGCCCCTCGCCGATCCAGCGCACGCTGCCGGCCGGGACCCAGGCCAGCACCGCGAAGGCGCTGCCGGTCGCGCGCCGGCACATCGTGCAATGGCAATAATGGACTCGCGGCCGGGCCGAAGCCTGGTACCGCACCCGGCCGCAGAGGCAGCCGCCGGTGATCGGCTCCATCACTGACCTTCCTGGTCGGCAAGACCCGACCTCTTGATCCCCGTCCGGTCGACCGGGGCGATCGCTGCGGGGCCAACGGCATGGGCGCATGGGCTGTTCCGGTGCGGCATCGGCCTCGATGCAGGAATTTCGGACCTCGGCTCCTGGGGCCCGATGGTGAAGCATGGCCTGGGACAGGGAACCACTCGCCACCGATCCGATTGAAAAGATGGGTATGGCAGCCCCCGGAAGAGCCGGTGGGCAAGCCTTCGATTCACCTGACCAGCATCGGATCTGCCCCATGATTCGACGTTCATGGATCGCCCTGCTTTCGGCGCTCGCGATGTGTCTTTGCGGCGCTGTCTCACCTGGCCGTGCCCAGGACACGCCCGGACCGCTGCCGTCACGGACCGGCCTGCCGGCCGATTTCGACACGACCTTTTCCCGTCGGTTCGCGGTCGCCAACGGCGTCCGGCTGCACTATGTGATCGGCGGTCCCGCCGATGGCGAACTGGTCGTCCTCCTGCATGGCTGGCCCCAGACCTGGTACACGTGGCGCCGCGTCATGCCGGAGCTCGCCAAGTCGGGCTTTCGGGTTGTGGCGGTCGACTATCGCGGGGCGGGCGAGTCGGAGAAGCCGCTCGACGGCTACGACAAGGCCACGATGGCCGCGGACATCCGGGCCCTGGTCCACCAGCTGGGCGGGACGAAGGTGGACCTCGCCGGCCGCGACATCGGGGTCATGGTCGCCTACGCCTATGCCGCGCAATGGCCGGACGAGGTCACGAGGCTCGCGATGCTGGACGTGCCGCTGCCCGGCACGCGGGTCTGGGACGAGGCGATCCACAAGCCCGATCCGGAGATCTGGCATTTCGGCCTGCACCAGCAGCGCGACATCGCCGAGATGCTCGTGGCTGGGCATGAGTATGCGTACATCTCCGATTTCATGAAAAAGCGGCTCGCCGCGCCGATCGCCGACGAGGATCTGGCCGTCTACGGGCGGGCCTATGCCGCGCCCGGAGGCCTGCGGGCCGGCTTCGAGCTCTATCGCGCCTTTCCCGAGGACGAACGGCGGTTCAAGGAGTTCCTCAGGAAGAAGCTGCCGATGCCGGTCCTGGCCCTCGCCGGCGATCGCAGCAATGGCGCGAAGGAGGTGGAGATGGCCAGGCAGGCCGCGGACGACGTGACCGGCGCCGTGGCGCCGGAAACCGGACACTGGCTGCCGGATGAGAATCCGGATTTCGTTGCCCGGCACCTCATCGCCTTCTTTCATGGCCGGGCGGAGAATGCCCGGTGATGTGGCACGGAAGTCCGCCGGTCGCCGAGCGATCCAGCTCGCGTCAGCGCGAGGAGAGCAGGCGCCGTGCCGCCGCGACCACCTCGTCCGGCGCCTCCCGCGGCACGAAATGCCCGACATCCTCGAGCACCCTGCGCTCGTAGCCGCCGCGGAAGAACCCGTCCTTGCCGGCCGATGTTTCCGGCAGGTTGTCGCCATCCCGGGCACCATGCAGCACGATGGTCGGGACGCCGATCCGCGGCGACCGGGCCAGCCGGTCCTCCAACTCCGCATGCTCCGGCGCCCCGGCCGTCTCGCCCCAGCGCTGCAGATAGGCGTGGATGCTGATCGGCGCCCAGTCGGGATTGTCCCAGGATGCGGCGCTGGCCTCGAACTCCGCCTCGGTGAACCGCCAGCCGGGCGACCAGCTTTCCCAGAGAAACCGGCACAGCCGCCGCCGGTCCGCCTCCATCGCCTCGCGCCCGGCCTTGGTGGCCACCAGCCATTCGTACCAATAGGCCTTCGCCAGCTCGTAGGGCATTTCCCGGACCGGCGTGCCCGTCGCGTAGCCCGCCGCCATCGCCACCAGGCCGCGCACGCGCTGCGGAAACAGCGCCGCGACGGCATAGCCCGCCCGGGCGCCCCAATCGTATCCGACGATCAGCGGATCGCGGAGGCCGAGCCCCTCGATGAAGTCGGCGAGGTCCTGGCCGAGCGCCGCGATGGCGCCGCTGCGCATCGTGCCGGCGGACCGGAACCGGGTGGGGCCGACGCCGCGCAGATAAGGCGCGAGCACGCGGCATCCAGCCGCCACCAGCTGCGGCGTGACCTCGTCCCAGCACCGGACGTCATCCGGCCAGCCGTGAACCAGGACGACAGGCATCCCGTCTTCGGGACCGGACAATTCGAAGGCGATATCGAGATGAGGCGTCCGCAGCTGCCGGGTCGCCATACGCAACTCCTGTCGAGATGGGTCCACGCCGCCGGCCGGGCCGGCTCAGCTTCGGTTGGCCTTCGGACGGGAAATGCCGTCCAGTGCCTCCCCGGCCGAGCCGTCGCCCTTCATCGCGACGTCGCCGAGCGAGAGGATGCCGACCAGCCGCTTGTCACGGTCGACCACCGGCAGCCGGCGAAGCTGGACATCGCCCATGTTGTGGCTGACATCGCCGATATCCTGGTCCTCGAAGCAGTATTTGACGTCGGCGGTCATGATGTCGCCGATCCTGGCATCCGGCCCGAGCCCCTTCGCCACACCGCGGGTCGCGATGTCCCGGTCGGTGATCATGCCGACCAGGCGGTCATTGTCCCCGACCGGCAGGGCACCCACGTCCAGCTTGGCCATCGCCTGCGCGGCCTCGCGGAGCGTTTCGAGGGGATTGGCGACATGGACGTCGCGGGTCATCGCTTCGCTGACTCTCATGCGAGCCTCCTTCCGTGAATGGCAGGCGCCGGCCCCCGTCCCGAAGGAGCGCGCCGGACGGCCTGCCGGCTGAGTTGACGTGCCGTCCGAGCGCTGACCGGCAGGCCCGTCTTCACCAGTCAATGGAATCGATCGGGATCGGTTCCGGCGGCTTTCCGGCTTCCGATTCAGGCACGATAAGCAGCATCGACGTGTCGTAGACGGCCGCGCCGCCTCGTTGCCTTTCACCTGTCCAGCCTTTAATTTCCTCGGGACCGTCAATTGCATTTCATCGGGGGCCGGACGACGGCGGCTTCGGCAAAGGGACGCCGGATGGTTGGTCTGCCCGAAGCAGCCGGGCCCGAGTTCCGGGTGTCGCGCTTCAAGCTCGGCCGGCTCGCGAACGAGCTGCAGTGGCAGGCCCTGCTCATAAGCCTGCCGGTCGCCGTCTACATGACGGATGCCGAGGGTTGGATCACCTTCTTCAACGATGCGGCGGCACGGCTGTGGGGCCTGGAGCCCGAGATCGGAAAGGCACGATATAACGGCGCGTGGAAGCTGTTCAGGCCGGACGGAACTCCGCTGCCGCATGACGAGGCACCGTTGGCGCAGTCACTGCGGGAGCGGCGGCCTGTCCTCGGGGTCGACACCATCGCCGAGCGCCCCGACGGCAGCCGGGTGCGGTTCATTCCGTATCCGACGCCGCTGTTCAACGCAGCGGGCAGGCTGACCGGCGCGGTCAGCATCCTGATCGACATCACCGAGCGGTACCAGGGGGAGCTGGCCGCGCGGCGTCTGGCGGCGATCGTGGAATCGTCCGGCGACGCCATCCTGGCACAGGACCTCGACGGCATCATCACCGCCTGGAACACCGGCGCGCGGAGGCTGTTCGGCTACGCCGCGGAGGAGGTGATCGGCAAGCCGATCACGATCCTGATCCCGTTCGACCGGCACGAGGAGGAGCCCCGCATCCTGGCCCGGATCCGGTCGGGCGAGCGCATCGATCATTTCGAGACGGTGCGGCGCAGCAAGGATGGCAGCCTGGTCGAGGTCTCGCTGTCGGTATCGCCGGTCAAGGATGCCGGCGATCGCATCGTCGGGGCGTCGAAGATCGTGCGCGACATCACCGAGCAGCGCCGGGCCCAGGAACGGCAGGTCATGCTGCTGCGGGAGATGAGCCATCGGGTGAAGAACCTGTTCGCGCTCACCGGTGCGGTGGTGACGCTCAGCGCCAGGTCCAGCGCATCGGTCGAGCAGCTGACCGAGGCCGTGCAGAGCCGCCTCGGCGCCCTGGCCCGGGCGCATGACCTCACCCTGGCCGATATCGGGCGCGAGAAAGCCGCCACCCCCACCTCGCTGCACACGCTGGCCTGGACCATCGTCTCGCCCTATGAGGACGCTCCCGGCCAGCGGGTGTCGATCTCGGGACCGGACCTCGCCATCGAAGGCCATGCGGTGACCGGGCTTGCGCTGGTGTTCCATGAATTCGCGACCAACGCCGCGAAATACGGGGCCCTGTCGATGCCGGACGGACAGATCGGGATCACTGTCGCGGTCGATGCGGACCAGCTTCGCCTCGACTGGCTGGAACGCGGCGGGCCGCCGGTCGCGGCAGCGCCCGCCGCCAACGGCTTCGGCACCTGGCTGGCGGACAGCACGATCAAGAGCCAGTTGAAGGGCGATCTGGTCCGCCGCTGGCACCGCGACGGGCTGGAGATCGGGATCACCCTTCCCCTGAACCAGCTCGGCCCATCGTCCTAGAGCGTTGCCGGCCAGTCGGAGCCGTCGCCGCCGGGCCGCCGTTTCAGCCGGTCTCCTCGACCTGGTGGATCCGCAGCAGCGCTGCCCGGATGGCGTCGGCCTGCTGACCGAACACCTGCGCCCGCTCCGACCACAGCCGGGCGGACTGCGCCTGGCCCTGCTGATCGGCCTGCTCGCCGAGGCGCCGGAGCATGCGGCCGCGCTCCTCCAGCGTCCGCAAGGCGGTCTCCATGCCCTCGACCACCGCCCCCGACATGGCATGGCCGAGGGACGCGGCCGAATAGGCGTGGCCGAGATGGCAGCGATAGCGCAGGGCGTCGCCGTCGTGCAGTTCCCACATCACGCCGCCGCAGTCCGGGCAGGTGAAGACCGAGCGCTGGCCGAGCCGGTCGAGCGCCGCCATCTCGTCGCCATGCCGCCTTGCCATGATGTCGGCCTCCAGCTGGATCTCCGGCGGCACCGGCACCGGCCGCCCCGCGGCGCTGGCGACCAGCCGGGCGAGCAGGCTTGGCATCGCGTCCAGCGCGGCCATGTGGTCCGCCTCCGTCGTCGCCAGCGCGTTGCGCGGCATGTCCGGATATTCGGCATCGGCCGGGTCCTGGACCACGGCGACGCCGCCGCAGCGCCGCAGGGCACGAAGCCCGGCGCTGCCGTCATCGAGATAGCCGGTCAGCACCACGCCGATGCTGCGCGAGCCGCAGCAGACGGCGACGCTGCGGAACAGCGTGTCGACGGCGGGCCGGACACCGTTCTCCCAGGCGCCGTGGCTGAGGCGCAGCGTGTCGCCCTGCAGCAGCAGGTGCCGGTTTGGCGGAGCGACATGGATCCGCCCCCGGACCGCCGGCGCGCCATCCTCGGCGAAGGCGGCCGGAAGCGGCCCCGCGCGCTCCAGCAGGCCGGGCAGATTGCCTTTGGCGTCGCTGCTCACGTGCTGCACGACCAGCACCGCCGCGTCGAGCCCGGCGGGCAGCCCGGCCGCCAAGCGCTTCAGCGCGGACAGGCCGCCGGCGGACGCGCCGATCGCAACGATATCGCGGTGGGCCATGCCCTGCTCCTCCGGACCCGCAGAGTGATCCCTGGATCAACCCTGTCCGCCGGACCCGCGTTCCGGGAGATCAGCCCGCCAGACGCTCGGCATCCCGGCGCAGCTCGGCCATCGGCACCTCGATCCGGCACTGCAGGCCGGCGGGCTTGAAGGTGAGCTCGGCGCTGCCGTGCAGCTCGTAGGCGATGCTGCGCTTGATGAAGCTGAGCCCGAAGCCGTCCCGGGCCGGCTTTTCCGCCCTGGGGCCGCCGCGCTCGGTCCAGTCGACGCGCAGGAAGGGCGACGCCGCGCTCCTGGCCACCCGCCAGCCGACCTTCACCGCCCCGCCGGGCACGGACAGGGCGCCGTGCTTCGAGGCATTGGTTGCCAGCTCGTGGAACGCCATGGCGAAGACCAGCGCCGCGCGCGACGGGCCAGCTCGTGGAACGCCATGGCGAAGACCAGCGCCGCGCGCGACGGCAGGAAGATCTCGCCGCCGGACAGCGCCGGCGGGTCCTTGCCTTCATGGTACCGCTTGAGCTGCTCGACCAGGAGCTGGCGCAGGTCGACCCCGGCCCAGACATTCTCCGCCAGCAGCTCATGGGCGGCGGCCAGCGACTGCAGCCGTCCCTCGAAGGACTGGCCGAAGCTGTCGAGGGATGCGCTGGACTGCCGGGTCCGCGACGCGATCGAGAGCACGCTGGCCAGGGTGTTCTTCACCCGATGGTTCAGCTCGGCCAGCAGCAGCAGCTGGCGTTGCTCGGCCTGGCGCCGCTCCGTGGTGTCGCGCTCGACCAGGGCCGCCCCGACCAGGCGTCCCGCCTCGTTGCGGATCGGCGAGGCGGTGAACGAGACGAAGATCCGTCGCCCATCCTTGGTCAGGCGCTCGGTATCGACGACGTTGGGCTGGGACGGCGGCCGGCGCAACTGGTCGAAGATCTGGCGCATCTCGTCCAAGCGCTCGGGCGCGCTGAGGAACGAAAGAGGCCGGCCCACCGCCTCGTCCGCGCCATAGCCGTACATGCGCTCGGCACCGGCATTCCAGGTGGTGATGGTGCCGTCCGGCGAGGTGCCGATGATCGCTTCCTGGGAATGGGCGATGATCGCCGCCAGCCGGGCCAGCGCCTCCTCGTTGCGCTTGCGCTCGGTGATGTCGACGAAGGTGATGACGACGCCGTTGATGACGTTGTCGACGGTCCGGTACGGCAGGATCCGCATGATGTAGCTGGCGGCCCCATCCGCCAGCGTGACCTCCTGGTTCAGCCCGGTCAGGGTGCGCAGCACCCGGCCGACATCGCGCGGCAGGCTCTCGTAGCTCAGGCGCGACACGATGTCGGTGATCGGCCGGCCGGCGTCGCTGTCGATCAGGTGGAAGATCTCCGTGACCGCCGGGGTGAAGCTGCGGACCCGCAGCTTGGTGTCCAGGAACAACGTCGCGATCTGAGTGCTTTCCAGCAGGTTCTTGCGGTCGCTGACGGCGCGGTCGAGGCTCTCGATCTTGGAGTTGAGCTCGGCGTTGACCGTCTCCAGCTCCTCGTTGACCGACTGCAGCTCCTCCTTCGAGGTCTCCAGCTCCTCATTGGCCGATTGCAGCTCCTCGTTGACCGACTGGAACTCCTCATTCGAGGACTTCATCTCCTCGTTCGAGGTCTCGAGCTCCTCGATCGTCGTCTGCAGCCGCTCGCGGGTCGCGATCAGCTCCGACTCCAGATGCCGGATGATCTCGTCCTTCTGGGCGTCCGACGCCGCCTCGACGCCGGCCGCGCCGAGCTGCTTGGGCGTCCCGACCTCCTGCAGGATGACGATACAGAATTTCGGGCCGCCGTCGCCCGTCACCAGCGGCTCGGCAATCAGGTTGAGCAGCTGGAAACCGCCATCGACCGGCAGCGAGACATTCTCCCGGGTCACCCGTCGGCCCGTGCTGACGGCCTGGTGGATGACGGTACGCAGGTCCGGGCGCAGGCCTGATTCGACGATGCTGAACAGGTTCAGGCTGGCGACGCCGGGCGACGGCTGCAGATAGCGGCCGGTCCGTCCCGAGAAGTGCAGGATCTCGTAGTGATCGTCGACGACGAAGCAGGCGGGGGCGTACGCCTCGACGACGCGCTGCGCCCGGCGGCTCACCGTGTCCCGGATCGTCGGCGGCAGAGCGCTCTGGGGCCGGTCCGCTTCCAGCTGGCCGCGATAGATCGAGGTGGCGAGCGGGAATTCGACCACAGGCCGCCCGACATCGGCCTCCCGCGCCTTGAACAGCCGGAACTTGCCGTCGATCTTGGTGAACAGCTTGGGATGCTGGGTGACGTTCTCCGACGGCCCCAGGAACAGGTAGCCGCGATGCCGCAGGGCGAAATGGAACAGCTGCAGGACACGGTTCTGCAGCGTCGAATCCAGGTAGATCAGCAGGTTGCGGCAGGAGATCAGGTCCAGCTTCGAGAACGGGGCGTCCTTGATGACGTTGTGCACCGAGAAGATGCACATCTCGCGGATCTCCTTGGTCACCCGGTAGTCGCTGCCCTCCCGGACGAAGAAGTGCTCCAGCCGCTCCGGCGACACGTCCCGGCTGATCGCCTCCGGGTACAGCCCGGCCCGGGCGATCGCCAGGGCATGGTCGTCGATGTCGGTGGCGAAGATCTGGACCTTGGGGGCGGCGTCGGCCTCGGCCATGCGCTCGCGCAGCAGGATGGCGATCGAATACGCCTCCTCACCGGTGGCGCAGCCGGGAATCCAGATCCGGACGTGATCGTCCGGCCCCTTGTGCTCCAGCAGCTTCGGGATGATGTCGCGCTGCAGGACGTCGAAGGCCCTGGCATCCCGGAAGAACTGCGTGACCCCGATCAGGAGGTCGCGGAACAGCGCCTCGACCTCCTGCGGATCCTTGCGCAGCAGCTCGACATAATCGGCCAGCGCGGCGACCTGCGCCGCCTGCATCCGGCGCTGCACCCGGCGGATGAAGGTGCTGTTCTTGTACTGGCTGAAATCATGCCCGGTGCCGGCCCGCAGCAGGGTGAAGATCTTCACCAGATGCCGGCGGGCCTGCTGCCGGGACGGCATCGACCCGTCCGTCTTCGACCGGACCAGGTCCCGCGCGTACTGGGCCAGCTGCGCCGGCATCTCCTCGACCGGCAGGATGAAGTCGACCAGGCCGGTGGCGATGGCGCTGCGCGGCATGCTGTCGTAGCGCGACGTCTCTCCGGCCTGGGCCAGGGTCAGTCCGCCGGCCTCCTTGATCGCCTCCAGCCCGGCCGAGCCGTCGCTGCCGCTGCCGGACAGGACGATCCCGACGGCCAGTTCGCCGTGCTGCTCCGCCACCGACAGGAAGAAGCCGTCGATCGTCGAGCTCGTGCTGCGCGGCGTCTCCAGCCGGAAGCGGTCGCCCTCCATGGTCAGCGTCGTGTTCGGCGGGATGACATGGATGCGGTCCGCCACCGCCTCCATCCCCTCCGTGATCTCGATCACCGGCATCCGGGTGTACCGCGCCAGCAGCTCCGTCATCGCGCTTTTGTGCTGGGTGTCGAGATGGGGCACCACCACGAACGCCATGCCGCTGTCGGACGGCATGTGCAGGAAAAAGCGCTCGAACGCCTCCAGCCCGCCGGCCGACGCGCCCATCGCCACGATCAGCCGCGCCGACGGCGGCGAGGAAGAGCTTGCGGGTTGCCTGGAACGCGAGGATGCTTTCCGCGATCGCGGATTGCGGTCCGTCCGACCGGCGGCTGCAGGTTTGGCGCGGGTCGGCACTCTGCGATCTCCGTTCGGGCGTCGGCCGGCTTGCAGGATCGGCCATGCGACGATTCTGATGTCGCCCGGTCGAGTGTACGGCAGAGAGCGACATTATATCCTTTCGCCCTGTTGCCAAGTTGAGGTCAATTGCAAATCGGAGCTGTGGGTGGCCCCCTCCGCAAACCCCGCCAGGATCCTGGTCGTTGAGGATGAATTCCTGGTCGCGCTCTCGATCGAGGACACGATCCGCCGCCTCGGCCATGACGTCGCCGGCCCGGTCGGCGACCTTCCGGCGGCGCTGCGGCTGGCCGAAACCGAAGCCCTGTCGGCCGCCATCCTCGATGTCCATCTGCAGCATGGCGAGCGTGTCTATCCGGTCGTGCGGGTCCTGCGGGACCGCGGCATCCCGCTGGTGCTGACCACGGCCTACCGCGAGACCGAGATCGATCCGGACTGCGCGGGAGAAAGGCTGCTGCGGAAACCCTTCGACCAGAGGGATCTCGAGCAATGCATCGACACGCTGCTTCATCCCGCCGCCGGGACGATCCCGACCGGGTGACACGGGCGGGTCGCGGACCGGGCGTTTCCCACGCCTGGATGCGACCTTCACCTGCAGCGCGAACCGGCAGCACATGACCCGAATTGTCGGATCCTATCTTCCAGTTTTATTGACCGTGCTGTAAGCTGTCTTGATGAATATCGATCTTAACAAATATCAATATTGATGAGGAGGAACGCAGATGCAGACCCAGATGCCGCTCATCGAGCCGCGACAGGTGTCCACCTCTGCGTCCGTATTCGGTTGGAGCCACCCGCTTCCCCGCGACGGCGCCGCCAAGCGAATCCTGATTGTCGAGGACGAGCTGCTGCTCGCCGACCATGTGATGGAGGCGGTCCAGGCCATGGGGCTCGACCCCGTCGGCCCGGTCGGGACCCTCGAGGCGGCGATCGCCCTGGCCGAGACGCAACATCTCGACGCCGCCCTGCTCGATGTGCGGCTGCGGCGTGGGCAGCGCGTCTATCCGGTGGTCGAGATCCTGTGGCGCCGACGCATCCCGTTCTGTTTCATGACGGCGTATTCCGATCACCAGATCGAGGAGATGCCCCCGGCGGCCGTGCTGCACAAGCCATTGGCGTTGCCGGTCCTGCACCAGGCGGTCCTGGCCTTGCTGGAAGATTGAGGGACGGGCAAGAAGCAGAAAACGCCCCTGCGGGCGCCTGCTAAGCTACTGATCATCCTGAGAGAAACTGGAGCGGGCGAAGGGATTCGAACCCTCGACCCCAACCTTGGCAACGGGTTCGGGCCGTTTTCGCCATCTCCTGTCTTTATACGCCATAACGCGAAAAACCAATACGAATCAGTTGCTTACATTGACAGGCAGGCCGCCGGCGGTACGCTAGAAAAGCCGCTGATTTCCGTTCAACTGCTTCCCCCCTGCTTCCCCGCTCATGCTGCACCTGCGTGGGGAAGCAAATCGACCTTCCCGCAGCCTCCTCCCCTCACCCATCGGACTGATTTCAACCGCGAAATCCGGATGAAGGGTGAGCTGAGATGCCGAAATTGACCAAGCGAATCGTTGATGCACTGCAACATGACCCTCGCCGCGACGTGTTCCTCTGGGACACCGAACTGAGAGGCTTCGGTGTCCGGGCGAAGCCGTCCGGCACCAAGACGTTTCTGATCCAGTACCGCAACGCGGAGCGCCGCACGCGCCGATTCGTCATCG
>JAEKLZ010000299.1 GCA_019508225.1 Inquilinus limosus | reverse complement strand
GGTCAGATGCGGCGCCAGCAGGATCTCCTGATGCACCAGCACGATGCCGTGCCGCTCGGCGTCCACCGGGCCGGCGAAGCGGATCGGCGCGCCTTTCATCGCGATGGTGCCGGCGGTCGGTGCCAGATGCCCGGCCAGGATCTTCATCAGCGTCGACTTGCCGGCGCCGTTCTCGCCGATCACGGCGTGGACCTCGCCCGGCAGCAGGTCGAAGCCGATCTCCTGCAGCACGGCGACGGTGCCGAAGGTCTTGCCGAGGCCCTGGATGGACAGCACGGGCCCGTCCGCGGGAAGAGAGGCGGGGGTGCTCATGGCATGTTGTCCCGGATGAAGATGTCGATCCGGATCCGCTCCTGGTCCGGCACGATCGGCACATCCTCGCGCAGCGCCAGCAGCACCCGGATGGCGCTGCGCGCCATGTGGCCGGCATCCTGGTTGATGACGGCGTCGATGGTGCCGCGGATCAGGTGGCGGCGGGTGAACTCGGTCAGCTCATGGCCGATGAAGACGATGTCGCGGGCGCGGCCGGTCGCCTCCAGCGCCGCGACCACGCCCTGCTGGCCGCCGCCGACATTGTACAGGCCGACCAGGTCCGGGTTCTCGTCCAGCAGGGTGCGGGCGGCGGCCTCGACCCGGCCGGGATCGTCGCGCGCCTCGCGCAGCGGCAGCACCTCCAGCTGCGGGAATTCGCGGGCGATGATCTGCTCGAAGCCGAATTGCCGCTCGATATGGTCGCGCAGCTGCAGGGATCCGGCGATCAGCCCGACCTTGCCGGGGCGCGGTCCCAGGAAACGGCCCATCAGGCTGGCGGCGGTGCGGCCGGCAGCGTGGTTGTCGAGGCCGATATAGTGGCGCCGCTTGGTGCCCGGCAGGTCGGAGACCAGGGTGACGGCGGTGGTGCCGCGGGCGGCCAGGGTCTTCAAGGCCTCGACCACGGCCGGGTGGTCCAGCGCCACCACGGCGACGCCGTCGAGCTCCGCTGGCAGCGCCTCCAGCGCCTCGGCCAGGGCCTCGCCGTCGAACACGTCGACCAGCAGCACGTCGATCACGACGCGCTCGGCCTCGTAGCGGCGGGCGAGGGTGCGGAACTCGCCTTCCAGCGTGTGCATGAAATCGTTGCTGCCGACCGGCAGCAGCACGGTGAAGCGGAAATCGCGCGCCCGCGACAGGCGCGAGGCCAACCGGTCCGGCTCGTAGTTCAGCCGATCGACCGCCGCCTTCACGCGGTCGATCATGCGCGCATGGATGCCGGCACGTCCGTTCAGCACGCGATCGACGGTCGCGACGCTGACGCCGGCTTCCCGCGCGACGTCTTGCAGCGTCGTCCTGGCCACGGAAGCCCCTCCCTGGATTGACGGGATATCATCAAAATTTGAGGAAGGGAAATCAAACCGGTGCGATGCGCGCGGCCATTAACGATTCCATCCGGCTGTCAGCCCGCCCGTTTCCCGATCGGCTCCGACCGGTACGCGTTCGGGTCGATGCCGTGGCGGGTCAGCTTGTCGTAGAAGGTCTTGCGCGGCAGGCCGAGGGCCTCGGTCGTGGCCCGGACGTCGCCCTTATGCGCCGCCAGCGCCTCGCGCAGCAGCGACGCCTCGTAGCGCTCGACCCGCTCCGGCAGGCTGGCCGGACTCTCCGCCGGAGCCGGGGCGTCGATCCCGGCCAGGCCGAGCGCGGCGCGGTCGGCGAAATGCGCCAGCTCCCGCACATTGCCCGGCCAGTCATGGTCCAGCAGGTGCCGCCGCACCGACTCGCTCAAGGGCGGCGGGTCGCGGCGGAAGCGCTCGGCGGCGCGGGCCAGGAAATGGGCGAACAGCAGCGGGATGTCGGCGCGGCGTTCGCGCAGCGGCGGGATCCGCAGCGTCACCACGTTGAGCCGATAGTACAGGTCGGCCCGGAACTTCCCCTCCTGCGACGCCGCGGCGAGGTCGGTCTTGGTGGCGGCGACGACGCGCAGGTCCAGCGGCCGGCGCTCATTGGTGCCCAGCGGCTCCACCGCCCGCTCCTCCAGCACCCGCAGCAGCTTGACCTGCAGCGCCGCCGGCATGCTCTCGACCTCGTCCAGGAACAGGGTGCCGCCATCGGCATGCTCGATCCGGCCGATGCGGCGCTTCTGCGCCCCGGTGAAGGCGCCGGCCTCGTGCCCGAACAGCTCGCTCTCGATCACGCTTTCCGGCAGCGCGCCGCAGTTCAGCGCCACCAGCGGCTTGGCCCGCCGCCGGCTCCAGCGGTGCAGCGCCTCGGCCACCACCTCCTTGCCCGAGCCGGTCTCCCCCAGCACCAGCACGTCGACATCGGCGTCGGCGACGTCGCGCACGGTGCCGCGCAGCCGCTCCATCTCCGGCGTGTCGCCGAGGAAGGCCAGGTCGTCGGCCTCCTCCAACCGCGCCTTCAGCCGCCGGTTCTCGATCACCAGCCGCCGCTTCTCCACCGCCCGGCGGACGCTGTCGACCAGCCGCTCGGCCGGGTAGGGCTTGGCCAGAAAGTCGTAGGCCCCGTCCCGCATCGCGCCGACCGCCATGGCGATGTCGCCATGGCCGGTGATCAGGATCACCGGCAGGTCGGGGTCGAGTTCCCGGAGCCGGCCGAACAGCGCCAGGCCGTCGGTCTCCGGCATGCGGATGTCGGTGACCACGGCGCCCGGGAAGCCGCGGTCGACCGCGGCGAGGGCGGCGCGGGCGGAATCCAGCGCCGTCACCTCGAAGCCGGCCAGCTCCAGGCTCTGCACATTGGCGTGGCGGATCTCGGCCTCGTCATCGACGAAGACGACCTGCCCCGCGCTCATGGCGCCCGTTTCAAAGTGACGGTGAAGACAGCCCCGCTGCCGTCGCGGTTGCCCGCGGCGATGCTGCCGCCGAACTCGCGCGCGATGTCCTGGCAGATCACCAGGCCGAGGCCCAGCCCGGCCGGCTTGGAGGTGGCGAAGGGGATGAACAGCGCCTTCATCGTGTCGGGATCGAGGCCCTTGCCGGTGTCGGACACCGCGATCCTAACCTCCTCCGTTCCGGCGTCCACCGCGATGCGGATCTCGGGGGCGGGCAGGCCCTCGACGGCGTCCAGCGCGTTCTGCAGCAGGTTGACCAGGATCTGCTCCAGCCGCACCCGCTCGGCCACCACGCGAACATCCTGCGGCGGCAGGTCCTGCACCAGCCGCACCGACTGCCGGCGGATCCGCGGCCGGGTCAGCAGCAGTGCGCCCTCCACCGCATCGGCGCAGGAGGTCGCCTCGACCCGGCCGGTCGCCTTGCGCGAGAAGGCGCGCAGATGCTGGGTGATGGTGCCGACCCGGTCGGTCAGCCCGGCGATGGTCGACAGGTTCTCGCGCACCGCCGCCAGCCGGTCGCGGTCGAGGAACACCGAGGCGTTGTCGGCATAGGCGCGGATCGCCGCCACCGGCTGGTTGATCTCATGCGCCACGCTGGCCGCGACCTGGCCCAGGATGGCCAGGCGGTTGGCCTGGGTCAGCTCCTCCTGCAGCTGCTGCCGGCGCTGCTCGCCGCGGCGCCGTTCCTCCATCTCGTCGGTCAGGCGCCCATTGGCGCCGTTCAGCGCCCGGGTGCGCTCGGCAACGCGGCGCTCCAGCTCAGCCTGCGCTGCCGCCTGCCGTGCCGTGTTGGTGAGGGCGCGGTTGCGGCGGTAGAGCAGGGCGGCAGCGGCGGCCAGGGCCAGCAGCGTCACCAGCCCGGCGATCAGCCGCGTATCGGTGACGGCGCGGCCGACGGAAGGCGAGGTCGGCGCCAGCAGGTGCAGGGTCCAGCCGGTGGTCGGCACCGGGGCGGACAAGGCCAGGAAGCGCCCCGGCATCCGCGTGTCGGGCAAGGTCGCGGTCACCACGTCGGGCCAGGCCGCGGCTGGGTCCGGCGCGATCGGCAGCGGATCCAGCGGGGCGCCGCCATATTGCAGGCTCTCGCGCACCGCCGCGCGCTCCGCCTCCGGCAGCGGGCCGAAGCTGCGGAAGCGCCACTCCGGCGCGTCGGTCAGCACCACCACATTGCGCTCGTCGGTGACGAAGGCGGTCTCGGCGAAGCGGGCCCAGGCCTCCTCCATCTCGTCGAACTCGACCTTCACCACGATCACGCCCAGCAGCCCGTTCGGCCCGTCGATCCGGCGCGACAGGTACGAGCCCGGCTTGCGGCTCATCGTGCCCATGGCGAAGAACTCGGCCGCGCCGGCCTCGACCGCGCGCTGGTAGTAGGCGCGGAAGGCGTAGTGCTGGCCGACGAAGCTGATCGGCTCGCGCCAGTTGCTGGCCGCGATCGCGGTGCCGCCGCGGTCGAGCAGATAGATCACCGCCGCCCGGGTGCCCTGGCTCAGCGCCTCGAACTTGGCGTTGATGCCGTCCAGCCGCTGCCGGTCGTTGGACGTGGTCAGCGCGGCGCGGACATCCGGGTCCTGGGCCAGGACGAAGGGCAGGGAGCGTTGCTTCTCCAGCTCGCTGCGCAGCATCGCCACATGAAGACCCATCGCCGCCTCGGCCGAACGGGCGATCTCGCCCAGCGCCCGGTCGCGGCCGACCGGCCCGGCCTGCCAGACCACGGTGGCGAACAGGGCGGTGCCGACCGCGGCGAACACCGCCCAGCTGCGCCACCGGTGCGGCGCGGCCGGCAGTGCGGCGGGCCGGGCCGGGGCGGCGGCGGCCAGGGGGCGGTCGACAACGGTCATGCCCGCGAGTCTAGCACCGCGCTTCCGGCCTCGCCTCTCCCGCTTGCGGGGTTAATGGCGGGTGCTCCCGGCGGGCCCGTGCGGATCTCCGCCCGGGCCGGGTCGGGCTTGTGCGGGTTTCCGCACAGATCCGCTGCCGTTGATCCGCCGTCTTCGAATAAGGAGCCTTTCCGATCAACAAGATGGCGAAAATCGGGCGGATCGGAGCGGAGTGGCACGGGGCTTGCGCCGTCCGGGGAGCCGTCCGCAAGAAGGGGCTACCCCCGGGACGGCAGGAAACCCCATGCCGGCGTCGCCGCGGTCATCGCGGCCTGCGCCCCGAGGAGTGTGTGCCATGGCCACAGCCGATGCCGCCCCGCGTCCCCCCTTGCCGTTCTACCGCCATCTCTACGTCCAGGTGCTGTTCGCCGTCGTGATCGGCGTCCTGATCGGCCATTTCTGGCCCGCCACCGGGGCATCGCTGCAGCCGCTCGGCGATGGCTTCATCAAGCTGGTGAAGATGATCATCGCGCCGGTCATCTTCCTGACCGTCGTCACCGGCATCGCCAGCATGCACGACCTGGAGAAGGTCGGCCGGGTCGGCGCCAAGGCGATGATCTACTTCCTGGTGTTCTCGACCCTGGCGCTGGTCGTCGGCCTGGTGATCGCCAACCTGGTGCAGCCCGGCGCGGGCCTGAACATCGACCCGTCGACGCTGGATCCGAAGTCGGTCGAGCGCTACACCAGCCAGGCGCATGACCAGTCGATCGTCGGCTTCCTGCTGAACATCATCCCGACCGGCCTGGTCAGCGCCTTCGTCGGCAGCGACCTGAAGGCCGGCCCCGAGATCCTGCAGGTGCTGTTCGTCTCGGTGCTGTTCGGCGTCGGCCTCGCCATGACCGGCGAGAAGGGCGCGCCGGTGCTGAACTTCCTGAAGTCGGTGTCGGGCGCCGTGTTCAAGGTCGTCCACATCCTGATGAAGGTGGCGCCGATCGGGGCCTTCGGCGCGATGGCCTTCACCATCGGCAAGTTCGGCATCGGGTCGGTGATCAACCTGGCCTTCCTGGTCGGCACCTTCTACGCCACCTCGATCATCTTCGTGGTGGTCGTGCTCGGCGCCGTCGCCCGCTACAACGGCTTCTCGGTGCTGGCGCTGGTCCGCTACATCAAGGCCGAGCTGCTGCTGGTGCTGGGCACCAGCTCGTCGGAGGCGGCGCTGCCGTCGCTGATGGAGAAGATGGAGCGCGCGGGCTGCGCCAAGCCGGTGGTCGGCCTGGTGATTCCGACCGGCTATTCCTTCAATCTCGACGGCACCAACATCTACATGACCATGGCGGCGCTGTTCATCGCCCAGGCGACGAACACGCATCTGTCGCTGGGCGACGAGATCCTGCTGCTGCTGGTGGCGATGCTCAGCTCCAAGGGCGCCGCCGGCGTCACCGGCTCGGGCTTCATCACCCTGGCGGCGACGCTGTCGGTGGTGCCAACGGTCCCCGTCGCCGGCATGGCGCTGATCCTCGGCGTCGACCGCTTCATGTCGGAGTGCCGGGCCCTGACCAACATCGTCGGCAACGCCGTGGCCGCCGTCGTGGTCGCGCGCTGGGAAGGCGCCCTGGACCAGGACCGGCTGCGGGCCGCCCTGGCCGGCGAGCCGCTGCCGGCCTTGGATGACGGCACGGCGCCCGTCCCGGCGGAGTGACGTCAAAAGGCGGCGGGCCGACGGTTCGCCGCCCTTGCCGCGTGCAGGGTTCGAGATTGCGGGAAGGCACCAGCATGGCTCTGCGATCCGTCCTCGGCCTCCTCGCCGCGGCCTGCCTCACGCTCTCGGCCCTGCCGCTGCGGGCGGCCGATGAGAAGCCGGTCAAGGTGGTCGCCGACCAGCGGCTGGCGGTGACCACGCCGGCGGGCAGCGGCGAGCTGGCGCTCTACGTCTCGCGCGACTGGTCGCGGCCGCAGCCGGGCGTCACCCGGGCGGTGATCGTGATCCACGGCCGGCTGCGCAACGCCGATGTCTACAACGCCTCGGCCGAGAAGGCGCTCGCGGCAGCGGGGGAGGCGGGCCGGGCGGCGATCCTGGTGGTGCCGCAATTCCTCGCCGAGGTGGATGCGGCGGCCCATCACCTGCCGGCCCAGACGCTGCGCTGGGGCACCACCGGCTGGGAGGGCGGCAGCGACGCCAAGGATCCGGCCCCCATCAGCTCCTTCGCCGGGCTCGACGCGATCTTGGCGAAGCTGGCCGACCGCGCGCTGTTCCCGGACCTGAAGACGATCGTGGTGGCCGGCCATTCCGGCGGCGGCCAGGTGGTGCAGCGCTACGCCATCCTCGGCCGGGGCGAGGCGGCGCCGATCGCGGCCGGCATCGCCATGCGTTACGTCGTCGCCAACCCCTCCACCTACGCCTATTTCAGCGCCGACCGGCCGGACGGGCAGGGCGGCTTCGGTCCCTTCGCCGGCGCCGCCGCCTGCCCGAAATTCGACCGCTGGAAATACGGCATGGCCGACCTGCCGGCCTATGCCGGGGCGGCGGTTCCGGCGGCGCTGGAGCAGGCCTATCTCGGCCGCGATGTCATCTATCTGCTGGGCACCGCCGACACCGACCCCAACCACCCGGCGCTGGACAAGACCTGCATGGCCGAGGCGCAGGGGCCGTACCGCCTGGCCCGCGGCGAGGCCTATGTCCGCTATCTGCGCGGCCGCCATCCGGACGGATTCCGGCAAAAGCTGCTGCTGGTCGAGGGCGTCGGCCATGACGGCGACCGCATGCTGACCTCGGTCTGCGGCCTGGCCGCGCTGTTCGACCGGCCGGGTTGCGCGCCGGCCACGCCGTAAGATCCAGAGGCCGGGGCGGCATGGCACCGCCCCGGCCGCCGGTCATTCGTGCACGGTGTATTTGCCGGTCTGGCAGAGGTCGACGCCGTTGTTCTCGGCCGTCCGCCCGTCCTCGAACACCGTCTTCAGGTCGTAGGTGCAGGTGCGGCGCCCGTCGCCGATGGTCACCGTCACCTCGTTGCCGGCCGGCAGGAACTTGCCGTCCAGCAGATTGTCTTCCCAATCATCGACATTGGCCGGCGACACGTAGAACTCCGTGGCGTCGACCGAGGTGGCGTTGGTGAGGGTGAACTGCAGGTCGTCGGCAAGGGCCGGGGCGGCTAAGGCCAGCAGGCCGCTGGTCGCGGCCAGGGCGAACAATGCCCCCATGGAAAAGCGCATGATAATTCCTTCGACTATCCATCTCCGCAAATCAGAGACGTAACTGAAGATATATCAAATTATCTTCAAGTTTGCATCGTTTCGGGTCGCCGCGATGGTTGCGACCCCTTCACCCGCTTCCTCCCGAACCTCGGCTGCGCGGTATCGCCCGGGTCCGGCCTTCCGGTTACCAAAGCGACTATTCTTTGTCGCGATCGATCGGCTTATATTATCTTGATTGGCAAATCTTGTTTAATAAACTTACAAAAATCGAAGAAATGACGGCACCGACCGCGTATGAGATATTGTCATCTCATCCTTCATAACTGGAGGAGGCAATGGCACGGTTCTATGGAACTCCGAGTGGCGATGACGTCATTGCTCAATAATGGAGAGTCCAATTTCGTCTTTGGCGGCACCGCGGGCGGATCTGGTCGAGATCGATCCGGAGAACGTCACCGACAATGTCGTCTCGCTCCAGGATGGGAGCGACACGATCGTCGGCGGGGCCGGCTCGGACCGCCGGGGCATTGATTCGTCCAGCAAGATTGAGAACGTCACCTTCACAGCGGCGTCGGGGATGATTCGTCGTGACCGCGATGGCGGAGGACGATTTCATCCTGTGACCGGTGACGGGCCGGCCGTCGAAGACGCTTGCTTGGCGCCATGCAAGGAGGACATCACATGACGGAGCTTCAAGGAACCGTCAGCACCTGGGACTATCTCAACATCTACGGAACCGATGGCGACGATCATCTCGTCGTGCCGGCCAACGACTATTGGAACTACGTCGAAGCCTATGCGGGATCGGATCTGATCGAGGTGGACCCGGGGAATACGGGGAATATCAGCATCCAGCTCGAAGACGGCGGGGACACGATCCATGGAGGGCCCGGATCCGAGCATGTGAGCCTGTGGGACGAGGCCGGGATCGGGCATCTGACGTTCACGGGAGGAGCCGGCGACGATTCCATCTCCCTCGGCATCTACGCGCAAGGTCCGGGCAATGTGCTGGACGGCGGCGACGGCAAGGATGAGGTCTCCTTCTTCGGCCGCGGCGTCTTCGTCCATCTCGAGAACGGGACCGCGCTGATCGGTCCCAAGGATCAGCCGGACGGCTTCCACGAGACCACCGTCCGGAACTTCGAGGATGCGAGCGGCACCGGCGGGCACGACATCCTCGTCGGAACGGATGGCGGAAATCTGCTGCGAGCCTGGGGCGGCGACGACCTGCTGTCCGGCCATGGTGGCACGGACCGCCTGGAGGGCGGGACCGGCAATGACATCCTGGTCGGCGGGCTCGGCGCCGACGGGCTGTCGAGCGGTCCGGGCGCCGACATCATCCGGGTCGACCGGCTGGCCGAGAGCCTGCCGGGGCAGGAGGACACCATCCTCGATCTCACGTCCCGCGACAGGATCGACCTGTCGCGCATCGATGCGGATTCCGGGGCGGCGGGGGACCAAGCCTTCGGCTTCATCGGCACGGCGGCCTTCAGCGGCGCGGCCGGCGAGCTGCGCTATGAGGCGGTGGGCGGCGATCTCCTGGTCTCGGCGGATGCCGACGGCGATGGCGTGGCCGACCTCGCCATCAAGATCCGGGATCTGACGCAGCTGGCGGCGTCGGACTTCATCCTCTGACCCCCTGCCGCCGGGCGCCGCAGGAATCGCGGATCACCAGCTCGGTTGGCAGCGCGATGCGGCGCTGGTCGACCGTCTCGCCCTTCAGCAGGCGGATCAGCAGTTGCGCCGCCTGGCGACCCTGCTCGACGCCCGGGTTGCGCACCGTGGTCAGGGCCGGGCGCAGCAGGGCGGCGAAGGGCAGGTCGTCGAAGCCGACCATGGCGATGTCGTCCGGCACCGACAGCCCGGCGTCGGTCAACGCCGCCAGGGCGCCCAGCGCGATGGTGTCGTTGCCGGCCAGGACCGCTGTTGGACGTACGCCGCCACGGTCCAGCAACTCGCGCATCGCCCGGCGGCCGCTCTCGGCGCTGAAGGCGCCATAGGCAACCAGCCGGTCGTCCGGCTCGATGCCGTGGGCGCGCAGCGATTCGCGGTAGGAGTTCAGCCGCGCATCGGTGGCGACGAAGCCGGGCGGCGAGAAGCCGATATGGGCGATCGCCCGATGCCCTAGCCCGACCAGATGGTCCATCGACCGGCGGATGGCGCGGCGGGTGGAGAAGTTGCAGGCGTGCTCGCGCGGGTGGCGGACCGAGCCCAGCAGCACCAGCGGGAAGCCCTGATCGATCAGGGCATGGATCTGCGGCGCGTCGGTCGGCGGGTTCAGCACGATCAGCCCGTCGATCCGGCGGCCCTCCACCAGCTCGGCATAGGCATGCGGGCCGGCGCCGGGCTCGACCCCTTCCAGCAGGATGCGGTAGCCGCTCTCGCTGGTCGCCTGGCTGATGCCGTACAGCAGCTGCGGCACGAAGCCGTCGACCGCCAGCACCTGCGGGTCGGTGACCACCAGGCCGATGGTCTCGGTGTCGCCGCGCACCAGCATGCGGGCGGCCGAATTCGGCCGATAGCCCAGCGCCGCCGCGGCCTCCAGCACGCGCTGGCGGGTTTCGGCGCTGATCGTCACCGCCTTCGACCGGTTCAGCACCATCGACACGGTGGCGCGCGACACCCCGGCCCGGCGGGCGACATCGTGGCTGGTGACCCTGCGTCGTTCCATGTCCATCCGCTTCACGGGGCGCCCGGCCGGTCGAGCGCGCCTCGTCCCTGTGCCATGCCGGTCGGCGCTTGACAAGCCGGCCGGATCTCGTTTGACTATAGCTAACACGTGTTAGTAACGATAGTGACACGTGTCATCCGCAGACAGAAGCCCCGCTTCCGAGCCGGGGCCAGATCCGGGGAGGATGGTCGAGGATGGTGGCAGCGGAGTTGAGCAGGCCGGCGGCCGCCGCCGGATGGTTGCGGTCCCGCCCGAAGCTGCGGGCGGCGCTGCAGCGCAACCTGACCGGCTGGCTGTTCATCCTGCCGGCGCTGATCGGCTTCACGGTCTTCTACCTGTATCCGACGCTGCGCGCGGTCGAGATCAGCCTGACCGACTGGAACCTGATGCGGGTGCCGAAATTCGTCGGCTTCGACAACTATCTGAAGCTGATCGACGACCCGCGCTTCTGGCAGTCGGCCCGCATCACAGTCGCCTATGTGCTCTACAACATCCCGTTGCAGACCGTGCTGGGCCTGGTCCTGGCGGTGCTGATGGACCGGCTCAGCAAGTCGGTGGCGCTGCGCGCGGTGGTGATCGCGCCCTATCTGCTGTCCAACGTCATCGCCGCGCTGATCTGGCTGTGGCTGCTGGATCCGCTG
>JAEKLZ010000298.1 GCA_019508225.1 Inquilinus limosus | reverse complement strand
TGGCCCGGATGCTTCTCCAGCTTGGCCTCCAGCCGCTCGAACAGCGCCATGGCGTCGGCGGTGGCCCCGGCGAAGCCGGCGATGACGCTGCCGTCGCCCAGGCGACGCACCTTGCGGGCGGTGCCCTTCATCACGGTGTTGCCGGCGGTGACCTGACCGTCGCCGGCGATGACGACATGGCCGTTCTTGCGCACGGCGAGGATGGTGGTGCCGTGCCAGGCGGCACTCTCGGAAGACGACATGCGGGAATCCGGAAACGCTGAGGATAGGACGGGCCGTCCGGCCCGCACCGCCTAGATTGGGCCATCCGGCGGGGGGATCAAGTCTCGGCGACCGTTCCCTGCCTTCCGGGCATGGCTCCTTCACTGGCGATGCGCCGGGCTTCCTGATAAGACACCTGGGCCATGGACGGAACCCCTGCCAAACCCAGCCGGACCAGTCCGGCCCCAAGCCGCTCGGCAACGGTCGACCGCGCCACCCGCGAGACGCGGATCAGCGCCACGGTCGATCTCGACGGCACCGGCCGCTCCGACATCCAGACCGGTGTCGGCTTCCTCGACCATATGCTGGACCAGCTGGCCCGGCACGGCCTGTTCGACCTGACGGTCCAGGCCGAGGGCGACCTCCATATCGACTTCCACCACACCACCGAGGATGTCGGCATCACCCTGGGCCAGGCCTTCGCCAAGGCGCTGGGCGACCGCCGCGGCATCCAGCGCTACGGCGAGGCGCATGTGCCGATGGACGAGGCGCTGTCCCGCGTCGCCGTCGACATCTCGGCCCGGCCGTACCTGGTGTGGGATGTCCGCTTCACCCGCGACAAGCTGGGCGAGATGGACACCGAGCTGTTCCGCGAATGGTTCCACGCCTTCGCCCAGAATGCCGGGCTGACGCTGCACGTCGCCAATCTCTACGGCGAGAACAACCACCACATCGTCGAAAGCTGCTTCAAGGCGTTGGCGCGGGCCCTGCGCGCCGCCACCGCCATCGACAGCCGCCGCCCGGACGCCGTGCCCTCGACCAAGGGCACGCTCGGCGGCTCCCTCTAGCTCCGGGGATTCCATCATGGCCATCGCCGTGATCGACTACGGCTCCGGCAATCTCCGCTCGGCCGCCAAGGCGCTGGAACGCGCCGCGGCGGAGCGCGGGGCGGCGCAGGAGATCATCGTCACCGCCGATGCCGAGGTGGTGCGCCGCGCCGACCGGCTGGTGCTGCCGGGCGTCGGCGCCTTCGGCGACTGCAGCCAAGCCCTCGGCACGATACCGGGCCTGCGCGAGGTGCTGGACGAGCGGGTGAAGCAGGCCGGCGTGCCGTTCCTCGGCATCTGCGTCGGCATGCAGGTGATGGCCGGCGTCGGCCATGAGCATGGCGACTTCCTCGGCCTCGACTGGGTGCATGGCGCCGTGGTGCCGCTGGCCCCGGCCGACCCCGACCTGGTGGTGCCGCAGATGGGCTGGAACACCCTGATGGTGGAGGAGGCGCATCCGGTGCTGGAGGGGCTGGCCGGCCAGGACGTCTATTTCGCCCATTCCTATGTCATGGTTCCGGCCGATCCGGCCGAGGTGCTGGCGACGGTCGACTATGGCGGGGCGCAGACCGCCGCGGTCGGTTGCGACAACTGGATCGGCGTGCAGTTCCATCCGGAGAAGAGCCAGGCCGCCGGCCTCAGGCTGCTCGGCAATTTCGTGACCTGGACGCCATGACCGGCGTCCTCTTGAAGTCCACGCCATGACCGAAGCGACGGCCTCGGTGCCGGCAGTGTCCGTCGGCCGGCTCGACCGGGTTCGCAGCAGCGACCTGCACGATCTGTGCGACGCCGCCGAGCTCGCCATCCTCGAGGGTGGCGGCTTCGGCTGGGTCAAGCCGCCGCCGCGCGAGACCATGGAACGGTACTGGGGCGGCGTGGTGGCGATGCCGGGCCGGCATCTGTTCGTTGGCCGGCTCGACGACGTCATCGCCGGCGCCATCCAGCTGGTGGAGCCGCCGGCGAACAACGAGGCGCAGGCCTTCGCCGCCGGGCTGACCGGGATCTTCGTCGCGCCCTGGGCCCGGGGCCACGGCCTGGCGCGGATGCTGGCCGAGGCGGCGGAGACCGAGGCGCGGGCGCGCGGCTACGGCCTGCTGACGCTCGACGTGCGCGAGACCCAGTCCGCGGCGATCCACCTGTTCGAGAGCTTGGGATTCGTCCGCTGGGCGACGAACCCGTATTATGCCCGTGTGAACGGCCGCCTGATCGGCGGCTGCTACTTCCACAAACCATTGATCCCGCTGTCTGAGGCGGGGCTGGACCCGACGCCATGATCCTCTATCCGGCCATCGATCTGAAGGACGGCCACTGCGTCCGTCTCGTCCGCGGCGAGATGAGCGAAGCCACGGTGTTCAACCTGGATCCCGCGGAGCAGGCCAAGGCCTTTGCCGAGCAGGGCTTCAGCTGGATTCATGTGGTCGACCTGAACGGCGCCATCGCCGGCCATCCGGTGAATGCCGAGGCGATCGGCGGTATCCTCAAGGCCACCTCGCTACCGGTGCAGCTGGGCGGCGGCATCCGCGACCTGGATCGGATCGAGTTCTGGCTCGAGCGCGGCGTCGCCCGGGTGGTGCTGGGCACGGTCGCGGTGCGCGATCCGGAGCTGGTGCGCGAGGCCTGCCGCCGCTGGCCCGGCCGGATCGCGGTCGGCATCGACGCGCGGGAAGGCTTCGTGGCGATCGAAGGCTGGGTCAAGACCTCGACCGTCAAGGTGCTGGACCTGGCGCTGCGCTTCGAGGATTCCGGCGTCGCCGCGATCATCTACACCGACATCAACCGCGACGGCGCCATGGGCGGGCTGAATGTCGAGGCCACGGCCGACCTGGCCTTCGCCCTGACCACGCCGGTGATCGCCTCGGGCGGGGCCTCGTCGCTCGACGATCTGCGGGTGATCAAGCGCGAGGAGAAGTCGGGCATCGCCGGGGTGATCTGCGGCCGCGCCCTCTATGACGGCCGGATCGACCCGAAGCAGGCGCTGGCGATCCTGTCCGGCCCGGTGCCGGTGGAGGCCTGACGCCATGCTCAAGGTCCGGGTCATCCCCTGCCTCGACGTCAAAGACGGCCGGGTGGTCAAGGGTGTCAATTTCGAGAATCTGGTCGATGCCGGGGACCCGGTGGAGCAGGCCCGGCACTATGACCGCGAGGGCGCGGACGAGCTGGTCTATCTCGACATCGCCGCGACCCATGAGAATCGCGGCGTGCTGTTCGACGTGGTCCGCCGCACGGCCGAGCAGGTGTTCATGCCGCTGACCGTCGGCGGCGGCGTGCGCAGCGTCGACGACGTGCGGGCGCTGCTGCTGGCCGGGGCCGACAAGGTGTCGATCAACTCCGCCGCCGTGGCCCGGCCGGAGCTGGTGTCCGAAGCGGCGGTCAAGTTCGGCCGGCAATGCGTGGTGGTGGCGATCGACGCCAAGCAGGTGTCCGACGGCAAATGGGAGATCTTCACCCATGGCGGCCGCAAGGGCACCGGCATCGACGCGGTCGATTGGGCCGACCGGATGTGCGCCGCGGGCGCCGGCGAGCTGCTGGTGACCTCGATGGACCGCGACGGCACCAAGGAAGGCTTCGACATCGGGCTGCTGCAGCGGATCCGGCAGGTGGTCGGCATCCCGATCATCGCCTCGGGCGGGGTCGGCACGCTGCAGCACCTGGCCGACGGGGCGCTGTCCGGCGGCGCCACCGGGCTGCTCGCCGCCTCGATCTTCCATTTCGGCACCTTTTCGATCGCCCAGGCCAAGCAGCATCTGGCCGAGGCCGGGCTGCCGGTGCGGATGGCGGCATGACCGGCGGCCAGCCCATCGACGCCCGGGTGCTGGACCGGCTGGCGGCTGTGATCCGGTCGCGGCAGGGCGCCGACCCGGCCTCCAGCTACACCGCCAAGCTGTTTGCCCGCGGCCGGCCGAAGATCGCCCAGAAGCTGGGCGAGGAGGCGGTCGAGACGGTGATCGAGGCGATGCACGGCGATGTCGACGCCATCGCCGCCGAGAGTGCCGACCTGCTCTACCACTTGCTGGTGCTGTGGGCCGATGCCGGGGTGGCACCGGAAGCGGTGTGGGCGGTGCTGGAGGCGCGCGAAGGCACCAGCGGCATCGCCGAGAAGGCGGCGCGGCCGACGGAGTGACCGCGCCCGCCCGTGCGGGAAGGGCGGGCCGGGACCGCGACAACACGTCGCCGCCGGCATGACAACCGTCGCTGGACGGCGGCTGAATTTCGCCGCGATTCAGCAGCATGTGTCATCATCAGCGCAGATCGAGGACGACCGATGGCCTATGACCCGAACAACGTCTTCGCCCGAATCCTGCGGGGCGAGCTGCCGTGCAGGAAGGTCTATGAGGACGACCACGTCCTGGCCTTCCACGACATCGGCCCGAAGGCGCCGGTGCATGTGCTGGTCATTCCCAAGGGCGCCTATGTCTCGATGGATGATTTCTCGGAGCGCGCCAGCGATGCCGAGATCGCGGCCCTGACCCGGGCGGTCGGCCGGGTCGCCCGCGACCTGGGCCTGGCCGAGCCCGGCTACCGCATCCTGTCGAATGTCGGCGGCGACGGGCACCAGGAGGTGCCGCATCTCCACATCCATATCTTCGGCGGCCGGCCGCTCGGCCGCATGCTGGATCCCGCCATCGCCCCATGACCCTGCCGGTCTCCATCGCTGAGGCCGAGGCGCCGGCCAGCCGCTCCGCCAGGCCGCGCCGACGCACCATCACCCTGGCCCGGACACTCGCGGTCGCCATCGGCGGCCTGGTGGCGATCGCGGTGGCGGCGGTGCTGGCGATCTACTGGACCACGGCGGCGCGCACCACCTTCGACCTCTTGACCAACCAAGCCGAGATCGGCGTGGCCTCGGTCGAGGCGCAGCTGCGCCAGCATCTCGAGCCGGTGTCGAATGAGCTCGGCAGCCTCGCCCTGCTGCTGCAGCAGGGGCGGCTCGACGCCGGCAACATGGACCAGTTCTCGACCATGCTGACCGGCGCGCTGGCGGCCTCGCCGCAGGTGCGCTCGATCGCCTACCTGACCGAGGATCTGCATATCCGCGGCGTCACCCACCAGCAGGACGGCAACTACGAGACCTTCGACCAGCAGAACGAAGCCGAGCAGAGCCGCGAGGCGCTGGCCGAGGCGGCCGGCAAGGTCGACGCCTATTGGGGCGAGATCCTGTATCTGAAGGACGGGCCGCACGCGACGGTGCTCAACCTGCGCCAGCCGGTGCGGCGCAACGGCCGGCTGGTCGGCGTGCTGTTCGCGGTGGTCACGGTGCAGGACCTGTCGAAGTTCCTGGCGCGGGTGTCCAGCGACCCTTCGCAGGTGCCGTTCATCCTCTATGGCGAGGACCGGGTGCTGGCCCATCCCCGCATGGCCACCGATCCGCCGCCGGCTTCGGTGGAAGAGCCGCTGCCGCGGCTCGACCAGGTCGGCGACCCGGCGCTGGCGGCGCTGTGGACGCAGGGCGCGCCGGTGACCGTGCGCAACCCGCGGGTGCGGATCCGCGAGGTCCAGATCGGCGACCAGGACGAGATCTTCCTGTACCGCACCATCTACGGCTTCGGCCCGACCCAGCTGATCCTCGGCATCCATGTGCCGGGCGACGCGATCGGCGCCGAGGTCTGGCGGGTGATCCGCGCCGGGCTGGCCGGCCTGGCGGTGATGGTGCTGGCGATCATCGTCGGCGTCTTCGTCGGCCGCATGATCGCGCGCCCGGTGCGCGCCTTCTCCGACCAGGCGCGGGCGGTGGGGACGCTGGAGTTCGGCAAGCTGAAGCCGCTGCCCGGCAGCGTGTTCAAGGAGTTGAACGAGGGCGCCCAGGCCTTCAACACCATGCTGGTGGGGCTGCGCTGGCTCGAGACCTATGTGCCGAAAAGCCTGGTCCGCCGCCTGATCACCAAGGGCGACGGCGAGGATGTGGTCTCGATCGAGCGCATCCTGACGGTGATGTTCACCGACATCGCCAATTTCAGCGCGGCGGCGGAGCGGCTGCCGGCGGCGCGGATCGCGGCCTATCTGAACGAGCATTTCGCCATGCTCGGGCGCTGCGTCGAGGCCGAATCCGGCACCATCGACAAGTTCATCGGCGACTGCCTGATGGCGTTCTGGGGCGCGCCGGAGAAGATGAAGGACCACGCCCCGCGGGCCGCCCGCGCGGCGCTGGCCATCGCCGCGGCGATGCGGGAGGAGAACGACCGCCGCGCCGCTGTCGGCCGGCCCCGGCTGCGGCTGCGCATCGGGCTGCACAGCGGCCCGGTGGTGGTCGGCAACATCGGCGCGCCGGGCCGCACCAACTACACCATCGTCGGCGACACGGTGAACATCGGCAACCGGCTGGAGCAGCTGGGCAAGGTGCTGTCGCGCGACGAGGACACGACGATCCTGATCAGCGCCGAGACCGCGGCCCTGCTGGGGCCCGAATTCGAGATGGAAAGCCTGGGGCCGCGCCGCGTCCGCGGCCGTAACGGCGAGGTGGAGATCTTCCGCCTGACCGGAGTGAAGCCGGCGGCCTGAGCCGACCGCTTCGCACCGCAATTCCGCCACCTTGGTCCCCCTGAATCGGCATCAGCCAGGGAGGGGGAACAACCATGTCATCCGATCGCGATCTCGGAATGGGCCGGCCGATCAGCCGGCGCGATTTTCTCGACGGCGTCGCCCTGACGGTGGGCGCGGCCGCGCTGGGCGGACCTCTCGCCCGCAGCGCCTTCGCCGCCGGGCCGGCCGCCGCCTATCCGCCGAAGCTGACCGGACTGCGCGGCCATCACGAAGGCTCCTACAACGTCATGCATTCGGTGCGCGACGGCACCTTCTGGGACAAGGCCGGCGCGCCGGAGGCGACGGGCGAGCGCTACGATCTGGTGGTGGTCGGCGGCGGCATCTCCGGCCTCGCCGCGGCGGTGCAGTACCGCAAGCAGGCCGGGGCGGGCGCCCGCATCCTGGTGCTCGAGCCGCATGACGATTTCGGCGGCCACGCCAAGCGCAACGAGTTCACCAGCGCCGGCGGCCGCATGATCCTCGGCTATGGCGGGTCGCAGTCGCTGCAGACGCCCAGCTATTTCAGCCCGGCGGTGAACGCTCTGCTGGCCGATATCGGCGTCGAGCCGAAGCGGTTCGAGCAGTATTACGACCAGGGTTGGGCCGAGGCCCGCGGCCTCGGCCGCGCCGTGTTCTTCCCGAAGGAGGTCTTCGGCGCCGACGCGCTGGTGAAGGAGGCCGAGGCCGCCGCCGACTGGGTGCCTCAGTCGCCGCTGACCGACAAGGCCAAGCAGGACCTGATCGCCTTGATCGACGCGCCGGCCGACTACCTGCCGGGGCTGTCGCGGGCGGAGAAGCTGGACCGGCTGTCGAAGACCACCTACGCCCGGTTCCTGACCGACCTGGTCAAGGCCGACCCGCAGCTCGTGGCCTATTTCCAGGGGTCGACCGAGGCCTATTTCGGCGTCGGCATCGACGGCACCACCTGTCTCGACGCCTGGGCCAACGGCAATCCCGGCTTCGACGGCATGGACCTGGGCGACGGCGTCTACCCGACCATGAGCCCCAGCGGCCGCCTGGCCCGTACCGACCCGGACGAGTACATCTACCATTTCCCCGATGGCAATGCCGGAATCGCCCGGGCGCTGGTGCGGTCGCTGATCCCGGCTGCCATCCCCGGCAGCACCATGGAGGACCTGGTCCTCGCCCAGGCCGATTACGGTAAGCTCGACGTCGACGGCCAGCCGGTACGGATCCGGCTGAGCTCGACCGTGGTGCGGGTGAAGCACCAGGGCGATCCGGCCACGGCCAAGGCGGTCGATGTTTCCTACGTGCAGGACGGCAAGCTGCGCACGGTCGAGGCCGGCCATGTGGTGCTGGCCTGCTGGCACCGGGTGATCCCGTTCCTGACCGACGAGCTGGCCGAGGCGCAGGTCGACGCGCTGCGCGACCAGCAGAAGGTGCCGCTGATCTACACCAACGTGCTGATCCGCAACTGGAGCGCCTTCTCCAAGCTCGGCATCGAGGGCTTCGAATCGCCCGGCCATTTCTGGTCGGGGGCGGAGATCGACTTCCCGGTCAGCATGGGCGGCTACAGCTTCGCCGACAAGCCGGAGGACCCGGTGCTGCTGCATCTCAGCAAGGTGCCGCTGCAGCCGGGCCTGTCGTCGCGCGAGCAGTCCCTGTCCGGGCGCCTGCAGCTGACGCAGCTGACCTTCGAGACGATGGAGCGCGAGATCCGCGACCTACTCGGCCGGGCCCTGTCGGGCGGCGGCTTCGACCCGGCGCGCGACATCGAGGCGATCACCGCGAACCGCTGGTCGCATGGCTACGCCTACGAATACATGCGGCCCTGGGACAGCTTCTGGCCGGACGGGCCGCTGCCGATCGTGGCGGCGCGCAAGCCCTGGGGCCGGATCGCGGTCGCCAATGCCGATTCCGGCGCCTATGCCTATGTCCACTCGGCGATCGACCAGGCCACAAGGGCGGTGCGCGAGCTGCTGGGCACGCCCGACGGCGCCCCGGCCTTCGCCGACTTCCCCGGCCCGCCGCGGGACAAGCTCGGGCTGCTCTGAGCTAGGACGGCAGGCGCGGTGTTGCGGGCGCGGCGGACGCCTGCGGCACCGTGCGGCTGCGCATGTTGACCAGGACCACCCCGGCGATGGCGATCGCGCCGCCCAGCAGGGTCTGCGGTCCCGGCAGCTCGCCCAGCAGCGGCAAGGCGATCGCGGTCGCGACCGGCGGCACCAGGTAGAGGAAATTGGTGGCCCGTGCCGCGCCGAAATGGCCCAGGGCATAGGTCCAGGTGGCATAGCCGATCGCTGCCGGCAGCACGCCGAGCCCGACTACCGTGGTGATCGTCACCATGCCGGCGCCGGGCAACTCGGCCGTCGCCTCCGGCAGCCAGGGCGACAGCCACAGCGCGCCGGCCAGCAGCGTCCAGGCGGTGCAGGCCAGGGCGCCGTACCGCGCCACCAGCGGCTTCTGCAGCACGACATAGCACGCCATGCACAGCGCCGAGCCCAGCACCAGGCTGGCGCCGGCGCCGAAGGCCAGGCCGCCGGGCTGGGCCGAGGCGATCAGGGCGATGCCGGCGAAGCTGACCAGCGTGCCGGCCCAGCCGCGGACGCCGAAACGCTCGCCCAGCACCAGCCGGGCCAAGAGCGCAGTCAGGATCGGCGCGGTGTTGACGATGAAGCTGGCGGCGCCGGCCGCGACGCTGCGCTGCCCGGTGTTCAGCAGGATGTTGTAGGCGGCGATGCCGATCAGCCCGCACAGGGCGAAGCGCAGCAGATCGGGCAGCGCCGGCAGCGGCGGCCGGCGCCAGGCCAGCCAGCCCAACACCAGCAACGCCGCCACGGCGAAGCGGGCGGCGGCCAGCGGCACCGGCTGCAGCTCGCGCAGCGCCAGGCGGATCGCCGGGAAGGCCGAGGCCCAGGACAGGATGGTGACGGCCACGGCGGCGTAGGCCCGGAGGGCCTGGGGGGCGCGGCTGGACACGATGCACCTCGGTTCGACGCAGGGCCTCCGTTCTGGCACCGGCCGTGCCGTTGACATACGGCACCGATCGAGCGCGAGCTGTGCGTATGGATCACAGCTTGACGCCAGAGCGTCCGCCGCTCGACAGCCTCGACACCGTCTGCGTCGTCGCCCGGCACGATTCCTTCAGCGCCGCGGCCGAGACGCTGGGCCTGACCCATGGCGCAGTCAGCCGGCGCGTCGCCGCGGTCGAGGCCTGGCTCGGCACCGCCCTGTTCGAGCGCCATGGCCGCGGCGTGCGCCTGACGCTGGACGGGCAGCGCTTCGTGTCACGGGTCGAAGCGGCGTTCCGGCTGATCGACGAGGCGGCGGTGCGCTGGCGCCGCCGGCGCGGGCCGGAGGCGGTGCGGATCAGCGTGGTGCCGGGCTTCGCCAAGCTGTGGCTGTTTGGGCGGCTGGCGGCGCTGGAGCAGGGCGACCCGGCGCTGCGCATCGAGGTCGCGGTCGAGGGCCGCAACGCCGATGTCGAGGGCGGAGAGGTCGACCTGGCGGTGCGCTACGGCGCCGGCAACTGGCCCGGCATCCAGGCCGTCCGGCTGCTGCCGGAGCGGCTGTATCCGGTGGCCCATCCCGATCTGGCGCGGCGGCTCGGCCCGTCGCCGGACGGGCTGCTGCGAGCGCCGCTGCTGCACGATTCCGACGCGACCGGCTGGCGCGCCTGGTTCGCCGCCCATGGCGTCGCGCTGAAGCCGCGGCCGCAGGACCGGCGCTTCGAGGACTACACGCTGGTGCTGGCGGCGGCGGAGGCCGGGCTCGGCGTCGCCCTGGCCCGGGCGCCCTTGTCCGACCGTGCCGTGCAGGCCGGCGGCCTGGTGCGGCTGGGCGAGACGGAGGTGGCGAGCCCGCTGGCCTACCACCTGCTGACCCGCACCGGCAGCGCCCGGCCCGCCGTCGCCGCGCTGGTGGCGCGGATGCTGGAGTCGGCAGCGTCCTCCTAGGTTATCCCGCCCGCACCGCCTGCAGCAGGCTGGTCGTGGCGAAGCCGTCCGGGACCAGGCCCTTCGAGGTCTGCCAGGCACGGATCGCCCCGCGCGTCGCCGGCCCGATCAGCCCGTCCGGTGCGCCGCCGATGGAAAAGCCCTTGGCCGTCAACAGCGACTGCAGCTCCAGCACCTCGCTGCGCGACAGCGGCTGCTCGTCGCGCGGCCAGGTCCCGGCGATCGGGCCGCCGCCGGCCAGCCGGTCGGACAGCGTGGCGACCGCCAGCGCGTAGCTGGTCGAGTTGTTGTACTTCATGATGACGCTGAAGTTCGGGCCGACCAGGAAGGCTGGGCCGCGGGCGCCTGCCGGAGTGATCACCGACGCGTCGCCCAGCGCCGGCAGGCTGCGGCCGGAGACCGGCTTCACCCCCAGCGCCGCCCATTGCGCCACCGGGCGTTTGGTCGTCAGCTCCGCCACCGAATAGTCGAAGCCGGGCGGCAGGGTGACCTCGACGCCCCAGGGCTGGCCGCGCTGCCAGCCCGACTGCGCCAGGTAGTTGGCGGTCGAGGCCATGACGTCGGGGATGCTGCCCCAGATATCACGGCGGCCGTCGCCATCGGCGTCGACGGCGGAGCTCAGGAACACGGTGGGCAGGAACTGGGTGTTGCCCATGGCGCCGGCCCAGGAGCCCAGCATGCGGTCGCG
>JAEKLZ010000004.1 GCA_019508225.1 Inquilinus limosus | reverse complement strand
GGCCTGGACCAACGACATCAACGACCCCAGCCAGATCACCTCCTACTTCGCCTATTCGCCGGTGATCGACGCCCTGCATTCGGGCTGGAAGAACCAGGAGGTCGACACGCTGTTCGAGGCCTCGCAGAAGGAGAGCGACGCCAAGAAGCGGGCCGAGGAATACGCCCGGATCCAGCAGATCTACGCCGCCTCCGGGCCGATCCTGTACCTGTACGAGACGCCCTATCCGGTGGCGCTGCGCAAGAACGTGCAGGGCTTCGTCCAGATCCCGCTCGGCAACAACGTCTTCGCCGGGGCGTATCTGGCGAAGTGATGCATCGAGGTCGAGACCAGGAGAGCGGCCGCAGCCTTTTCATCCTCCCCCTCCCCTTGCGGGAGGGGGTTGGGGGAGGGGTTTGGCGCCGCCAGAATCAATGCCTGAGGATCGTGGCGATCCGACATCACCCGGATGAATCCGCGCCGGCTCTCTTCGTTCGACACCCCCTCCCCCTACCCCCTCCCGCGGGGGGAGGGGGAGAGTGGAAGGCAAGGGTCGGGCGGAATGCTGGAGCTCCACCGCAGCAAGGGGCGCGCCGGTGAACCTGAACCACGTGGCCAAGCGGCTGATCCAGCTGGTCCCGACGCTGTTCCTCGTCCTGGTGGTGATCTTCGTGCTGGTCCGGCTGCTGCCGGGCGACCCGACCAGCGCCATGCTGGGGGACCGCGCAACCGATGCCGACGTGGCGCGGCTGAATGCCCAGCTCGGCCTCGACCGGTCGATCCCGACGCAGTTCCTGCTGTTCCTGCAGCGGATCGTGCAGGGCGATCTCGGCACCTCGATCCATCTCAAGGTGCCGGTGATGCGCCTGATCCTGGAGAAGATGCCGGTCACCCTGGCGCTGACCGGCTTCGCCGCCCTGCTGGCCCTGCTGATGGCGGTGCCGCTGGCCTTCGTCGCCGCGATGCGGCGCGGCCGGGCGGCCGACACGGCGATCCGCGGCGCCTTCCAGATCGGGCTGTCGATGCCGATCTTCTATCTCGGCCTGGTGCTGCTGACCGTGTTCGCCGCCGGGCTGCGCTGGTTCCCGGTCGGCGGCTATGGCGACACCTGGGGCGACCGCGCCTGGCACCTGTTCCTGCCGGCCCTGACCCTGGCGCTGAGCCTGTCCGCCGTGCTGATGCGCAACCTGCGCGCCTCGATCATCGAGGTGCTGGGCGCGGAGTATGTCGACTTCGCCCGGTCCAAGGGGCTGGCGCCGCGGCTGGTGCTGGGCCGGCACGTGCTGCGCAACGCCCTGATCTCGACCGTCACCCTGTTCGGCCTGTCGGTCGGCACGCTGATCGGCGGCGCGGTGATCACCGAGACGGTGTTCGCCATCCCCGGCGCCGGCCGGCTGATGATCGACAGCATCTATGGCCGCGACTACCCCGTGGTGCAGGGGCTGACCCTGGCGATGGCGGTGCTGGTGTCGCTGGTGTTCCTGGCGACCGACCTGGTGCAGGCGGCGCTCGACCCGCGGGTGAAGGCATGACCGCGGTCGGCCTGGCCCCGGCCCGCGCCCGGCGCCGCCCCTCCGTCGTGCTGATCGCCGGACTGGTGATCGTCGGCGCCAGCCTGGTCCTGGCGATCGTGCCCGGGCTGGTGGCGCCCTACGACCCGGCCGCCTTCGACTATCGCGCCCTGATGCAGCCGCCCGGCTGGGCCCACCTCTTCGGCACCGACAATTTCGGCCGCGACATCCTGAGCCGGGTGATCTGGGCCTATCGCCTGGACATGCAGATAGCGCTGTTCACCACCCTGTTCCCGGTCGCGTTCGGCACCGCGATCGGGGCGCTGGTCGGCTATTATGGCGGGATCTGGGAGCCGATCTTCGGCCGCATCGTCGACGTGGTCATCACCTTCCCCTTCCTGGTGCTGGTGATCGCCATCGTCGCCGTGCTGGGGCCCGGGCTGTTCAACATGTGGCGCTGTCGATCCTGCTGGGCGCCAGCCTGGGCTATCTCGGCCTCGGCGCCCAGCCGCCGGCCGCCGAATGGGGCCTGCTGATCGCCGACGGCAAGAACTTCATGTCCCAGGCCTGGTGGATGACCATCTTCCCCGGCGTCGCCATCGTCCTCACCGGCTTCGGCTTCAGCCTGCTGGGCGACGGCGTCGCCGACCTGCTGCGGCCCGAATCATGACCGAGACGGTGCTGTCGATCCGCGGCCTGACCGCGACGTTTCCCGCTGGCGGGGGGGAGGCTGCCGCTGTCGCCGGCGTCGACCTGGACCTGCGCGCCGGCGAGGTGCTGGGGCTGGTCGGCGAATCCGGCTCGGGCAAGAGCGTCACCCTGCGCGCGGTGCTGGGACTGGTGCGGCCGCCCGGCCGGGTCGGCGGCCAGGTGCTGTGGCAGGGCCGCGACCTGAAGGCGCTGCCGGAGCCGGCGCTGCGCCGGGTGCGCGGCGGCGAGATCGCTATGATCTTCCAGGAGCCGATGACGGCGCTGAACCCGGTGCTGCCGATCGGGCTGCAGATCGACGAGAGCCTGCGCACCCACACCGATCTCGGCCGCCGGGCGCGGCGCGACCGGGCGCGCGAGCTGCTGGACCTGGTCGGCATCCCGGCCGCGGCCCGGCGGCTCGATGACTATCCGCACCAGTTCTCCGGCGGCATGCGCCAGCGGGCGATGATCGCGATCGCCCTGGCGTCGGAGCCGAAGCTGCTGCTGGCGGACGAGCCGACCACGGCGCTGGACGTCACCATCCAGGACCAGATCCTGACCCTGCTGCTGCAGCTGCGCGACCGGCTGGGGATGAGCGTGATCCTGGTGACCCACGACCTCGGCGTGGTGGCGCAGAGCTGCGACCGCATGGCGGTGATGTATGCCGGACGGGTGGTGGAGACCGGGCCGGTCGCCGCCGTGTTCGACCGGCCGCGCCATGCCTACACGCTCGGCCTGCTGAATTCGGTGCCGCGCGGCGGCGGGCCGCGGCTGCCGCTGCGCTCGATCGAGGGCGCGCCGCCGCCTTTGACCGAGCGGCCGCCCGGCTGCGCCTTCGCCCCGCGCTGCGCCTTCGCCACACCACGCTGCCGGGCCGAGCGGCCGGTGCTGGAGCCGGTGGGGCCGGACGCCGCCGTGGCCTGTTTCGAGAGCGATCGCGTCGCCGCGGCAAAGGACGCCGCATGAACGCGCCGATCCTGGAGATCGCCGGGCTGACCAAGCGCTTCCGGCTGGAGCGCACGGTGGCCGACGCGCTGCGCCGCCGCCCTCATCCCGCCGTGCACGCCTTGAACGGCATCGACCTGGCGGTCCGGCGCGGCGAGACGCTGGGCATCGTCGGCGAATCCGGCAGCGGCAAGTCCACCCTGGCCCGCTGCATCGTCCGGCTGATCGAGCCCGACGAGGGCACCCTGCGCTATGACGGCGTCGACATCCGGAGCCTGGAGGGGGCGGCGCGCCGCGCCTTCAACCGCCGGGTGCAGATGGTGTTCCAGGACCCGCGCGGCTCGCTGAACCCGCGCATGACGGTGCGCCAGACCCTGGCCGAGGCGCTGTCGGTCCACCGCATGCGGCCGAAAGCCCAGATCCCCGCCCGCATCGCCGAGCTGCTGGACCTGGTGCGGCTGCCGCGCGAGGCCGCCGACCGTTACCCGCATGAATTCTCCGGCGGCCAGCGCCAGCGCATCGGCATCGCCCGGGCGCTGTCGGTGGAGCCGGAATGCCTGATCGCGGACGAGCTGGTCTCCGCTCTCGACGTCTCGGTCCAGGCCCAGGTGGTGAACCTGCTCTTGGAGCTGCAGCAGCGGCTGGGCCTGACCGTGCTGTTCGTGGCGCATGATCTGCGCCTGGTCCGCCACCTGTCGCACCGGGTGGCGGTGATGTATCTCGGCGGCATCGTCGAGACCGGGGAGACCGAGGCGCTGTTCGCGGCGCCCCGGCACCCCTACACCCAGGCGCTGCTGGCCGCGGCGCCCGACCTCGACCCCGCCCGGCGCCATCGCGTGCCGGCGGCGCGGGGCGAACTGCCCAGCCCGGTCGACCTGCCCACCGGCTGCCCGTTCCACCCGCGCTGCCCGCACGCCTTCGACCGCTGCCGGGTGGAAGCGCCGCTGCCGCGCCCGACCGACACCGGCACCGCCGCCTGCCACCTGCTGGACGACGCACCCGCCGCCACGCCGCTGCCGCAGAAGGAAGCCGTCCATGGGCTATGACCGCTTCGCCGAGGAATCCGGCCGGCTGAACGACGTGCTGAACGCGGTCAACCTGCTGGTCTGGGATTCCCGCACCCAGATGCCGGCCGGCGGCACCGCGGCGCGCGGCCGGCAGATCGCCACGCTGACGGCGCTGGCCCGGCAGATCGCGACCGGCCCGGCGATGCGCGACGCATTGGCCGCCGCCCGCGACGAGGTGGCGGGCGAGCCGGAGACCAGCCGGCGCCGCCGCGCCGTGGCCGCGATGCAGGAGGGCGTCGCCGCGCTGGACCGCATCCCCGAGCCGCTGCTGCATGAGGCGGCGCTGCTGAAGACCGAGGCCCAGGCGGCCTGGGCGGCGGCGCGGGCGCGGTCCGACTTTCCGGCCTTTCGGCCGTATCTCGAGCGCAGCTTCGCCCTGCAGCGCCGGATCGCCGATGCGCTGGGCTGGTCGGATCATCCCTATGACGCGCTGCTGAAGCAATACGAGCCGGGCATGACCCTGGCCCGGCTGCGGCCGCTCTTCGCCACGCTGCGGAACCGCCTGTTGCCGCTGATGCAGCTTGTGCTGGACCGGCCGCCGCCGCGGCGCGACTTCCTGGACCGCGACTATCCGGTAGACCGGCAGAAGGCCTTCGCCCGGCTGCTGACCGAGCGGGTCGGCTTCGACTACGGCCATGGCCGGCTGGACGAGGCGGTGCATCCGTTCGAGATCTCCTTCACCCGCGACGATGTCCGCATCACCGCGCGCTACCGCCCCGGCTACCTGCCGGCCGGGCTGTTCGCGGCGCTGCACGAGGCCGGGCACGGGATGTATGAGCAGGGCATCGATCCGGAGATCGGCCGGTCGGCGCTGGCGACCGACATCATCAACCTCTACGCCGTCGGCGGCGCCAGCTTCGGCCTGCACGAATCCCAGTCGCGGCTGCTGGAGAACCGGGTCGGCCGGTCCCGCCGCTTCT
>JAEKLZ010000297.1 GCA_019508225.1 Inquilinus limosus | reverse complement strand
CCACGGCGCATGGCGGGACTGCGTCGGACGCGTTCCATGTGGTGATACCGTCGCTGCCGGGCTACGGCTTCTCCGGCAAGCCCACGGCACCCGGCTGGACCCCGGTCCGCATCGCGCAGGCCTGGGCGGTGCTGATGCAACGGCTCGGCTACACCAGGTACGTCGCGCAGGGCGGCGACTGGGGCAATGCCGTTTCCGAGCAGATGGCGCTGCAGCAGCCGCCGGGGCTGCTCGGCATCCACACCAACATGGCCGCCACCGTTCCGGCCGATGTTGCGAAGGCGCTCGCCGCCGGCGGCCCGCCGCCCGTCGGCCTCTCGCCGGACGAGAAGCACGCCTGGGACCAGCTCGACGATTTCTATAAGAACGGGCTGGGCTATGCGATCGAGATGAACAACCGGCCGCAGACGCTGTACGGGATCGTCGACTCGCCGGTCGGCCTGGCCGCGTGGATGCTCGACCACGATATCCGCAGCTACAGGCTGATCGCGCGTGTCTTCGACGGCCAGACCGAAGGCCTGACGCGCGACGACATCCTCGACAACGTCACGCTGTACTGGCTGACCAACACAGCGATCTCCTCGGCGCGCCTGTACTGGGACAATGCGCATTTCCCGTCGGGAGGCTTCTTCGACCCGCGGGGGATCAAGATCCCGGTCGCCGTGAGCGCCTTCCCGGACGAGATCTACCAGGCGCCCAGGAGCTGGGCGGAGAAGGCGTATCCGAAGCTGATCCACTACAACAGGCCCGACAAGGGCGGCCATTTCGCCGCCTGGGAGCAGCCGGCCCTGTTCAGCGCCGAGCTGCGCGCCGCCTTCCGCCCCCTGCGCCAGACGACCTGATCGTGTCATCGGGCTTCGCATCACAGTTCGGAGATGATCATGCACGCTGAGAAGACAGTGATCGTCACCGGTGCTTCGCAGGGCATCGGTGCAGGAGTTGCCAACGCCTTCCTCGAGCGCGGCTACAATGTCGTCGCGACATCGCGGCAGGTCAGCCGGTCGAGGGAGATCCCCGATTCCGATCGCGTGGCCCGCGTGGACGGCGACATCGCGAACCCGGCGACGGCCAGGAACGTCACCGAGATCGCCCTGGCGCGGTTCGGCGCGATCAACGCCCTGGTCAACAACGCCGGGATCTTCTTCGCCAAGCCGTTCGTCGACTACACGGTCGAGGATTACCGCAAGCTCGCAGCGACGAACACCGAGGGGTTCCTTCACCTCACCCAGTTCGTGGTCCGGCAGATGCTGGCGCAGAGATCCGGCGGCAGCATCGTCAGCATCACCACGCCGCTGGTCGATCATCCGATCGCGGGCGTCGACGTCTCGGTCGCGATGATCACCAAGGGCGGCATCGAGGCCGCGTCGAAGAACATCGCCATGGAGTACGCGAAGGCGGGAATCCGCGTGAACACGGTGGCGCCCGGCATTGTCGACACGCCGCTCCACAAGGACGATCCGAAGGACGTCCTCGAGACCCTGTCGCCGATGGGCGTCATCTCCACCGTTCAGGACATCGTCGACGCCGTCGTCTTCCTGACCGAGGCCCCGCACATCACCGGGGAGGTGCTGCACGTCGACGGCGGCGCCCATCTGGGCAGATGGTAGCCCTCGGCACGGTGCCGGCCGCCGGCGTGGAACAGCGGCTGAAGAGCCTGGGCATCGAGCTGCTGCCGCCGCCCATACCGCTCGGCGACTATGTCGAAGCCGTGGAGATCGGCGACCTGCTCTTCCTGAGCGGGATGCTCCCGGTCATCGGCCGAACCCCGCAATCCATCGGGCGGCTCGGCGCCGACCTGTCGGTCGAGGCGGGGCGAGAGGCGGCACGGATCGCGTGCCTGAACGCGCTGTCCGCGGCCAAGGCGCATCTCGGCACGCTCGACAAGGTGACCGGCGTCGCAAAGCTCGGCGTCTACATCGCGACCGCAGGCGATTTCCGGGATCACCCGAAGGTTGCCGATGGCGCGTCGGAGATCCTCGTCAAGGCTTTCGGGATCGGGATGCTTTCGCCGCGTATCGTCCTGGGGGTCGCCAGCCTGCCCCTCGGCATGCCGGTCGAGATCGAGATCATCCTGCAGGTCGGGGACTGACCCCGACGGGCATACCCAGGAGCCCCGCATGGGACACCCGACCCATTACCGCACCACCGACATCGACGGCCTGTCGATCTTCTATCGGGAGGCCGGCCCGGCGGATGCGCCGGCGGTTCTTCTGCTGCACGGGCTGCCGTCATCGTCGCGGATGTTCGAGCCGCTGCTGCAGCGGCTCTCGGATCGATATCGGCTGGTCGCGCCGGACTATCCCGGCTTCGGCCACAGCGACGCGCCGGCGCCCGGAGATTTTTCGTACACCTTCGACCGTCTCGCCGACGTCATTGCCGGTTTCACGGAGAAAATCGGTCTCTCCCGCTACAGCCTCTACATGCAGGATTACGGCGGTCCGGTCGGTTTCCGGCTCGCGCTGGCCCATCCGGATCGCGTCGAGACCCTGATCATCCAGAACGCCGTGGCGCATGACGAAGGCCTGGGCAAGATCTGGGCGGCCAGGCGCGCCTTCTGGGCGGACCGGGCGGCGCATGAAGCGGCCTTGCGCACCAATCTGCTGTCGCTCGAGACCACGCGCTCCCGCCATCTCGGCAGCGATCCGAGGACCGACCGCTACGACCCGGACCTGTGGACCGACGAATTCGCCTTCCTCGATCGGGAAGGCCAGGCCGACATCCAGACGGAACTGTTCTTCGACTACCGCAACAATGTCGCCTCCTACCCGGCATGGCAGGCCTGGATGCGCGAGACCCGGCCGTCGATGCTGGTGCTGTGGGGAAAATACGACCCGTCCTTCGACCTTTCTGAGGCTGACGCCTACAGGCGCGATGTTCCCGATGCGGAGGTCCATATCCTGGACGGCGGCCATTTCGTGCTCGACACGGCGGCGGACGAAATCGCCGAGCTGATGGATGCGTTCCTGAAGAAGCACCGCGGCAGGCTCTGAGCCCGGGGAATGAGGCTGTCGACCTCCCGTCAGGTCATCTCAGCGATACGACGGTGCTGAGCTACAGGAGTGTGGCCGAAGTTCGGAACGCCGAAACTTCAGTCTCGGCGCCCGATGCGCGCGCAGACCCCGGGCGGTCTACCCGCCGGAGGTAGGACCGGCCCGCCCGCCCCTGGGTGCCGGGTCGAGGCGCTGCGGCCGGCCGAATCCGGTCCCGGCTCGTGCAACGATTTGACAACGAAAACGACAAAGCCCCACCGAAGGCGGGGCTAAGCGCTTAAAATCATTGGCGTCCCCTAGGGGATTCGAACCCCTGTTACCGCCGTGAGAGGGCGGTGTCCTAGGCCTCTAGACGAAGGGGACTGAGGCGCGGGCCCGGATATAGGGGAGCCCGTGCGCCGACGCAAGAGATTTCCGTCGGTTTTTTGACAGCCCTATCCTGCCGCCGCCGCAGCCCCCGTCGCGACGCAGCGGCGCGCCCGCTCCAGCACCGTCTCGATCGTGGCCGCGTCGGTGTCGAAGGCGCCGACGAAACGCCAGATCTCACCCTCCCAATGCGCCGCGACCACGCCCTGGCGCTTCAGCCCCTCGGCCAGCGCCGCGGGCAGGCGGACGAACACCTCATTGGCCTCGACCGGATGCAGCAGCTCCACCCCCGGCAGCGCCTGCAGCCCTTCGGCCAATTGCCGCGCCCGGGCATTGGCGTTGCGCGCCAGGCGCAGCCACAGCCCATCGGCCAGATAGGCCTCGAGCTGGGCCGAGACGAACCGCATCTTCGACAAGAGATGCCCTGCCCGCTTGCGGCGGAAGGCGAAGTCCGCCGCCTTGTCCGGATCGAAGAACACCACCGCCTCGGCCATCACGCAGCCATTCTTGGTGCCGCCGAAGGACAGCACGTCGACGCCGGCCTTCCAGGTCAGCTCGGCCGGCGAGCAGCCCTGCCCTGCCAGGGCATTGGCGAAGCGCGAGCCGTCCATGTGCACGGCCAGGCCGTGGCCCCGCGCCGCCTCGGCCAGGGCGCGGACCTCGGCCGGGCTGTAGACGGTGCCGGATTCGGTCGCCTGCGACAGGCTCAGCATCGCCGGCTGGCTGCGATGGACGTCGCCGCGCCACTCCGGGACGGCCGCCGCCAGCGTCGCCGGCGTCAGCTTGCCATGGGCGCCATCGGCCAGCAGCAGCTTGGCGCCATGGGTGTAGAACTCCGGCGCGCCGCATTCATCGACCGCGACATGGGCCTCGCGGTGGCACAGCACCGCGCCGTAGGGCGGGGTGAAGGTGGCCAGGGCCAGGGCGTTGGCCGCCGTGCCGGTCGGCACCGGGAAGGCGGCGACGCGGCGCTCGAACAGCTCGGACAGGCGGTCCTGCAGCCGGGCGGTGACCGGGTCGCCGCCATAGGAGGACACGCGGCCTGCGGCGGCGCTGGCGATCGCCGCCAGGATCTCGGGCGCGGCGCCGGCGACGTTGTCGCTGGCCAGGTTGATGACGTCGGTCATGCCGAATTCCTCGGACGGATGGGGGCAGTTACGGAGCGGTGGTCAGAAGGACGGTGGCGGCGCCGGTGCGCGGGTCGATGCTGCGCACCTCCTGCCCGCCGCTGGGCAGTGTGATCAGGATCACTGCGCGATCGCCCGAGACGGCGATGCTGGTGATGCGGCTGCCGGCAGGCAGCGCGGACGGCGCGGCGGCGGTCGCCGGCGTCGTGGCGGGAGCGGTGGCGGCCGGTGCCTGGGCGGTGCCCGGGGCGAGGAAGCGGCGGCCCAATTCCCCGACGACGACGGCAGCGATCAGGATGATGACCACAAGCATCGCCCAAACGGTTATCTTCACCGCCCGCAATGACCCAGCTTCCAGACGCACCCGCCACACCCCTATTCCTGGACGGGACCATTCCCGTCGTGATCGGCCCGGATTCCGCCGGCCAGCGGCTGGACCGCGCCCTGGCCGCCGCGGTGCCGGACCTGTCCCGGTCACGGCTGCAGGCGCTGATCGCCACGGGCTGCGTGCGGGAGGGCGAGCGGACAGTAGAAGACGCCTCGGTCAAGGTCAAACCCGGCCAGCGCTTCGAAATCCGGGTGCCGCCGGCGGTGCCGGCGACGCCGGAACCCCAGGCGATCGGGCTTGATATCGTGTACGAGGATTCCCATCTCATCGTCATCGACAAGCCCGCCGGACTGGTGGTCCACCCCGCGGCCGGCAATCCCGATGGCACCCTGGTCAACGCCCTGCTCGCCCATTGCGGCGCGGAGCTGTCCGGCATCGGCGGCGTCGCCCGCCCGGGCATCGTCCACCGGCTGGACAAGGACACCAGCGGGCTGATGGTGGTGGCCAAGACCGACGCGGCCCACAAGGCGCTGTCGGCCCAGTTCGCGGACCGCACCCTGTCGCGCACCTATCTCGCCCTGGTCTGGGGCCGGCCGAGCCCTTCGGCCGGGACCATCGAGGGCGCGATCGGCCGCGACCCGCGGAACCGCCAGCGCATGGCCCTCGTTAAGGCTGGAGGCAAGGCGGCGCGGACCCACTACCGGGTGCTGCGCCCGGCCGGCACCGAGGCCAGCCTGGTCGCCTGCAAGCTGGACACCGGGCGGACCCACCAGATCCGGGTCCACCTGACCTCGATCGGCCATCCGCTGATCGGCGATCCGGTCTATGGCCGACGCCCGCGCTCGGCTATCGGACCCAAGGCCGGCGGCAACGAAACGGCGCGCAGCTTTCCGCGGCAGGCACTGCATGCGGCGAGGCTGCGCTTCCGCCATCCGGCGGATCAAAATGAACTCGAATTCACGAGGCCCCTTCCGGGAGACATGCGAGATTTACTCGTCTCCCTCGCTGGGGAAGACCGTATACCCGAGTACTAAGGTCGGGTATTATGCATCGGTCCGGATGACGAATCCGGAGGGCGCTCACCCCAGGGGAAGGGCGCCGGAGAGGGAGCAAGATCATGGCAACAGCTGCACGCCTGCCCGTCCTGGGCGCCGAATCCAATCTGAGCCGCTACCTGCAGGAAATCCGGCAGTTTCCGATGCTGGAACCGCAGGAGGAGTTCATGCTCGCCAAGGCGTGGCGGGAGCATGGCGACACCGAATCGGCGCATCGTCTGGTGACCAGCCATCTGCGGCTGGTGGCGAAGATCGCGATGGGCTATCGCGGCTACGGCCTGCCGATCTCGGAGCTGATCTCCGAGGGCAATGTCGGCATGATGCAGGCGGTGAAGCGGTTCGATCCGGACCGCGGCTTCCGCCTGGCGACCTACGCCATGTGGTGGATCCGCGCCGCCATCCAGGAATACATCCTGCACAGCTGGTCGCTGGTGAAGATGGGCACCACGGCGGCGCAGAAGAAGCTGTTCTTCAACCTGCGGAAGCTGAAGGGCCAGCTGCAGGCCATCGAGGACGGCGATCTGAAGCCGGAGACGGTGACCAAGATCGCCACCGAGCTGTCGGTGCCGGAGCAGGACGTCATCTCGATGAACCGCCGCCTCGCCGCGCCGGACCATTCGCTGAACGCGCCGCTGCGCGTCGACGGCGAGGGCGAGTGGCAGGACTGGCTGGTCGACGAGCGCGACAGCCAGGAGGTGATGCTCGCGGACCGGCAGGAGCTCGGCAAGCGCCAGCAGCTGCTGAAGGATGCGATGGCGCATCTGAACGACCGCGAGCGCCGCATCCTGAGCGAGCGCCGGCTGCGCGACGAGCCGACCACGCTGGAGGATCTGAGCCAGGAATACGGCATCAGCCGCGAGCGGGTGCGCCAGATCGAGGTGCGCGCCTTCGAGAAGCTGCAGAAGGCGATCCGCAACGCCGCGGTCGAGGCCAAGCTGGCCCACTGACCCGCGGATCTGATTGAAGCCGAGACGGCCGGGGCATCGCCCCGGCCGTTTTCGTTTGGGCCGGTTGGCTCAACCGCCGATGTCGATGCGGATCAGCTCGGTCACCCCGGTCTTGACCGGGTCGGTCCAGCTGTCCGGCGTGTAGCGGGTGACGGTGAGGCTGCGGGAATCGGCGCTCCAGACCAGGTTGCGGAAGGTCTCCCGGCTGGCGATGCGGCGCAGCAGCCGGCCATAGTCCACCTCCCACACGAACAGGCCGGTGGTGTCGTGCCCCCAGCGGTGGGACGTATTGAAGCTGGCGGCCAGGCGCCGCCCATCGGGGCTGAAGCTCAGCTGCGGGAGCAACTGCCGCAGGCCGGGAACGAAGTTCGGGACATCCAGCGCCCCGGTGAGCAGCAAGGTCGACCGGCTGAGATCGGCCGCATTGCCGAGGCGGATGCCGATCACGCCGCTGTCGCCACGGGTCTCGACATGCTCGGCCAGCACCGCGCCGTCGGGTGATCGGGCCGTCCTGACGCCCTGGCCGAACAGGCCGGGCACCTCGGCCATCGGCCGGGCGGGCAGGTCGCCGCCATCGGCGACCGAGACGACCGTCGCCAGGTCCGGGGCGTCCCAGAAGGTCATTCCGGGGTCGAGCGCGAGGGTATCGTCCGACACGAAAATCAGGTCCCTACCGCCGCGGCGCAAGCTCGCCCGGGTCGCGCCGGTGCCGGCATCGATCACCTGCAGCGGTCCCTTGAACAACAGGCCGGCGATCCAGCGGCCGGAGGGCGAGATCGCCGCGGCCTTCCACCTGGCGCCCGGCGGAACCTCGGCCAGCGCGAGCCGCGACCGGACCTGGCCGGTCTGCGGGTCGATCCGCAGCAATTCCTGCGGCCGCTGCGGCTCCTGACCCGGCTGGCGCGACACCGCCAGCAGCGTGCCGTCCGCCGCCGCGATCATCTGGGTCAAGTCCTGGTCGTCGAACACGGCCAGCCGCCGGCAGGCGCTGGCATGGACGATGCGGTCGGGCAGGCCGCAGGGCCGGAACGCCCCCTCGCCCCAGGCATAGACCCCGCCGCCGACCGCTACGGCCGCCAGGACCACCACCGCCGCACGCTGCCAGCCCCGCATGAGATCCCCCCCGAATCCGTCCCGCCGATCCTGCCGCGCAATCCGGGCGATTTCATGAAGCCCAGACGCGGCCGCAGCGGGTTACCGGGCCTTGAGTTGAAGCAGGTCCCAGAGGTTGCCGTACAGGTCCTCGAACACGGCGACGGTGCCGTAGGCCTCCTCGCGCGGCGTCTCGCGGAACATCACGCCACGCGCGGTCATGGCCGCGTGATCGCGCCGGAAATCGTCGGTGTGCAGGAACAGGAAGACCCGGCCGCCGGTCTGGTCGCCGATCCGACTCTCCTGCTCCGGTGTCGCCGCCTGGGCCAGCAGCAGGTTCGGGCCACCGGGCGGCGCCACCAGCAGCCAGCGCTTGCCGTCGCCCATCGGCGTATCCTCGACCAGGTCGAAGCCGAGCACGCCGGTGTACCAGGCCTTGGCCTCGTCATAGTCGCGGACCACCAGGGCCACCGCGCCGATCTGCTGCTGCGCCATCGCTGTTCCTCAATCGGTCTTGCCGAGTCCCCAGGGCGCCCGGTCCGGGTCGCCGCCGCCGGCGCTCACGCTGAACACCCGCCACTGCCCGGACGGGGCGCGCACCAGCCGGAACTTGACCGCCGTCGCCCCCTGGCCGAAGCCGATGGTGACGGCGCCGTCCGCCCGCGGCTGGGGCTTACCGGCGGCGCCGTTCTGCGGCATCTGGACCGGCAGCGCGCCGGCTGCCCCGGCGGTGACCATGACGCGGTCGAACACCCAGCTCACATCCGTCTGGTCCCACTGGTCCATCGGCGGGAAGGCCGTCCGCATGATCTCCGACGCCCGGCCGTCCGGCAGCTTTGCGATCAGCGGCTCCATGTTGAAGGCGAAGAAATCATCGGTCCAGGCCTTCTGCGCGGCCGGGGACAGGATCCAGTAGACGGTGACGTAGTCGCGCTGGCGGAAGGCGTCGACGAAGCGGGCGACCGCCGCCTCCGGGCTGTCCAGGGCCAGGCGGTCGAACGGGGTGCGTGTGGACTGGGCCGCCGCGGCCCCTGACATCACGACCAGAACCAGCGCCAGCGCTCCGACGAAACGGCGTGGACTCACGAGCATCTCCCCTCCTGTGCGACCACGGACTATGGCGCGATCGTCGGCGGCGGTACCAGCGGCGTTCCGGCGGCGCAGAGCGGGCATTCCTCCGGCCGCCACATCCCGCGCTCCAGCGCGGCCAGGGCCAGCAGCGTCACGCCCTGCGCCGCCGCGATCCGACCGGCCGCCTCGCCGAGGGTGAGCAGGCAGGCGATGCCGGCCGGCACCGCGCCGTGCCGCCGCAGCTCCGCCAGGGTCAGGCCGACCGCCGAGCCGGCATTGATCGCGTCGTCCACGACCAGCACTCGCCGCCCGGCCAGTGCCGCCGTCAGCGGTGTCGGGATCCGGTACTGCACGATGCCGCTCTCGACCGAGCGCTCGGCATGGACGAAATCGCACTCGAACTCGGCCGCGATCGACTGCGCCAGGAACGCCCCGCCGGTCAGTGGGCCGCAGACAACCTCCACGTTCAGCGCCACCGCCTGCCAGGCCAATATCCCCGCCCAGGAGCGCATTCGGGCGGCGTCGAGGAACAGCGAATCGAGATCCAGCCACAGATCGCCGTGATGGCCCGATTCGTAGACGAAGTGCCCGCGCGTGGCGGAGACCGCCTCCCTCAGCCACGCACCAATCCGCAAAGCCTCGCCGATCTGGTCCGTCATCCGCCTGCCCTCCCCGGCCGCGTCATCATGTCCGCGAACCGCTTTGCAGCGAAGCGTTGCCTGCGACTCCCCGCCCCCCATCTCAGACAGATCGAGTCCGAGACGAGGAGAGCTTCATGCGCATGCCCATCCCCGCCTTCGCCGCCCCCACCCTCACCGCCGCAGCCCTGCTCGCCGCCATGCCGGCCGGTGCGGTCGACGCCGTCCACGACACCCAGAAGGGCCGCATCCGGGTCCAGACCGTCGTGGAGGGGCTGGGCCATCCCTGGGGCCTCGCCTTCCTGCCGGACGGACGGATGCTGGTGACCGAGCGCGACGGCAACCTTCGCCTGATCGGCGGTGGCCGGGTCTCCGAGCCGCTGGACGGGGTGCCGGAGGTGGATGCCGGCGGCCAGGGCGGGCTGCTCGATGTCGCCATCGATCCGTCCTTCGCGCAGAGCCGCCTGGTCTATCTCAGCTATTCCGAGGCCGGCGACGGCGGCAACTCCTCCGCCGTGGCGCGCGGCCGGCTGAGCGAGGACGGCACCCGGCTGACCGAGGTTGAGGTCATCTTCTCGCAGCAGCCGAAGCTCGACAGCGCCCAGCATTTCGGCTCGCGCCTGGTGTTCGACCGTCAGGGCCATCTGTTCATCACCCTCGGCGAACGCTCGAAAGCGCAGTTCCGGGACCAGGCGCAGCTTCTCGATTCGCATCTCGGCAAGGTGATCCGGATCCGGCCGGACGGATCGGTGCCGGAGGACAACCCCTTCGCCGGCCGCCGGGACGCGCGGCCCGAGATCTGGTCGTATGGCCACCGCAACGCCCAGGGCGCGGCGCTGAACCCCGACACCGGCGTGCTCTGGGTCAACGAGCACGGGCCGCGCGGCGGGGACGAGATCAACATCCCCGAAGCCGGCAAGAACTATGGCTGGCCGGTGGTCTCGCATGGCGTGAACTACAATGGCAGCCCGGTCGGCGAGGGCCAGCGGGAGGCGCCGGGCATGACCGGGCCGATCCATCACTGGACGCCGTCGATCGGCGTCTCCGGCATGGCCTTCTACACCGCCGACACGATACCCGGCTGGCGCGGCGACGTCTTCGTCGGCGGCCTGGCCATCCCCAAGCTGGTACGGCTGGAACGCGACGGCGACCGGATCACGGGATCGGAGGACCTGCTGGAGGATCTGGCCTTGCGCATCCGCCAGGTGGTCCAGGGTCCGGACGGCGCGCTGTACCTGCTCACCGACGAGAGCGACGGCGAGATCCTGCGGGTGGGGCCGGCCTCCTGAGCGCAGGGCATGGCTTCAACTCTCCCCCTTCCCTTGCGGGAGGGGGCAGGGGGAGGGGTACTCACGCCGCCGGAGCAGGTCCCGAGGAACAGACGGAACCGGCCAGTGATCCTGGATGATCTCGCGTCGGCTCTCTTCGATCGACACCCCCTCCCCCTACCCCCTCCCGCTGTATGGACCGGGGAGATAGTGAACAGGTGTTCGGGGACATGGTGGACACTTGCGGCATGAGGCGAAGGAGGCCGCATGCCGTTTCAGGAGTGTTCGCGGATGTCGCAACGGGAAGAGT
>JAEKLZ010000296.1 GCA_019508225.1 Inquilinus limosus | reverse complement strand
CATCGACGGGGGGCGGCCTGGCGATGACGGCGCTGATCACCCTGACCGCGGGCGGGCTCGCCACCGCACAACGGCTCAAGCCGCTGCTGCCGGGGGCGGCGATCCACGCGCCGTCCTGCCGCGTCACCGGCGCCGACATCGCCTTCGGCAAGCTGGCCGACCACCTGCGCACCCTGTTCGCGGCGGGCGAGCCGATCATCGGCCTCTGCGCCGCCGGCGCCCTGATCCGCATCCTGGCGCCGCTCTTGTCCGACAAGCGCACCGAGCCGCCGGTGCTGGCGGTGGCCGAGGATGGCAGCGCCGTGGTGCCGCTGCTCGGCGGCCATCACGGCGCCAACGACCTGGCCCGGCAGGTGGCCGGGATCCTCGGTATCGCCCCGGCCATCACCACCGCCGGCGACCTGCGCTTCGGCGTGGCGCTGGACGATCCGCCGCCCGGCTGGCGCCTCGCGGAGTCCAGCAATTACAAGAGCTTCGCCGCCGATCTTCTGGCCGGCGAGTCCGTGCGTCTCGACGGCGACCTGCCCTGGCTGGTCGAGGCCGACCTGCCGCTCGACCCGACGGCACGCAAGGCGATCGTCGCCAGCACCCGGGCTCTGCCGGCCGATCCCGACCGGCTGGTGTTCCACCCGGCGGTGCTTGCGGTCGGTGTCGGCTGCGAGCGCGGCGCCGAGGCGGCGGAGATTGAGGCGCTGGTCCGCGACACCCTGGCCGAAGCCGGGCTGGCCCTGGAAGCCGTGGCGGCCCTGGTCTCGGTCGACCTCAAGGCCGACGAGGCCGGGCTGCAGGCGGCGGCCCGGGCGCTCGGCCTGACGCTGCGGGTGTTCGATCCGGCGACGCTGGAGGCCGAGACGCCGCGCCTCGCCAACCCGTCCGAGCTCGTGTTCCGCGAGATCGGCTGCCATGGCGTCGCCGAGGCGGCGGCGCTGGCCGCTGCCGGCCCCGAGGGCCGCCTCGTCGTCGAGAAGCACAAGTCGCGCCGCGCCACTTGCGCCGTGGCCGAGGCGACGGCGATCCTCGACCCCGACCGGATCGGCCGCAAGCGCGGCACGCTGGCGCTGATCGGCATGGGCCCGGGCCGGGCCGACTGGCGGGCTCCGGAGGCCGACCGGCTGATCGCCGGGGCCACCGATCTGGTCGGCTACAGCCTCTATATCGACCTGCTCGGCCCGGCCGCCGCCGGCAAGGCGCGGCACGACTACAAGCTGGGCGAGGAAGAGCTGCGAGTGCGCGCGGCCTTGGACCTGGCGGCGGAGGGGCGGGACGTCGCCCTGATCTGCTCCGGCGACGCCGGCATCTACGCCATGGGCAGCCTGCTGTGGGAGCTGATCGAGCGCGGCGGAAGGCCGGACTGGCGCCGGGTCGAGGTCACCACCGTGCCCGGCATCTCGGCGATGCAGGCGGCCGCATCCCGGATCGGCGCGCCGCTGGGCCATGATTTCTGCGCCATCTCGCTGTCCGACCTGATGACGCCCTGGCCGGCGATCGAGCGGCGGATCGCGGCAGCGGCGCAGGGCGATTTTGTCGTCGCCTTCTACAACCCGGTGTCGCAGCGCCGACGCAGCCAACTGGCGCGGGCCCGCGAGATCCTGCTGGCCCATCGCCCGGCGGCGACGCCGGTGGTGCTGGGCCGCAATCTCGGCAGCGACGGCGAGACCCTGAGCGTGACCACGCTCGGCGAGCTGACCGTCGAGATGGTCGACATGCTGACTCTGGTGCTGGTCGGCTCCTCGGAAAGCCGGGCGCTGGTGCTCGGCGACGGCACCCCGCGCGTCTACACGCCGCGCGGCTATGGCGACAAGCCGGAGGCGCAGCGGGCATGACCGTGCATTTCATCGGCGCCGGGCCCGGCGACCCGGACCTGCTGACCCTGCGCGGGCGCGACCTGATCGCCCGCTGCCCGGTCTGCCTCTATGCCGGCTCGCTGGTGCCGGAGGCGGTGGTGGCGCATGCGCCGGCGGAGGCGCGGGTTATCGACACCGCGCCGCTGCATCTCGACCAGATCATCGCCGAGATCGAGGCCGCCCATGCCAAGGGCCAGGACGTGGCCCGGGTGCATTCCGGCGACCCGTCGCTGTACGGCGCGATCGCCGAGCAGATCCGCCGGCTGAAGGCGCTGGGCATCCCCTACACCATCACCCCCGGCGTGCCGGCTTTCGCGGCCGCTGCCGCGGCCTTGGGCACCGAGCTGACCCTGCCCGACGTCAGCCAGACCGTGATCCTGACCCGGACCACGATGAAGGCCTCGGCCATGCCGCCGGGCGAGGAGCTGGAGACGCTCGGCCGGTCCGGCGCGACGCTGGCGATCCACCTCTCGATCCGCAACATCCCGGCGGTGCGGCGGGCGCTGGAGCCGCATTACGGCGCCGGCTGCCCGGTGGTGGTGGTCTACCGCGTCACCTGGCCGGACCAGCAGATCATCCGCGGCACCCTGGCCGATATCGGCGCCAAGGTGCGCGCGGCGAAGATCACCCGCACCGCGCTGATCCTGGTCGGCCGCGTGCTGGGCGACACCGAATTCACCGACAGCGCCCTGTACGACCCGGCGCATGTCCATGTGCTGCGCCCGAAGCGCGGCACGAAAGTTGCTTCTGCTTGACCTTGATGTTCTGACCCTGGAGACCCACGATGAAACTCGCCAAGACCCTCGCCCTGACCGCCCTGGCGACGCTGCTGCCGGTGGCGGCCTATGCCCATCCGGGGCATGACGTGGTCGGCTTCTCGGCCGGCTTCGCGCACCCGTTCTCGGGCCTCGACCACATCCTTGCCATGGTCGCGGTCGGCATCTGGGCCGGCCAGGTCGGCGGCCGCTACATCTGGCAGGCGCCGCTGGCCTTCCTGACCCTGATGGCGGTGGGCGGCATCGCCGGCGTCCAGGGCCTGGGCCTGCCGATGGTCGAGCTCGGCATCGCCGGGTCGATCGTCGTCTTCGGCGCGCTGATCGCCCTGGCGGTGCGGCCGGTGGCCTGGATCGGCATGGCGGTGACCGGGATCTTCGCCGTGTTCCACGGCTACGCCCATGGCGCCGAGATGCACCCGGATGCCTCGGCCGTGACCTACGGACTCGGCTTCATCGCCGCGACCGCGATCCTGCATGGCGTCGGCATCGGCGCGGCGCTCGGCCTGAACCGGCTGCGCTTCGCCCCGGTGGAGCGCGCGCTGGGCGCGGCCATCGCCGTGGCCGGCGTGGTCATCGCGGCCGGCTGAGCCACGCCAGCGCCCCGGCGATGTCGGCCACGGCTAGTGTCGCCAGGGGCGCCGGGCGCCGGATCATGACCACCGGGATCGCCGCCTCGCGCGCCGCCGCCAGCTTCGCCGCCGTGGCGTCGCCGCCGGCATTCTTAGCGACGACGGCGTGGATGCCGTGCCGGGCGATCAAAGCGCGCTCTCCCTCCAGCGTGAACGGCCCGCGCTCGCTCAGCAGCAGGCAGTCCGGCGGCAGGTCCTCCGGCGCCGGCGGCTCGATCGAGCGCAGCACGAAGCGCAGGGCGGGGCAGCGCTGGAACGGCGCCACTTCCTGCCGGCCCAGGGTCAGCAGCACGGCGGAACCGGCCGGGAGATTTCCCGCAAGCCAGTCGGCCGCCGCGCCGGTATCGGCCACGTCGATCCAGCGGTCGCCCGGCACCGGCGTCCAGGCCGGGCGCTCGATCCGCAGCAGCGGCACGCCGAGACGCGCGCACGCCGCCGCGGCGTTGGCGGACATCGTCGCGGCGAAGGGGTGGGTGGCGTCGATCACCCGGTCGATCCGCTTGACCCGCAGATATGCCGCGAGCCCGTCGACCCCGCCGAAGCCGCCGATCCGCACCGCGCCGGGGAGCGCCGCCGGCGCCCGGGTGCGCCCGGCCAGCGAGGTGGTGACCTCCCACTCTTCGGCCTCGGCCAAAGCGCGGGCCAGCGCCGCCGCCTCGCCGGTGCCGCCGAGGATCAGCAGCCGCCTACCAGCCATCGGCACTCCCTACCAGGCCGCCCTGGCGGTCGAACACCAGGATCTCGACCGCGACGCCGCTGCCCTCGACCACAGCCTGCGCCGTGGCCTGGGCGCACCGGGCCACCAGATCGGCCAGCGCGATGTCCGAGGCCAGGTCCAGCACCTGCTTGGCCGTGTTCGCCCGTCGCGCCTGCTCGACCATGCCGGCCGGGGCGCCGGCCTCGGCCAGCCGGTCGGCCAGCCAGTCGAAATCGACCTCGCTGCGGCCGGAATGAAGGTCGAGGAAGCCCTGCGCCAGCTTGGTCAGCTTGCCGAAGCCGCCGCCGATGGTCAGGCGCGGGATCGGGTGCGCCTTCAGGTATTTCAGCAGCCCGCCGGCGAAATCGCCCATGTCGAGCAGCGCCATGTCCGGCAGGCCGTAGCGTGCCACCACCGCGGCCTCGGAGGTCGACCCGGTGCAGCCGGCGACATGGGGCAGGCCCAGCGCCCGGGCGACATCGATGCCGCGATGGATCGAATGGATCCAGGCGGAGCAGGAGAACGGCACGACCACGCCGGTGGTGCCCAGCACCGACAGGCCGCCGACGATGCCGAGCCGCGGATTCCAGGTCTTTTGTGCCAGCCGCTCGCCGTCCGGGATCGAGATCTCGATCACCACATCGCCGGGGTCACCGTGCTCGGCGGCTATGGCGGAGACAATCTCGGCCATCATCCGCCGCGGCACCGGGTTGATCGCCGGCTCGCCGGGCGGGATCGGCAGGCCGGGCAGGGTGACGGTGCCGACCCCGGGGCCGGCCAGGAACCGCACGCCCGATCCTGCCTCGCCGCGCCGCACCTCGGACACCACCAGCGCGCCATGGGTCACGTCCGGGTCGTCGCCGGCATCCTTGACGATGCCGGCACGCGCCCAGCCGTCGCCGCGGCCCTCCAGCGCCAGGGCGAAGGCCGGGGTCTCGCCGCGCGGCAGGGTGATCGCCACCGGGTCCGGGAAGCGGCCGGTCAGCAGTGCGGTATAGGCGGCGGCGGTGGCGGCGGTGGCGCAGGCGCCGGTGGTCCAGCCGCGCCGCAGCGGTCCCCCCTCGGGCGTTTCGGCAGGTTTACGGGCCATACGGGTTTCGATACAGGATGCGTCGCAACCTGCCTAGCGGCGTTGCCGCATGGCTTTTAAGGTTCCGGTGATGGTTGATCTTCCCTTGTCCTTTCCGGAATTCCAGCCCGGCTGGGTCTGGCTGGTCGGCGCCGGCCCCGGCGATCCCGGCCTGCTGACGCTGCACGCGCTGCACGCGCTGCGCTCGGCCGATGTCGTGGTCTATGACGCGCTGGTGTCCGACGCGATCATCGGCCTGGCGGCGCCGGGCGCCGTGCTGGAATTCGCCGGCAAGCGCGGCGGCAAGCCCTCGCCGAAACAGCCCGACATCACCGCCAAGCTGATCCAGCTCGCCCGGGCCGGCAAACGCGTCCTGCGCCTGAAGGGCGGCGACCCGTTCGTCTTCGGCCGGGGCGGGGAGGAGGGGCTGGCGCTAGTCGAGGCCGGCATCCCATTCCGCATCGTCCCCGGGATCACCGCGGGCGTCGGCGGCCCGGCCTATGCCGGGATCCCGGTGACGCATCGCGACACCAACCACGCCGTCACCTTCCTGACCGGCCACGACGCCAGCGGCGACGTTACCGCCGGCGTCGCCTGGGACGCGATCGCCCGCGGCTCGCCGGTGATCGTGGTCTATATGGCGATCAAGCACATCGCCCGGATCGCGACCCATCTGATCGAGGGCGGCCGGTCGCCGTCCGAGCCGGTGGCGGTGATCAGCCGGGCGACGACGCCGCAGCAGCGGGTGCTGGAGACCACGCTGGCCAAGGCGGCGGAGGATGTCGTGGCTCAGGGCATGGAGGCGCCGGCCGTGGTGGTGGTGGGCGAGGTGGTGCGGCTGCGCTCGGCGCTCGACTGGCTCGGCGCGATCGAGGGCAAGGTTCTGACCCCGGACCCGCTCGGTACCCGCGCGAAGGGCGAGGCGGCCTCCTAGCCATGCCGGCTCCCGCCCTGATGATCGCGGCGCCGGCCTCCGGCAGCGGCAAAACGGTGGTGACGCTCGGCCTGCTGCGCCACCTGCGCGACCGCGGCATGGCCGTCGCCTCGGCCAAGTCCGGCCCGGACTACATCGATCCCGCCTTCCACGCCGCCGCGAGCGGCCGGCCTTGCGTCAACCTCGATGCCTGGTCGATGCGGCCGGAGACGCTCGATGCGCTGGCGGCCCGGCAGGCCGAGGGCGCCGACCTGCTGATCGTCGAGGCGGCGATGGGTCTGTTCGACGGCGCGCCCGGTCCCGGCTCGGTCGGCGACGGCTCGGCCGCCGACCTCGCCACCCGCTTCGGCTGGCCGGTGGTGCTGGTGCTGGATGCCGGCGGCCAGGGCTTTTCGGCCGCCGCGGTGCTGGCCGGGTTCAAGAGCTTCCGCGCTGACATCCGGATCGCCGGCGTCATCTTCAACCGGGTCGGCAGCCCCCGCCACGAGGCGATCCTGCGCCGCGCCGCAGCCCATGCCGGCCTGCCGGTGCTCGGCCTGGTGCCGCGGCTGCCGGCCCTGGCGCTGCCCTCTCGCCATCTCGGCCTGGTCCAGGCCGGCGAGCATGCGGCGCTGGAGACGTTCCTGGCGGCGGCCGGCGAGGCGGTCGGGGCGGGGGTGGATGTGGAGGCGCTGCGCCGCGTAGGTTGGGTTCGCGAACCGCGAACCCAACATGGCGCCGCTGGAGCGTTGGGTTCGCTGACGCGAACCCAACCTACAGGCATCCCGCCCCTCGGCCAACTCATCGCAGTGGCGCAGGACACCGCCTTCGCCTTCGCCTATCCGCATCTGCTGGCGGCCTGGCGCGAGGCGGGGGCGGACATCCTGCCGTTCTCTCCGCTGGCCGACGAGGCGCCGGATCCGGCCGCCGACGCGGTCTACCTGCCCGGCGGCTATCCCGAGTTGCACGCCGGCCGGCTGGCGGGCAATCGCCGCTTCCTCGACGGGCTCCGCTTGGCGGCGGGGCAGGGCCGGGCGATCTATGGCGAGTGCGGCGGCTACATGGTGCTCGGAACCGGCCTGACCGACGCCGAGGGGCACCGCCACGCTATGGCCGGGCTGCTGCCGGTCGAGACATCCTTCGCCGAGCGCAGGCTGCATCTCGGTTACCGCCGCGCCGCCCTGGCCGCCGCGACGCCGCTCGGTGCCGCCGGCACTCCGTGGCGCGGCCATGAGTTCCACTACGCCTCGATCCTGTCCGAGGGGCCGGGCGAGGCGCTGTTCGAGGCCTGGGATGCGGAGGGCGCGCCGCTCGGCCGTCTCGGCCGGCGCGCAGGCTCCGTCTTCGGCTCCTTCTTCCACCTGATCGACCGGGCATGAGCATGGTTCCGCATGGCGGCGATCTGGCCGCGGCCGAGGCCCGCTGGGGCCGTCCCGCCGAGGGCTGGCTCGACCTCTCCACCGGCATCAACCCGGTGCCCTATCCGATCCCGGCGATCGATCCCGCCGCATGGCACCGGCTGCCGCAGCACGACCGGCTGCGCGCGCTGCTGGAGACCGCCCGGTCCTGCTACGCCGCCCCGGCGGACGCGCGGATCGTCGCCGCGCCCGGCACCCAGATCCTGATCCAGCTGCTGCCGCGGCTGCGCTCCGGCGCCCGGGTGGCGGTCCTCGGCCCGACCTATGGCGAGCACGCCGCCTGCTGGGCCGCGGAGGGCGCCACAGTGGCGACCGTCGGCTCGATCGAGGAGGCCGCGGCGGCCGAGGTCGTGGTGCTGGTCAACCCGAACAACCCGGACGGCCACATCATCGACTCCGAGCGCCTGCTGGCCCTGGCCGACGGCCTGGCGGCGCGTGGCGGCCTGCTGGTGGTCGATGAGGCCTTCGCCGAAGTCACACCGGGCATCAGCATCGCGGCCGCGGCCGGAAGGCCGGGCCTGCTGATCCTGCGATCCTTCGGCAAGTTCTTCGGCCTGGCCGGGATCCGCCTCGGCTTCGCCATTGGCGCGGCGGCGGAGGTCGACCGACTGGCGCGGTGGCTCGGCCCCTGGTCGGTGTCCGGCCCCGCGATCGAGACCGGCATCGCGGCGCTGTCCGACCGGGACTGGCAGGAGGCGACACGGGCAAGCCTCTCCGCCAATGCCGCCCGGCTGACGGCAATGCTGCTCGCCCATGGCTTCGCCGATCGCGGCGGCACCGACCTGTTCCGGCTGGCGGAGCACCCGGAGGCGGCACGGATCTGGGATCGCCTCGGCCGCGCCGGCATCCTGGTCCGGCCGTTCCCCGACCGCCCGGCGCTGCTGCGCTTCGGCCTGCCGGCCGGCGAGGACGGCTTCGCCCGGCTGGCCGAAGCGCTGGGCTAGAGGCCGCGCAGCCGCGCCATCAGGTAGCTGTCGACATAGGCGCCGTCGCGATAGGCATAGGCGCGCTCGCAGCCCTCGATCACGAAGCCGAACTTCTCGTAGAGGGCGATGGCCGGCACGTTGTCGGTCCACACCCCGAGCTCGAGCCGCTTCAGGTTCAGCCAGTTGTCGGCGGTGTCGAGCAGCGCCGCCATCAGCCCGGTGCCGATGCCCTGGCGGTGGAAGTCGTCATGCACGCCGCAGGTCACGGCGCCGGTGTGGGCGCGCCGGCCCTTGCCCGGCTGCAGCAGGGCGCGGCCGACCACCCGGCCGCCGACCACCGCGGCGATGTGGATGTCGTCGGCCGGCGCCGATTCGAGGCGTCTCCGCACCTCCTCCCCGGACTGGAAGGGCAGCCGCAGGGTGCCCCAGCGGTAGCGCGGCTGGATCTGCATCTCGGCGATGTCGGGCCAGTCCTCGACCCGCAGCGCCCGGATGGTGAAGTCGATCATGGGGACGGATCCTTCGGTTCCGGCGCGTCGGGCCGCGGCCAGGCGTTCCGGGCCCAGTTGCCGACATAGGAGGCCAGGACCAGCGAGACGCCGCTGCCGATCCAGGTCGACTGGCCCTGCAGATGGAACCAGACGACGAAACCGGCGAGGCCGACCGCGGCGGCGAGCAGGAACAGGGCGGGCAGGCGACTGCCGACCTTGATGTCGGCGCCGGCCGACATCTCGAGGCCCGGCCCGGTCAGCCGCGTCGTCCGGCGCGGGTCGCTCTCCTGCAGCTCGACCGTCACCCGGCCTTTCCGACTGCGGGCCGTGCGACGGCCGCGGCTCGAGGTGAGCGAGACCAGGATCATCGACCCGATCATCGCGGCCACCGCCCAGTCGAAGGCGATCACCATCACCAGCGCGGTCGACGGGCGGTGCTCGGTCCACCAGAGATGCCGCGCCAGCAGGAACAGCAGGATCGCGCCGGCCGTGAACATGCCGCCGACCAGCAGCATCGCGGAGGGCATGCGGGGTTTCGTTCGCTTCGGCATGCTGCGACCATAGTCCTGCCGGCCGTCGGCGCAACCCGGCCTGAATCTGTTTTAAACTTAAAGCATTTCATGATTAGATGAATGCAATCGCTTCCGCCCGACGGAGGCGCGTGAAAGACTGGCGGCGCGATCGGCGGCCCACCGCCGGCGCGACGAAAAAACGGGGGAGAGCATCATGGCGAGACGCATTCCGGCCCTGCTGGCGGCCGCGCTGTTGGCGACGGTGTCGTTCGCGGCGCAGGCCGAGGAGGGCAAGCTCAAGGTCGGCTTCATGGCCACGCTCTCCGGCCCACCGGCGGCGCTGGGCCAGCATATGCGCGACGGCTTCCAGCTTGGGGTCAAGGAGCTGGGTGGCAAGCTCGGCGGCCTACCGACCGAGGTGGTGGTCGAGGATGACGAGCTGAAGCCCGACATCGCCGTCAACAAGGTCCGCAAGCTGCTGGAAAGCGACCAGGTCGACATCGTCGTCGGCGTCGTCTTCTCCAACGTCATGATGGCCATCGCCAAGCCGGTGACCGACGCCGAGAAGATCCTGATCAGCCCGAATGCCGGGCCGTCGCCGCTGGCCGGCAAGGGCTGCAGCCCGTACTTCTTCTCGGTCTCCTACCAGAACGACCAGAACCACGAGGTCATGGGCAAATACGCCCAGGACAAGGGCTGGGCCAAGGTGGCGCTGATCGCCCCGAACTACCAGGCCGGCAAGGACGCGCTGGCCGGGTTCAAGCGCCACTACAAGGGCGAGGTGGTCGAAGAGATCTACACCCAGGTCAACCAGCAGGATTTCTCGGCCGAGCTGGCGAAGATCGCGGCGGCCGAGCCGCAGGCGGTGTTCGTGTTCATGCCCGGCGGCTCCGGCGTCAATCTGGTGCGCCAGTACCGCCAGGCCGGCCTGGCCGAGCGCATCCCGTTCCTGTCCGCCTTCACCGTCGACGAGACCACGCTGCCGGCCACCAAGGACGCGGCGCTCGGCCTGTTCGCCGGGGCGCAATGGGCGCCGAATCTCGACAACCCGGCCAACAAGGCCTTCGTCGCCGCCTTCGAAAAGGAATACGGCTATGAGCCGGCGCTGTACGCCGCCAACGGCTATGACGCGGCCAAGCTGATCGACGCCGCCATCCGCCAGGCCGGCGGCAAGACCGATGCGGAGACGCTGAAGACCGCCATCCGCGACGCCAAATGGACCAGCGTCCGCGGCGACTTCGCCTGGAACAAGAACAACTTCCCGGTCCAGGACTTCTACCTGACCGAGGTGGTCAAGCGCGACGACGGCAAGATCGTGACCAGCCGGGTCGAGACCGTCTTCCCGCATTACGGCGACGCCTATGCCGACCAGTGCAAGATGGATTGAGGCGGGGACAACGGGCCGGTTCGTGATGGTGAGACCCTGCCAGCCCTCACCCGGACGTCCTGGCGGACGTCCGACCTCTCCCGCCATGCGGGAGAGGCATAAGCGCGCGCATGGAGATTTACCTCTCCCGTTTACGGGAGAGGTCGGAGACGCGAAGCGGCTCCGGGTGAGGGCAGGCGCGGTGAAGCCATGAGCACCACCCTCCTGGTCGTCCAGGCCCTGAACGGGCTGCAGCTCGGCGTGCTTCTGTTCCTGATCGCGGCCGGGCTGACGCTGGTGTTCGGGGTGATGGACTTCATCAACCTGGCGCATGGCGTGCAGTACATGCTGGGCGCCTATTTCGCCGTCGCCTTCTACGGGCTGACCGGGCATTTCCTGCTGGCCCTGCTGCTGGCGCTGGCGGCGGCGCTGCTGCTGGGCCTGGTGCTGGAGGTGCTGGTGTTCCGCCACCTCTACGGCCGCAGCCATCTCGACCAGGTGCTGGCGACCTTCGGGCTGATCCTGTTCTTCAACGAGGCGGTGCGGGCGCTGTGGGGCTCGTCGCCG
>JAEKLZ010000295.1 GCA_019508225.1 Inquilinus limosus | reverse complement strand
GAGATCTTCTGGCCCTCGTTCAGGCCACGCAGGCCGGCGCGCTCGACGGCGGAGATGTGGACGAATACGTCCGGGCCGCCATTGTCCGGCTGGATGAAGCCGAACCCCTTGGTGCTGTTGAACCACTTCACGGTGCCGATCGGCATCGCTCGCCTCCCAGGAAAGATGGCGCCGCGCCACAGCGCGCGACGCGTCAGTCGGTCACCGAGAAGGCTGCGTCCGGAACCACGCATGGGTCGGCCGGCCATCCGAACCAGAATGACGGCCCCATGATGGAGCGCGTTTTGTCCCGATGGCAAGAAGAACAGTGCTCGATTTCGTCGTTGGCGCCGCCGACTCGCGGTACCGGGAGGATTTCGCTTTAGTCCCGATCAATATTGAATAATTCGCAGTCCGGCCAATATTGATTTCATTGATATTTGATGATCTTTGGTGATTTTGTGAAATTTCTCACGTTGATTAATGATTGGTCGAAGATCTGGAGAGTCGGAATGGCTACCAGCCGACGGCAACGATGCCGTGGCCGGAACCGGGGGCGAGGGCGTCATCAGCGGCGGACGGGGAAGGACAGCCTCCTCGGCGGAACGGCCCCGGGATGATTCGCCGGCGTCCTCAGGCCGGCCGCCCGCCGGATCGCTGCAGCAGGGCGCCGATCGAGGTCTTGAAGCCGCCGAGGAAGCGCTCGACGATGGCGGCGGACGGGCCGGCGATCTCGACATGGATCCGGCGCTTGTCGGTCGGGTCGGTGCTCTTGCGCAAATAGTTCCTCTTGGCCAGCTCGTCGATCCGGCGGACGGTGGTGGAATAGGGCGCATCGATCAGGCCGCACAGCTCGCTGACCGACACGCCGTCCCGCCCCGCCAGACGGCTGCGGTGCAGATACATCAGGATCTGGACGTATTCGACGCTGGCGAACTCGTCGCCGAGCGCGCCGGAGAGCGACTTGATGATGGCCAGCGAGGCGTCGACCAGGGCCACCGGGCTGTCAGTCATGATGGCGCCTCCGCCGGCAGGGGGAATGTCGATCGGGTCCTCGTGATGCGGGCTCAGCATCTCGGCATGCTGGGCGACGATGTCCTGGCTGAGGTCGGCCATGCGGTCGAGGGTGGAACCGAGCCGGCCGATCTTGCGGCGGAAGCCGGCCAGGAACGCAATGTTGCGCCGGACCAGCATGCGGATGGCGGCGTCACCGAGGCCGCCGTCATAGACCACGTGGCCGATCAGGTCGAAGGCCAGGTCGCTGCCGCCGAACAGATCATGGTTGCCGACGATGACGAGCTTGCGCGGACCGCGCAGCGTGCCGAGGACGCGGCGGGCGAGGGCGACATCCACGGGGCCGGGCAGCGAGCTGAAATAGACCAGGACCAACTCCGGCTCCAGCGAGCGGATCTGCGGCATGTAGTCGCCCGCGATCGGCAACTCGAACAGGTCCGCGAAGGGGCGGATCTCGCCGCGCATGAGATCGAGGTCCGGCGGCCGGCTGCCGTAGAGGACCGCGAGCTTGAGCCGGCCTTTCGCCGTCGTGCCGGCGGCGCCGTCCTGATGATCGCCCATGGAAACCGTCCGCATCTGATTTCATGGTCCTTGTGCCGGGCCGCCACGGCGGCCGATGCCGGGTGGGCTGTCAGAAGGTCGCGGTCACGACCACCGTGTCGGCGTAGGTGCCGGCAGCCGGGGCCACGGCCAGTGGCGTGGTCAGCTGGCCGCAGACCTGATGGTTGTTGATCGCACTGACGATGGTGCCGGTGCCGGCCAGCGGCGAGACCGTGGTCCAGGCCAGGTTGCAGCCCGGCTGGAACAGCGCATAGGCCAGGAAATCCGTGCCCTTCCGCATCCGCCGGGTGCCGCCGGTGACGTTCTGGCCGTCGCCGATCGTGATGCTGTACGGGGTCTCGTAGGTGCAGCGGATGCCGACATTGCCGAACTGCCGCACCCCGGTCGAACTGGCCCGCGCCGCCGCGATCGAGCCCCAGGACCCGAAATCGATGTCCTGGAAATTCTCGAACTGGCAGTTCTTGGGCACGATCGAGGTGACGGTGAAGCTGGTGGTGATCGTGCCGGTGGGGTTGCCGAAGCCGGCCTCGCAGCTCGCATTGCCGGAGTTGAACAGGTACTTGGTGACGAGCTGGTAGGTGTCGGTGTAGGTGCCCGGCCGGACGCGGTCCTGCTGCTGCCGGTCGAGATAGGTCAGGGTCAGCGTGTTCGTGCCGTTGATGTTCGTGGTGGTGCCGCCGCCCACGACATACAGCTTGATGCCGCCGGTCGACGCGCTGCCGCCGCCGTCCCGGGCATAACGGCGATTGAACTGCTCCTTCATCTCCCAGGCGAGGCGGGAATCGGCGTCGCGGGTCTGGTAGAAGGTGTAGTCGCTCGGGCCGACCTGGCTGCCGGTGGCGCGGATGGTGGCGCACAGCCGGACATCGGTGAACGGCGTACGGGCGGAGCAGTTGTAGCTGACCTCTCCGGTCGCGGACGACGCCACGTTCGGCACGATGTCCACCGTGGTCGTCCCGAAGTTGCTGATGCCGGTGACCCTGCAGGTCTGGGCCTGGGCGCTCTCGGCCAGCAGCAGCATCGCCGCGACGGTGGACAGCGCGAGGAGAATCAGGCGGGGCGGCGCGGTCATGGCTATGAAGTTCCTGGGAAGCATCAATAGGCGACGGTGAGGCGGGCAGGGGCGTGGTCGCGGCCGGCGCCGCCGGCCGCGGGCGGCGTGGCGCGGAGATGGAGCGGGACGGTGACGGGGGCGCCGGTGCCGATGCCGGGCCGGTCGCCCCAGACGCCGCGGCGGCCCGGGTCGCTGTACAGCCGGTCAGGGATGACGGCGCCGCCGGCGTCGAGGGCGAGGAGATAGGGCAGGCCATTGGTGCAGTCGATGGCGACGCTGCCGGTGCCGTCGACCGCCCCGCCGGCTGGTGCCAGGTCGGGAAAGGTCAGAAGCGCATCGCGGTCGACGCTGCAGGCGGTCCGGATCGTGATCGTGATCCGCAGCGCCGAGGCGCCGGCGATGCGCGGCCCGGCGGTGCCGGGCGCGTTGTCGCCGGGCAGCGAGCCCAGGCCGACGCTCGGCCCGCTGCCGACGCTCGGTCCAGGCGCCTCCTGGGCCCTGACGGGCAGCCAGGCGCAGTTGGCTGCGACGACCAGCACGATCGCGATGCCGGCCAGGGTGACGAGGTGCGAGGAGCGCATGGTGTCGTCCTCTCTCAGCGGCAGGGGACGGGGCCGAGCTCGGGCTGGGCGCCCGGGACGGCCTGGTAGTCGAAGCCGGCGCGGCAGGTGCCGGCGGCCTCGGGCAGGGTGACGGTGACAGCGTTCCGGCCGGACAGACCGGTCAGCCAGGTGCGGCCGTCATAGCCGGTGACGGTGGCCTGGTCGGTGCCGTCGAGCTGGACCACCGATCCGACCGGCAGGGGCTTGCCGTCCGGGCCGGTCAGGCTGACCACCGCGGCATCCACCTGCTTGACCCCGAAATCGACCACCGCGCCGGAGCGGTCGGCCGGCACCACCACGGTCTGGGTCGCGTCCGGCTGCAGGTCCAGCGCCAGGTTGGCCGGATCGATCGAGATCGTGTTGTTCTGGTAAGACTGCAGATAGGGCACGAAGGCGCGGCCGCCGGAGTCGGTGGTGGCGACCCGGCGGTTGTTGAGCGAGACCTCGACATCGGGCCCGCCAGCCTTGACCACGGCGAAGGCGTCGTTGACCCGGTTGGCCAGGAACACGCCGCCGCCGGCGGTGACGACCGAGCCTTCGACCGTGCCGGTGACGCGGCCCAGGTCGCCCGACTGCTCGAGCGAGCCCTGGAGATAGGCGACCGCGGTGCGGTAGTTGACCGCGGCGGACCGGTTGCCCTGGCCGTCGACCGTCTCCTGGTCGCGGACGGACCAGCCGAGCGAGCCTTCCTCGAGGCGGGCCGACTTGGTCAGGCTGGTGTCGAAGCTGGTGCGGTTGCCGGTGCGCGAGACATTGGCCGAGGCGGTCATGTCGCCGCCCAGCGGGACGGTGAGGCCGGCGAAGACGCCGTAATTGCTGCGGTCATCGAAATCGCCGTAGCCGGTGACGTAGACCGAGACGTCGTCGAAGATGGTGCGCGACCAGGAGGCGGTGAGGATCGAGCTGTTCCCGTCCTTGCCGGCGCCGCTGATGCGGGAGAAGCCGAGGCTGAGCGAGGACGGGTCGAAGCCGAGCGGGAAGGACACGCCGATGCGCAGGATCTCCCGGGCGCGGGAGGAAATGGGCGCGTCGTTGCCGTGGCGGCGGTCGACCACCAGCCCGACATCGTTGTAGTCGCCGAGCATGCGGTCGGCGCCGGCATAAAAGGAATAGCCGTTGCGGGCGACCTGGTAGAAGGCCGAGACCTTGCCGCCGGTCTCGTCGCCATCCCGGGCGCCATACCGGCTGGCGGCGGCCGAGACATTGACGGCGCCGTAGGGGCCGAGGCTGGTGACGATGCCGGCGCCGCCGTTGAACAGGCCGCGGGTGGCCTCGAAATGGCCCTCCAGCGTGACCCAGTCGGTCAGGCCGTAGCGGATGCTGGCCGAGCCGGCGAGGCTGCGGTCGTATTTGAACGAGCTGTCGCCATAGCCGAGGCGGACGAAGCCGAGCTCGGCCGAGAAGTCGAAATAATCCTCGCGCAGCATCTCGGGGGCGAAGAAGTAGGAGCGCTGGGTGACGATCTCGCGGCCCAGCGCGTCCTTCATGACGATGCGGGCATCGCCGCCGCCGCCGAGGAAGGGCAGGCCGGTGAAGTCGAACGGCCCGGCCGGGACCTCGCCGGAGAACACCCGGATGTTGTTGAGGTAGAGGTCGAGGGTCGACGGCACCGAGGCGGTGCCGGACAGGTTCGGCACCGGGGTGGTGACCAGGTCCGGCCGGATGTCGAAGTTGCGTTTGAACTGCACGCCGCCGAAGCGGTAGGATGAGGTCCAGGACAGCGAACCCGAGATGCTGTCGCCGGCCTGGTAGACCAGCAGGCTCTCCGGGTCGGTGTAGCGCCAGGCGCTGTCGAGGCGGATGACGCCGTTGCTCTCGTCGTCGAACCGGTTGAAGTCGTTGACCCGGGCCAGCGCCGTGGTCGAGACGATGCCGTAGGCTGTCAGCAGCCGGGCGTCGAAGCTGCCGCTGAGCGTGCTGGTGGTGCTGCCGCCGCTGCCCCAGTCGTACTGGGACGTGCCGTACAGCGTGTAGTTCATCAGGAAGCCGAGGTCGGAGCGCACCGCCGACAGGTCGACCGGGCGGCTGTTGGCTCCGACATCGACGCTGGTGGGCACGCGGACATCGTCGGGCGCGGTGAAGACCACGACCTGCTTCGGCTCGTCATAGCGCCAGGCGACGCCGGCCAGGCTGTCGAGCGGGATCAGCCCGTCGCCGTTCACCGAGCCGATATCCGGCTTGATGCCGGCGGTGCGCAGGTTGCCCGAGGTGGCGGCAAGCCTGCCGTCCGGCAGGCGGCTGAAGGTCGCCAGCGTGCCGGTCGAGCGGTCGTTGACGATGACGCCCAGCAGCAGGTCCTGGCCCGGACCGGCCGCGTCGGGCGGCAGCGCGTCGGGCGGCGGTACCTCCTGGGCGAGCGCCGGCGCCGTGGCGCCAGCGGCGCCGAGGGCGATGAGCAGGCACCAGGTGGCGACGGGTCCCTTAGCGGCCGGCGACCGTCGCCGTCTGGTTGACTGCATAGTCGTCCCCCTTGGCGGTGATGCTGACGCTGCTGCCCGGCTGGATGCGCTGGGCCCCGGCATTGGCGGTCCAGCGGCGGGTCGAACCCGGCAGGACATAGCCGTTCAGCCCCTCCCCGAAGGCGACGCGCCCGGCGGGCGACGCGACCGTCAGGTTGGCGATCTTGGCGTGGCGGTCGCCGCTGTTGGTGGCCTCGACCACCAGGCTGCCGCCGTCGCGGCGGACATCCCAGCGCAGCTCCGCGCCGGCCCCCCGGTCGGCGAAGAACACCGGGATCGAATATCGGATGACGAGGTTCACGGCGTCGGCCGGCCGGCGGACATTGACCTCGGGCAGCTCGTCGATCAGCAGGCGGTAGGTCTGCTCGCCGCTCGCCACCGGCTGGGCGGTGCGGGCGACGCGGATGGTGTAGGTCGTGCCAGGCTGCAGCGAGGCGGCCGGCGGGCTGGCGACGACGTCGGTGGCCGGGGCCAGCTGGTCCTCGCCGCCGCTCTGCGTCCATTTGAAGACGCGGACCTGAACGTTGACCGGTCGGTCGCCATTGTTGCGGAGATTGACGGCGGATGCCTGGGCCGGCGCGGTCAGGTCGACGGAGACGGGCGACACCTGGAGGGATGCCGCCCGGCCGTCGGTTGCGAAGACCAGCCCAGGGACCACCGCGAGAAGCGCGAGAAACCGGCGCATCCTGGGTGTCCTCGGGTTGGCGGTCAGTAGGTGACGGTGATGGTGACGGTATCGGTGTAGACGCCGGCCGTCGGGGTGTTCTGCGCCGGCACCTTGCCGAAGACCTGGGTGCTCTGGACGGTGCCGTCGGCGGTCTTGGAGACGGCGTTGCCGCCGGCGCCGATGGTGTTGCCCCAGACCGTGGTCCGGGCCGAGTCCTGGTACAGCTGGTAGGAGACGAACTCGGTGCCGTTCTTCATCCGGCGGGTGTTGACGTCGCCGGGCGCGGACGGGTTGGTGCCGGCGTTGAGGCCGATCTGGTAGGCGGTGCCGTTGGTGCACTGGACCTGGACCGAGCCGGTGCCGCTGGCCGCGGTCTGGCCGTTCACGTCGGCGTTCAGGATGCCCTTGCTGCCGAAGTCGAGCACGGCATCGCCGGCACCCGTGCCGCCGGTGCCGGCATTGACCTGGCATTCCTTGGTGATGGTGATCTTGACCTGCAGGTTGCCGGTCGCCGTCGCGGCATCCGCAACCGTCGAGAACCCAGCCACGGCCAGTGCTGCCGCGGCGAGGATCGGGGTAACAGCCTTCATCGTCCTCTCCAAAACCCATGTTATGAGGCCGGGCTTGTCAATTGCCCGGTTCAGCCCGCACCCCCCTCCCTGGCCCCCATGGTCCGCAGGCGAGTCGTGCGCTCTGACGCTTTTGCCGAAGGCGGGTCCCATCCTCCGGGTCCGCGTTCGAACTTATTTGTATCAAATTTTAGATAATTTAGATCTACGCTCACAAGAGCAATCTTTCCCAATTCTGAGAGGATCTTTCCCACGGACGTTTCCCCGGATCGAATTCCGCGAAGAATCAAGGAGATATGGCGTGTCCGCAGGCTTGGACGTCGTGCCGCTCCTGGATAGAATGCCGGGGCCGGCGCCGGGGACATGGCCGGAATCAGCGGGGATGGGAATGCAGGGACAGATCGGACTCTGGCTGGATTGGGTCGGCGTGGCCGTGTTCGCGCTGACCGGCGCCCTGGTCGCGGCGCGCCGCCAGGCCGACCCGGTCGGCTTCATCATCCTGGCCACCGCCACGGGGATCGGCGGCGGCACGCTGCGCGACCTGCTTCTCGGCATCGGGCCGGTGTTCTGGATCGCCGATCCGGTCGACCTGGTGATCTGCGTCGCCGTGGCCCTGGCCGTGTTCTTCGGCCATCCGACCTTCGCCGGCCGGGGCCGCCGCCGGCGGGTGATCGTCTGGGCCGACGCGGTCGGCATGGCGCTGTTCGCGGTAACCGGGGCGGAGCGGGCGGTGGATACGGGAGCGCCGGCGGTCTCGGCGATCGTGCTCGGCGCCATGACCGCCACCTTCGGCGGCATCATCCGCGACGTCATCATCGGCCAGGTGACGCTGATCGTCAGCGGCGAGATCTACGTCACCGCCGCGGTGCTGGGCGCCACAGTCTATGTCGTGGTCCGGACGGTCTCCGGCGATGCGCTGCTGGCCGCCTGCCTCGGTGCCGCGGCGGCCTTCGGCCTCAGGTCCCTGGCGCTCGGCCTCGGCTGGTCGCTGCCGCGCTTCCCGCCGTCGCCGCCCGATACGCCCACCGGCTGACCGCCCGGAACCGGCCCCGCGGCGGGGCCGTTCCCCAAACATGGACTCTCTGCAGGAACTGGCGGCCGAGGCGCGCGGCTGCACCCGCTGCCCGCTGTACAAGGCGGCGACGCAGACGGTGTTCGGCGAAGGCCCGGCGGACGCCGCGATCGTCTTCGTCGGCGAGCAGCCGGGCGACCAGGAGGACCGGCAGGGCCGGCCCTTCGTCGGGCCGGCCGGGCGGATCTTCGACCAGGCCCTGGCCGAGGCCGGCATCCCGCGCGACCGCGTCTACATCACCAATGCGGTCAAGCACTTCAAATTCGCGCCGCGCGGCAAGCGCCGCCTGCACAAGCGGCCGAACGCCTTCGAGATCGACCGCTGCAAATGGTGGCTCGACCGCGAGCTGGCCGGGATCCGGCCGCGCCTGACCGTGGCTCTCGGCGCCACCGCGGCACGGTCCTTGACGGGGCGGCCGCTGGCGATCGGCGAGAATCGCGGTCGGCTGTTCGACTTGGCGCCGGACCTGCCGGGCCTGATCACGGTGCATCCGTCCTCATTGCTGCGGGTGCCGGATCCCGACGCGAAGCGCCTGGCCTACGCCGCGTTCGTGAAGGATTTGGCCGTCGCCGCCGATGCGCTCACACTCGAGGGGTGAACCGGCGGCACCCGCGACCGTCCGGACCGAAGGAGGAGAACGACCATGGGTCACACCTACGCCATCACCGAGCTCGCCGGCTCGTCCGAGAAGAGCCTCGAGGACGCGATCCAGGGGGCCGTCGCCACTGCGTCGAAGACCCTGCGCAACCTCGAATGGTTCGAGGTGAAGCAGATCCGCGGCCATCTGAAGGATGGCAAGGTGGCCCACTACCAGGTCGTGCTGAGCCTCGGCTTCCGCTACGACGAGAAGTAAGGCCTCAGGGCAGGCCGTCCAGCAGGACGGCCGCGACCCGGCCCGCGCCCCGCCCGTCGCACAGCGCGGCGGCGGCGCGGGACAGGCGCTGCAGCCCGTCCGTGTCGCCCAGGAAGGTCGCGATCGCTGCCCGCAGCGCGGCATCGTCCAGCGCCGCCGCGTCGCCGGCCAGGGCGACGATGTCGGATGCGTCCAGCGCCTGCGCTGTCGGCCGCTGATTGTCGGCCAGGATGACGGCGAGGGTCGGCAGGCCGAGGCAGCAGCGCTCCCACGAGCTGCTGCCCATCGCCCCGATCGCGGCGTCGGCCTGCAGCATCGCCTGGGCCATGTCGTCCAGCCCGACATGGCAGCGGAAGCGCGGATCGGCATCAGCGATCGACCGCACCCGGCCGATGCTGGGCGCCGCCGGCCCCAGCACCACCTCGGCCCGGGCGAAATCGGGCAGGGTCGCCAGGGCGGCACAGACCCGGCCGGTGATGCCGCCGACATCGGTCAGGCCCAGCGACACCAGGACCGTCTCCGCCCGCCGCACAGCGCGGCGGCGCTCCAGCGCCGCCGGCCGCAGCGCCGCGAAATCCGGGCGCAGCAGGGCGTAGTCGAGGCCGACCAGCCGCCGGCAGCCGGGCGGCACCAGCCCGTCATAGCCGCTGGCGTCGGCGCCGAAATTCTGGTTCAGCACCAGGTCGCAATGATGCGGCGCCGTCGCGAGGTCGTCGATCACCAGCAGCCGGCGCGCGGCGGCGGCGAAGGCCCGCTCCTCCGGCGCCGTCCAGCGGTACAGGTCGCAGACCGCCGCGTCGGCGCCCTCCGGCCAAGCCGCGCGGACCGCCGCCACCGCCGCCTCCGGCTCCGGCCCGACCGCCCGGCAGGCGGCGCCGGCCAGGGCCGGCACCACCGAAGCGGCCTCGCCGTTCACCAGGAACAGGCAGTCGGCCCCGTGATCGGCCAGGGCCCGGGCCAGGGACAGGCACCGCATGGCATGGCCGCCGCCGATCGGCGCGGAAGCCTCCAGCCGGAAGGCGACGCGCAGCGCCTCAGACCGTCCAGCCATCGAGCGCGCCCGGCCGCTTGATCTCGATCTCGACGAAGGCGATCGGGTGCGGCGAGCCGTTCATCACGTCGTGGCGGATGCCGGCCGGGCGCATATAGGACTGGCCCTCGGCCAGCGGCACGTCGGTCTCGGTCTCGCCATTGTGGATCCGCAGCGTGCCGGCGCGCAGCATGATCACGAAATAAGGAAAGCCGTGCTGGTGCCAGCCGGTCGCGGCGCCCGGCTCGAAATCCCAGCGCGTGATCCGGACGGTGTCGTCATCCTGCTGCACGGTCGGCACCGCCCGCTTCGCGTCCTGAAAGCCCATGGTCCTGCTGCTCCGACTCCGCCGGTCCGACTCTGCCGGCGCCCACAGTGCGGGCTGGCGCCAAAGCAGGCAAGCGGTGCGGGTCGTTGTCAGCGCCGGGGCGGAGGGTCTAGACAGACGAAAACGCGGGGAGAGCGGACGATGCGGGGACGGATTCGGGCGGTCGCCCTGGCGGCGGCGGTCGTGGCGGTGCCGAGCGGTCCCGCGGCGGCGGCCGAGACGGTGTCGGTGCTGACGCCTTATCTCTCCGCCGTTGCCACCGGCGAGATGGTCGAGACCTTCAAGGCCGATGCCGAGAAGCGCGGCTGGACTGTCTCGGTGGTCGACACCGCCGGCGATTTCGGCGCCCTGGCCAGCCGAGTCGAGGATGTGGTCAACGCCCGCGCCGGCGCCATCGTGCTGGTGTCGATCAACCCGGCACAGATCCAGGACCAGGTCGGCAAGGCCGCGGCGGCCGGCATCCCGGTCTTCGCCATCGACGGGGCGACCGGGCCGGGGGTGACGCTCAACGTGACCTCGGACAACCATGCCCTCGGCAAGACCATGACCGACCATCTGTTCGGCCGGCTGGGCGGCAAGGGCACCATCGCCCGCTTCTTCCATTCGGCTCATCCCGGCGTGCACCAGCGCGAGATCGCGCTGGACGAGGCGCTGCAGGCGGCGCCGGGCATCCGCCAGGTCGCCGACCATTACGTCCAGGTGCCGGGCCAGATCGACGACAGCCGCAATGCGATGGAAGCGATGCTGGCCGCCAACCCGGCGCCGGGCGCGATCGACGCCGTCTGGGCGGCCTGGGACGAGCCCGGCATCGGCGCCTTGCTGGCGCTGCAGGCGGCCGGGCGGACCGACATCGTCATCGCCGGCATCGACGGCAACCCGCAGGCAATCGAGCTGATCCGGCAATGCACACCCTTCATCGCCACGGTGCGGCAGAACTTCGTCGAGATGGCGACGATCACGGCCGGGCAGATGGCCAAGGTCTTCGCCGGCGCCAAGCCGGACGCGGCCGAGCTCTACGCCCCCGGCACGC
>JAEKLZ010000163.1 GCA_019508225.1 Inquilinus limosus | reverse complement strand
CCAAGACCGACTATTGGAAGACCGGCCATTCCTACATCAAGCGCCGGGTGCGCGACCTGAACGCCCTGGCCGGTTTCGAGAAGTCCGGCCACTTCTTCTTCAACCCGCCGATCGGCCGCGGCTATGACGACGGCCTGGTCACCGCCATCGCCGTCTGCGAGATGATGGACCGCAACCCGGGCAAGAGCATGGCCGATCTGTACCGCGCCCTGCCGCAGACCTGGGGGTCGCCGACCATGTCGCCGCACTGCGCCGACGAGGTGAAGTACGAGGTCGTCGAGCGGGTGGAGAAGCGCTTCCGCGAGATCGCCGCCAATGGCGGGCTGGGCGGCCACAGCATCGTCGACCTGGTCACCGTCAACGGCATCCGGGTGACCACCGAGGACGGCACCTGGGGCTTGGTGCGCGCCTCCTCCAACAAGCCGGAGCTGGTGGTGGTGGTCGAGAGCCCGGTGTCGAAGGACCGGCTGCACGAGATGTTCAAGGCCGTCGACGGCGTGCTGCGTGAGAATCCCGAAGTCGGCGCCTACAATCAGACCATCTGATGACCAACGACACCTGCCGCTGGAGCCGATGATGACCACCCCGACCGAGCAGAGCGCGACCCTGCAGGGCCTGCGCGACCGGCTGATGACCTGGCTGACCGCGCAGGCGCTGCCGATCTGGTGGGAGACCGGCGCCGACCGCGAGCGCGGCGGCTTCCACGAGAGGCTGAACCTCGACGGCACGCCTTGCGTCGAGCCGCGCCGCGCCCGGGTGCAGGCGCGGCAGGTCTTCACCTTCGCCGTCGCCGGCCGGCTGGGCTGGATCGGCCCGTCGGCCCAGGCCGTCGAGCACGGCCTGGCCTTCTTCCGCCAGGCCTATGAGCGGCCGGACGGCACCTTCCGCACCCTGGTCGGGCCGGACGGGGCGACGCTGGACGACAGCGTGGTGCTGTACGACCAGGCCTTCGCCCTGTTCGCCCTGGCCGCCGCCAGCACCGTGGTCGCCGACCCGGCGCCGCTGATGGCGGCGGCGACGCGGCTGCGCCGGCGGCTGGAGGCGACGCTGAAGCACCCGCTGGGCGGCTTCGAGGAGGCGGCGCCGCGCAGGCTGCCGCTGCTGGCCAACCCGCACATGCATCTGCTGGAGGCGTCGCTGGCCTGGGTCGAGCTCGGCCAGGGCGCCGACCAGCCGGCCTGGAACGCGCTGGCCGACGAGATCGCCGGGCTGGCCCTGTCGCATTTCATCGACCCGAAGACGGGATATCTGCGCGAGTTCTTCGACGGCGAATGGCAGCCGGCGCCCGGCCGCGACGGCCGCAGCCCGGCTGTGGCCGCAGACCGAGCGGATCAAGGCGGCGGTGGCGCTGGCCGGCATCGCCGGGACCGAGGCGGAGAAGACGCTGTGGCGCGGCCGCATCATCGCCGGCGTGACCGGGCTGTTCCAGTATCTGGACGTGCCGGTGGCCGGGCTGTGGCGCGACAAGCTGCAGGCCGACGGCCGCTTCGTCGAGGAGCCGGCGCCGGCCAGCAGCTTCTACCACATCATCTGCGCCATCGAGGAGCTGGACCGGGCCCTTGCCGCCGGCCGGCTGGGGCCGGTGCCGCTGGCTGGGGCGGCCTGAGGCGACGGAAGACAGGAGCTGGCTCGCTGCCCTTCATCCTCCCCCTCCCCTTGCGGAAGGGGGCCAGGGGTGTTCTCTCCGCAGCAGCCGGCGGCAGACCTGACGTCGAAGCCGACACAACAGGCGCACGGACGCGCGCAGCCCCCTCCCCCAACCCCCTCCCGCAAGGGGAGGGGGAGTGTGGAAGGCTGCGTGCGGTGCGGTTTCGTAGGTTGGGTTCGCGACAGCGAACCCAACAGGATTAGGGCCGCGAGGGCGGCGGCATGTTGGGTTCGCGAAGGCGCGAACCCAACCTAGCTGTTACCCCGTGTCCGGCGGCTTGCGGCGAGCGGGCGCGGCGGAGCGAGGCTCGGGCAGATGCTCCGGATCGTCCTCGTCGTCCTCGCCATCCTCCGGCGGGATGAAACCGTAATGCTCCATGGCCTCATCGGCCATCTCGAGCCAGCGCTCCACCTTTACCGGGAGGCTCCAGCGCCGGCACAACGCCGCCACCGCGACCTCCGGCCGGCTGGCTTCGATGAACTCCGACACCTCCGGCCGCTCGACCCGCTCGCAGACCTCGGCGACGCGGCGGTCGACCTCCTCGTCGTCCTCGGACACCTCGTAGGCGGCCGCCAGCATCGCCAGCTTCACCCGCAGGTCGTGCCAGTCCGCCTGCGCCGACTCCCGCTTCGCCACGGCCTTGCGTCGCTCGTCGCGATGATTGGCGAACTTGTCTTCCAGGAGCAGGGTCAACCGCAGCGACCTGGTGACAACGGCAATCCGCCGGCAATAGTCGACGCCGGGCTGCGGTGCCTCCACCGCCTCGGTGCGGGTGGCCTCGATGACCTCCATATGGACGTCCGCCACCCGGGCGAGCATGCGCAGATGCCGCGCCGTCCGCTCCTCCTGGGGAGTGGCCGGGGCTTCCGACATCGGATCGGTCTGCGCCATGTCCATGGAACATAGCATGAACGAGATCGCGAATTAAGCCAACTGAACATTGTATTCAGAGCGAGGCCCGGCGTCAGGCCGCGTCCGACAGCGCCGCCGGTCTCGGGCCACCGGTGGCCCAATCCAGCAGCTCGACCGTGTGGACGACGGGCAGGGCGGTGCCGAGGCCGATCTGGGTCATGCAGCCGATATTGCCGGCGGCGACGATCGCCGCCCCGGTGCTCTCCACCGCCCGCACCTTGCGCGCCCGCAGCTCGTCCGCGATCTCCGGCTGCAGCAGATTGTAGGTGCCGGCCGAGCCGCAGCAGAGATGCCCGTCCGGCACCTCGCGCAGCTCGAACCCCGCGGCAGCCAGCAGACGGCGCGGCGGCGCGGTGATGCGCTGGCCGTGCTGCATCGAACAGGCGGAATGATAGGCCACCGCCTGGCCGGTCGGCCGCGCCGGCGGGTTCAGCCCGACCTCGTCCATCAGCTCGGTGATGTCCCTGGCCAGGGCCGAGACCCTGGCGGCACGCCCGGCCCAGGCGGGGTCGGTGCGGAACATGTGGCCGTAATCCTTCACCGTGGTACCACAGCCCGAGGTGTTGATGATGATGGCGTCGAGGCCCCCCTCCGCCACCACGCGGCTCCAGGCCTCGATGTTCCTCCGGGCCGAGGCCAGCGCCGCTTCCTCCCGGCCCATATGGTGGGTCAGCGACCCGCAGCAGCCGGCGCCCGGCGCCACCACCACCTCGACCCCGTGGCGGGTCAGCAGGCGGATGGTGGATTCGTTGATCGCCGGGTCCAGCACCGTCTGGGCGCAGCCGGACAGCAGCGCCACCCGGCGCTTGCGCGGCCCTTCGGCGGCGAAGACCTGCGGCCGGTCGACCGGGCTGGGCGGCGGCAGCCGGCGCGGCGCCAGGGCCAGCATGGCGCGCAGCCGCTTCGGCAGCAGCCCTGCGACCGGCCGGGCCGCGATCGCCCCCATCAGCGCCAGGCGGAACAGCCGCGGCCGTGGCAGCACCGTCGCCAGCAGCGCCCGGATCGCCCGGTCCGGCAGCGGCCGGCGATAGGTCTTCTCGACCACCGCGCGGCCGTGATCGACTAAATGCATGTAGTGCACGCCCGAGGGACAGGTGGTCATGCAGGACAGGCAGGACAGGCAGCGGTCGAGATGCTTGGCGACGCTGGCCGGCGCCGGGCCGCCGCCTTCCAGCATCGATTTGATCTGGTAGATGCGGCCGCGCGGGCTGTCGAGCTCGTCGCCCAGCACCGAGTAGGTCGGGCAGGTGGCGAGGCAGAAGCCGCAATGCACGCAGCTGCGCAGGATCTTCTCCGATTCCGCGTTGTCCGGATCGGCCAGCTGCGCCAGCGAGAAATGAGTCTGCACCCGCACCCTCCCGTCATCGCGCCGACACTAGCCCGCGACCCGGGGCCAGGGGAACCCGGCGGATGCGGCGGGGGTGCTCCCGACGCGAAATCGGTGCGGTGGAAAGGCGGCCCGCGCGCGGGCCGCCTTTTCCTTTAGCTGGCGCTGCTGCTGCGGCCGGCGACGATCCGGTAGATGATCAGGAGCACGATCGCCCCGATCACGGCCAGGACGAACTGGCCGAAGCCGCTCTCCGGCACGATGCCGAGCTGCCGGCCGAGCCAGCCGCCGACGAAGGAGCCGGCGATGCCGAGCAGGATGGTGATGATGAAGCCGCCCGGATCGCGGCCGGGCATCAGGAACTTCGCGACCAGGCCGACCACGAAGCCGATGATCAGCATCCACAGGAACGCCATGGGACCTCCAGAGAGCGAGAGACGCGCCTGAACATAACCCATGATCGGGCGGGAGGTTTCCAATCCTTTCCCGAATGCCCTCAGGCGGTCATCCGCCCCGGCGACAGGATGCCCTTGGGGTCGAAGGCCTCGCGCACCCGGCGATCGAGGGCCTCCAGCGCCGGCGGCTGCGGCTCGAACACCGGCAGCGCGGCGCGCAGCCCGGCGGGCGCCCGGACCAGGGTGGCGTGCCCACCGCCCACGGCCGCGACCGCGGCGCGGATCGCGGCGGCCCCGGCATCGCCATCCGGCGGGAGAGCGATCCAGACCAGCCCGCCGCCCCAGTCGAAGTAATGCGCCCCACCGGCGGCGGCCGCGACCGCCGGGCCTGCGGTCGGCGCCACCGAGATCCGCCACACCGCGCGCCCATCACCGTCCAGGGCATCGCCGGCGAACGGCGCGACATCGCGGATCCGGCGCCACAGGGCGACCGATTCGGCAGGATCCAGCACAGTCAGCGGCCCGGCATCGCCGAGCGACTGCGACAGCGCCGCCACCCGGCTGTCGACCGAGGGACCGAAGCCCTCGATCCGCACCAAGCTGCGCGCCGCGTCGCCGAGGATGCCGGCCGGCAGATGGGCGGCGCCCGAGACCTCGTAGGGGCTGGTCAGCGCCCGGGTCAGCACGGCGACGCCGGCGGCATCATCCAGCCCGGCGATCGCCAGGGTGCGCACCGTCTCCGGCGCCGGCAGCACCTTGACCGTGATCCGGGTCATGGCGGCGAGAGTGCCGAAGGCGCCGGTCAGCAGCTTCGGCAGGTCGTAGCCGGTGACGTTCTTGACCACCCGACCACCGGATTTGAAGGCCTGGCCGCGGCCGGACACCGCCTCGATGCCCAGCACGTGATCCCGCGCCGCCCCGGCCTTCAGCCGGCGCGGCCCCGACAGGTTGCAGCCGACGGCGCCGCCCAGCGTGCCGGCGCCGGCCGGGCCGCCATAGAGCGGGCCGAGATCCGGCGGCTCGAAGGCCAGGGCCTGGCCGCGGTCGGCCAGCGCCGCCTCGATCTCGGCCATTCCTGTGCCGGGCCGGGCGGTCAGCACCAGCTCCTCCGGCTCATAGACCTCGATCCCGGCGAGGCCGGAGAGGTCGAGCGCATGCGCCGCCTGCACCGGCCGGCCGAAGCCGCGCTTGCTGCCACGGCCCACCAGTTCCAGCGGCACCGCGCCGGCCAGGGCCCAGCGGACGATCTCGAGCACCTGGTCTTCGGTCTCGGGCTTCAGGGTATCGGTCATCCGGGATCTCCGCTTCGCCAGGTCAGTCGACGATGAAGAGCCTGGCGCCGGCCCGGGTGGAGGAGCGATGGGCGGCGTCACCGAAATCGGAGACCTGATAGCTCATGCCGGCGGTGAGGGTGAATCTGCGCCCATCCTTCAGCTCGGTGTCGAGCTCGCCCTCCAGGACATAGAGGACATGGCCCCGATCGCACCAATGGTCGGCCAGATATCCCGGCGTGTACTCGACCAGGCGCACCCGCAGATTGCCGATATTCAGGGTGCGCCAGAAGGCTGTCCCGGCCTCGCCCGCATGCTCGGTTGGCGGCACCCGGCTCCAATCCGTCACCGTGAAGGGCAGCGGCGGGATTTCCATCTCGGGATCTTTCCAGTCAGAAGCGCGGCCAATCAGAAGCGCGGCAGGTCGGGGAAGCGCGTGGCGCCGTGGTGGATGTGCACCCGGCCGAGCTCGGCGCAGCGATGCAGGGTCGGGAACACCTTGCCGGGGTTGAGCAGCCCGTCCGGGTCGAAGGCGCATTTCAGCCGCTGCTGCTGCGCCAGGTCCTCCGGCCCGAACTGCACCTCCATCAGGTCGCGCTTCTCGACCCCGACGCCGTGCTCGCCGGTCAGCACGCCGCCGACCTCGACGCACAGCCGCAGGATGTCCGACCCGAATTCCTCGGCCTTCTCCAGCTCGCCCGGCACATTGGCGTCGTACAGGATCAGCGGATGCAGATTGCCGTCGCCGGCATGGAAGACATTGGCGACGCGCAGACCGTGGCGGCGCGACATCTCCTGCATCCGTGCCAGCACCTCGGGCAGGCGCTTCCGCGGGATGGTGCCGTCCATGCAGTAATAGTCGGGGCTGATCCGGCCGACCGCCGGGAAGGCGGCCTTGCGCCCGGCCCAGAAGCGCAGGCGTTCCTCCTCGCTGCGGCTGACGACGCAGATCGTGGCGCCGCAGTCGCGGCCGATCGATTCGACCCGTTCGATCAAATCGTCGACCTCGGCCTCCGGCCCGTCCAGCTCGCAGATCAGCAGCGCCTCGACATCCAGCGGGTAGCCGGCGTGGACGAAGGCCTCGGCCGCATGGATGGCGGGCTTGTCCATCATCTCCAGCCCGCCCGGGATGATGCCGGCGCCGATGATGCGGGCGACGCAGTCGCCGCCGGCCTCGGACGACGGGAAGCCCATCAGCACGGCGCGCTGGGTCGCCGGACGGCGCAGCAGCCGCACCGTCACCTCGGTGACCACCGCCAGCAGCCCTTCCGAACCGGTCAGAACGCCGAGCAGGTCGTAGCCCGGCGAATCGAGATGCTTGCCGCCGAGGCGCAGCACGGTGCCGTCGATCAGCACGACCTCCAGCCCCAGCACATTGTTGGTGGTCAGCCCGTATTTCAGGCAGTGCACGCCGCCGGAATTCTCGGCGACATTGCCGCCGATCGAGCAGGCGATCTGGCTGGACGGGTCGGGCGCGTAATAGAAGCCGGCATGGGCGACGGCGTTGGTGATGCCGAGATTGGTGACCCCCGGCTGCACCCGGGCGCAGCGGTTGTCGAAGTCGATCTCCAGCATCCTGTTGAACTTGCCGAGGCCGAGCAGCACGCCGTCCTCGAGCGGCAGGGCGCCGCCGGACAGCGAGGTGCCGGACCCGCGCGGCACCACCTTCACCCCCATCTCGTGGCAGGTGCGCAGCACCGCCGAGACCTGCGCGGTGGTCGAGGGCAGCACCACGATCATCGGCAGGGTGCGGTAGGCGGTCAGCCCGTCCGACTCATAGGCGCGGCGCTCGCTCTCCGCCGTGATCACGCCCTCGCCCGGCACGATGGCGCGCAGCGCCGCGGCGATCTCCTCGCGGCGCGCCAGGATCGCGGCATCGGGGACTGGCATCTTCATCGGCGGGACCTCCATCGCGGACGATAGGAAGACCGGGCCGATCCGGCAAGCGGCCCGCCTCGCCGGCAACGAAAAAGGCCGCGTCCGGGGACGCGGCCTTTAATCAACTCAAGGAGCGGCTGAAATCAGCCCTGACGCGCCTTGAAGCGCGGGTTCTCCTTGTTGATGACATAGACACGGCCCTTGCGGCGGACGACGCGGCAAGCGCGGTGACGGGTCTTCAGGGTCTTCAGCGAGTTCGCGACTTTCATATTCCATATCCCATGCGGCAGCGCCGGCGCCGCCGGGAGCACGGGCTCGCGGGCCGGAATTCAAGGCGCGGACCATAGTGGCGGCCCCGCCAGCTGTCAACCGGGCGCGTAACGATTTGCGGCGTAACCCTGCGACACGTCGCAGCGAACCACGAGCCGGAGCCCGAACTCGCTGGAGATCGCGGTAATTCCTCCAGCATACTCGCGCCCATCACCGCCGGACCGGCACCCACCTCAGGGGAGGCACCATGCGTTCGTTGAAGTTCGCCGTCATCACCGCCGCCATCGTCAGCTGCGGCGCCGCCATCGCCTGGGCGGCCACGCCCGAGGAGGTGGTGACGCAGCGCGAGGATGCGATGAAGACCTACGGCGCCAGCGTCAAGACGCTGACCGGCTTCGTGCGCGACAACCAGGGCACGATCGACGACGTCAAGGCGGCGACCGGCAAGATGGCGGGCGTCAGCGCCCAGCTGCTGTCCCTGTTCCCGGAAGGCACCGCGGTCGGCGTCGGCAAGAGCGCGGCGAAACCGGAGATCTGGGCCAACTGGGCCGATTTCCAGACCAAGGTGAAGGCCAATCACGACGCCATCGTGGCGCTGGACGCCGCCGCCCAGTCCGGCGACGTGGCCAAGGTGAAGGCCGCCTTCCCGGCCGTCGGCCAGTCCTGCGGCGCCTGCCACGAGACCTATCGCGTCAAGAAGAGTTGAGATGACGTAGGTTGGGTTCGCCTCAGGCGAACCCAACAGTCACGATCGATGCCGTTGGGTTCGCATCCGCGAACCCAACCTACTCGCTCACGGCCTGCGCGATCGCCCGGAAGCCGGCCAGAAGCCGGTGGTCCAGCGCGTCGTCGACCGCCGCGGGCTGCGACGACATCTTGGCGATGACCAGCTCGGCGGCGCGGTCGACATAGATCCATTGGCCGTGGATGCCGATGCCGCAGACCACGTCGCGGTCCCGCCCCGGCACATACCACTGGCTGCGGTAGCGTCCCTGCGGCGCCAGATCGGCCAGATCGCCCCGCGCCCAGGCTTGCCGGTCGCCATTGTCGAGGATGTCGTCGACCCAGGCCTTCGGCACCACCTGGATGCCGCCGACGCGGCCGTCCCGCCGCATCAGCTCGCCGATCCGGGCCAGGTCGCGCAGGGTCATGCCGATGCCGCCGGCGGTGCGCGGCGCGCCGTGCCCGTCGAGCGTGATGTACGCATCCGCCTCCGCCCACATCGGCCGCCACAGCAGCTCGGTCATCAGCGCGGCGAAGCGCATGCCGGAGGCGCGCTCGCAGATCCAGCCCAGCATGTCGGAGTTGGGCGAGACATAGTGGAACGTCTCGCCATGCCGGCTGCCATCGGCCGGCAGGCGGGCGATGAAGCCGTGCAGGTCGTTGTCGCGCGCCACCGCGCTGGGCGGGTTCCAGCCCATGGCGACGCGATAGCGGGCGACGTCGCCGGCCGGGTCGAGATAGTCCTCGACGAAGCGGATGCCGACCGTCATGTCCAGCACATGGCGGACGGTGGCCTTGTCATAGGCCCCGCCCGCCGCCTCCGGCACATAGGCCGTCACCGGCGCTTCGGGGTCGAGCTGGCCGCGGCCGGCCAGGATGCCGGCGATCAGGGCGGTGATCGACTTGCTGATCGAGAAGACGATGTGCTGCGCTTTCGGCCCCATCCCATGGGCGTAGTGCTCGGCCACCACCGCGCCGCGATGCAGCACCAGGAAGCCGTCGGTGTCGCTGTCCGCCAGCAGCCCGGCGACCGAGACGCCCTGCCCAGGCACGTCGATCCCGCCCAGCTCCAGCGCCGGGCCGGACCTGAAGCAGGCGGCGAAGTCACCGCGCGGGATCTCGGCCACCGGCACCAGCCGGGGGACATTCCGGAAGCCCCAGCGGCTGTAGGGCGCCTGGCGCCAGTTGGCGAGCGTCGCCTCCGGCGCCGGCTCGTTCGTCTGCAGCTCGATCACCATCCCTGTCCCTGCCTTTTCGCCCTTGAGGGGCGCCGCCGCCTTGGGGCGACGGTCCTACACTAGACGAAGTGGTCGGAGATGACGTTGATGGCGAAGTCCGGCGCCTTGTCGCCGTTGCTGTCGGCATAGACCACCTGGATCGCCCCGGCGGTGACGATGCGGATCTCCCCCGCATGGCCGGTGAAGCCGCCGGTGCCGATGCTGAAGGCGATGCCGATCGCCGACAGGTCGATCCTGTCGCCGGTCGAGAAATCGGCGATGGTGTCCTTGCCGATGCCCGACACGGCGCTGTCGGACAGCGCGGTGTAGACGAAGATGTCGTTGCCGGCGCCGCCCTTCAGCGCGTCACCGCCGCCACCGCCGGTGAGCCGGTCGTCGCCGGCCATGCCCCAGAGGGTGTTGGCGGCGGAGTCGCCGATCAGCTCGTCGGAGAAGGCCGAGCCGAGCACCTGCTCTATCCCGGTCAGCGAGTCACCGGTGGCATCCCCGCCCGCGAAGGACGCGGTCCCCAGGTCGACCGCCACCGCCGCGCTCGAGCCGGCATAGCTGACCGTGTCGATGCCCGCGCCGCCGTCGATCGTGTCGAACCCGGCACCGGCTTCGATCGTGTCGTTGCCGTCGCCCCCCTCGATCGTGTCGTTGCCGGCCCCGCCATTGAGGTTGTCGTGGCCGCCCTCGCCATAGACAAAGTCGTCGCCGGTGCCGGCATCGACCGAATCATTGCCCGTCCCGCCATGGATGGTGTCGATGCCGTCGCCACCGACCAGCCGGTCGGCCCCGTCGCCACCGTCGAGGCTGTCATTGCCGCCCTCGCCGTAGAGCGCGTCGTCGCCGCCGCGCCCGGCGAGGACGTCGTCGCCAGCCCGGCCGGCCAGGAGGTTGCCGCTGCCGTCGCCGCTCACCGTGTCGCCGGCACTGGTGGCATAGATGTTCTCGATCCCGGTCAGGATGTCGCCCGTCGCATCGCCGCCCGAGGCGGTGTGCGCGAGCAGGTCGATCGTCAGCGCCCCGGTCGAGGCATAGAGGACGGTGTCGATGCCGTCGCCGCCGGTCAGCCGGTCCGCCCCGGGCCCGCCGATGAGAGTGTCGTTCCCGGCGCCGCCGTCGAGCTGGTCCGCGCCGGTGCCGCCGTCGAGCGTGTCGTTGCCGAGGCCGCCGATCAGCACGTCGTCACCGCCCAGGCCGCGGACCGTGTCGGCGGCATCGCCGGCGGTGACCACGTTGCGGTCGTCGCTGCCGACGATCAGCAGGTTCGACTGCACGCCGATCAGCAGCAGATGCGCCGGCAGGCCGATCGGCCCGCCGGGGAAACCGAGGTCGATCTCCTCGATGCCGATCAGCATCTCGCCCTGCAGCACCAGCAGCGTGTCGCCGCCCGGCAGCGGGGTGAAGGCGATGACGTCATAGCCGGCGCCGCCATCGATGACCTCGCCGGCGACCACCTCCGCCGCGTCCATGATGCCGATCAGGTCGTTGCCGTCGCCGCCTTCGAGCAGGTCGGCATCGCCGCCGCCATAGAGCGTGTCGTCGCCGGCGCCGCCCTGCAGATGGTCGGGCCCGTCGCCGCAGCCGCAGCTCCCGGCCCCCGGCTCCGCATCCCCGGCGAGCATGTCGTTGCCGTCGCCGCCGATCAGCGTGTCGGCGCCCTCATACCCGACCAGCAGGTCGTCCCCGGCCAGCCCGGACAGGACGTTGTCGTCGGTGCCGCCGTCGACGGTGTCGTCGCCGGCGCTGCCGATGACGTTCTCGATGCCGGAAAGGGTGTCGTTCTCGGCATCGCCGGCCGAGCCCGTGCCGGCGAAGAGATCCACGGCGATCGGCTTGCCGCTGGTGCTGTAGTCGGCGGTGTCGATGCCGTCGCCGCCGGTCAGCACGTCGGGCCCGAGGCCGCCGCGCAGCAGGTCGTCCCCGGCGCCGCCGTCGAGCTGGTCGGCACCGTCGCCGCCATCGACCACATCGTTGCCGGCACCGGCCAGGACGAAGTCGTCGCCGCCCACCCCGCTCAGCGTGTCGTCGCCCGACAGGTCGAGCTGCACGCCGTTGGCGCCGGGCGGCACCACCACGGAATCGCCGAGGCCGTAGATGTAGTCGGGATCGACGGTGCCGGTGTAGCTGGTCACGATGGAAGCCTCCGATGAATGCGGGGCGGCGGGGCGGCGCGCCGTCGCGATGCGGCGGGAACGGCATGTCGCGGTGAAAGCGGACGGCGCCGTCGAAATCGCGGGCGCCGGTCAATACAATGCAAATGTTCCTAAAATTACGAATGCCGCGGCACTATAGGTGATTCTGCAGCCGCCGACCATCGCCCCCGATGCGATCGTTACGGCAGCGGCTTCAGGCTCTTGAGATAGGTGGCGATGGCCTCCCGGTCGGCCGGGACCAGCTTGCCGGTGTTCTCGCGGATCACCTCGCTCATGGCGCCGCCGGCGAAGTCGCCGTCGGGCGTGCTGCCGGTTTCCAGGTAGTAGGCGATATCCCGGTCGCTCCAGCCGCCGATGCCATGATCCGGATCCGGCGTGATGTTCGGGATCTTGCCGCCGCCTTCGGGCGCCTGGGGATTGCCGGAGAACGCGCCGTACCAGTTCAGCCCGCCCAGCATGTCGCGCGGCGTGTGGCATTCGCCGCAATGGCCCAGCACGCGGACGAGATAGGCGCCGCGATACCATTCGGCGGATTGGCCGGCCGCCACCAGGAACGGCCCTTCGCTGAAGTTCAGCAGGCGCCAGCCGGGCAGCAGCGAGCGCCAGGAATAGGGCCAGGACAGCTCATGCGGCGTGTTCGCCTGCCGCACCGGCAGGACGCTGCGCAGATAGGCCCAGAGGTCGGACAGGTCGCGGTCGGTGATGCCGGTGTAGGCGGTGTAGGGGAAGGCCGGATAGAAATCCTCGCCCGCCGGCGACACGCCCTCGCGCAGCGCCCGGCGGAAATCCGTCTCGCTCCACTTGCCGATGCCGGTCTCGGGGTCCGGGGTGATGTTCGGGGTGTAGAAGGTGCCGAAGGCGGTCTTCAGCGCCCGGCCGCCGGCCAGCTTCTTGGCATCGGCGCCCGGCGCGGTGTGGCAGGTGGCGCAGCCGCCGGCGGTGAAAACATAGGCGCCGCGCGCCACCGGGTCGGCGGACGTGGGGTCGGGCGCCACCGGATCGGCCGCATGGGCCGCGCCGGCCGCCCCGAGGGCGAGCATCAGGGCCGTGAGAACCGGGAACGGGCGCATGCTGGCCTCCGGAGCGCGAAGGGGCGATTCGAGTCCTTATAAACGATCCGTCGCTCGGGCCGGTTATTCCGGGATCATGCGACTCTTTCGCCCTCGCGCCAGACGGCGCGGATCACCGGCACGCCGTCGACCAGCCGGACGCGCAGCAGGTCGGCCCGCAGCCCGGGCTCGATCCGGCCGCGATCCTCGAGGCCGGCGGCGCGGGCCGGGTTGATCGTCACCGTCGCCAGCGCCCGCGGCAGGCCGATGCCATGCTCGCCTTCGGCCAGGGTGAAGGCGCCATGCAGCAGGCTGACCGGGACATAGTCCGACGACAGGATGTCGACCAGCCCCTCGCGCGCCAGCTCGCCGGCCGAGACGTTGCCGGAATGGGAGCCGCCGCGGACCAGGTTGGGTGCGCCCATCAGGATCTGCAGCCCATGCTCGCGCGCGGCGCGGGCGGCGGTCAGGGTGGTCGGGAACTCCGACACCACCATGCCCAGCGCCGCCGCCTCCTCGACATGGGCCACGGTCTCGTCGTCATGGCTGGCGATCGGCAGGCCGCGGCCGCGGCCGATCGCGGCCAGGGCGTCGCGATTGGTGATGCCGTGGGTGCGCGACGCGGCGATCCGCTCCGCCGTCTGGGCGTCGATCTGCTCGTCGGTCATGCCGAGCATGCCCTTGTAGATCTCGCGGTACTTGGCGAGGTCGGAGAACTGGCGATGGCCGGGGGCGTGGTCCATCACCGACATGAACTGCACCAGCGGGTCGTCGCGGAACGGCTCGAACAGCTCGAGCACATGCGCCTCGGTGACCTCGCAGCGCAGATGCAGGAAATGCTCGGCCCGCAGCATGGCGCCGGCCTGGGCCTGACGGATGCCGTCGACCATCGGCCGCAGCGTCTCCAGCCGATCCTCACCGTTGCGGCCGCCGACCAGCGCCAGCGCGTCGAACACCGTGGTGATGCCGGCCGCGGCGACCTGGGCGTCATGCGCCATCACCGCGGTCACCGCCGGCCAGCGCACGCCGGGGCGCGGCGTGTAGTGGCGCTCGAGATGGTCGGTGTGCAGCTCGACCAGCCCGGGCAGCAGGTAGTCGCCCTCGAAATCGACGGCGCCGGGCGGGCTGGCCGCATCCCGGTCGAGATCGGAAATCCGCCCGCCGGCGACGGCGACGCTGCCGGTCAGCACGGCCTCCGCCGTCACGATCCGCGCATGGGCGACGATCAGATCCCCCGCCATACCCAGTCCTTCTCTTCCGCTTCCGCACGATCGGTCCGGCGGGTTGCCCGCGCGGCCTTATATGGGCGCGAAGGCCGACATCGCAACGCCGGCTCTCGCGCGGCGCCCTTATGCCCCGCGCTTTGCGACCGTTTGATGACCCGCGGATGACAGCGGCGATTTGGCCTCCGGCCAGGTCACCCGCTCGACCCCGGCGAAGCGGCGGATGCGGTCCAGCTGCGTCTCCAGCCGGCGCAGCCGCGCCTTGCTGGACCGCACCTTCGGCTCCCACCACAACCCGGCGACGGCGAGATCGCCGCTGTCGCGCTTGGCCCGCATGTCGATCCGGCCGACGAAGCGGTCGCCCTCCAGGATCGGGAAGACGTAGTAGCCCCAGCGGCGCTTCGCCTCGGGCACGAAGGCCTCGAAGCGGTAGTCGAAGCCGAACAGCCGCTCCAGCCGCTGGCGGTTGCGGATCACCGGATCGAACGGCGACAGCACCCGCAGCACGTCCGGCGCCGGCGCCGCCGCGGCCAGCCGGTCCTCGATGTCGGCGAAGGCGAAGGACACGGCGGCCTTGCCGTCCGCGCCCTCGACATGCGCCACGCGCAGCGCGCCGCCGCGGGCCTGGCGGTCGCACCACTGCTCCGCCTCGCGGATGCTGATCAGGTCCCAGAAGCCGGCGATCTCGCCGGGCCGGGCCATGCCCAGCCGCTCCAGCGCCGAGCGGCAGGCCCAGTCGACCACCTCGTCCGGATCCGGCGTGGGGCCGCGATGCTGCTCGGGGATCACCCGCTCGGTCAGGTCGTAGACCTTCTGGAAGCCCTCGCGCCGCGCCACCGCCAGCACGCCGGTGCGCCACAGGAACTCCAGCGCCATCTTCGACGGCGTCCAGTCCCACCAGCCGCCGGAGGGGCGCTGCCGCTCCTCCTCGAAGCTGCGGGTCAGCAGCGGCCCTTCCGCCGCCACCCGGTCGCGCACCTGCTGCAGCACCTTCGGGAAGTCGGGCCCGGCCTCGGTCCACCAGCGGCTGGTGGCGGCGCGCGCCTGCACGTCGCCGAAGCGCCGCGACCAGTAGGGGAAGAAGCGGGTCGGAATCAACGAGGCGTCGTGGGTCCAGCCCTCGAACAGGCCGCGGGTCTTCTCCACCAGCCGCGGCAGCTGGGTCTGGGCGTAGCCGTGGCGGCGGGCGAACAGGATCATGTGATGCGCCCGTTCGACCGTGTTGATGCTGTCGATCTGGACGAAGCCGATGCGGTCCACCAGCGCCTGGCAGCCATCGACCGTCAGCCGGCCGAGCGGCGGATCCGACAGCGCGTGCAGATCGAGGAAGAGGCGCCGTGCATCGGCGTTGGTGATGGTGAGTGGGGTGGAGTCGACCATGAACGATACGAGAACATAGCCGGCCGTGCCCAGGCAAGAGGAAAGCCCTTCATGGGTCACCGCGCCCGGCTATAGTCGGGGTCAAAATGACCGAGGCTTGCCATCGTGACCGAGACCCTGATCGCCCCGGAACCGCCGCGCCAGGACGCGGTGCTCGACCTGATCCGCCAGTCGGACGCGCTGATGGCGAGCCTGTATCCGGCCGAGAGCAACCACATGCTCGACATCGCTTCGCTGGAACAGCCGGACGTGCGGTTCTTCGTGGCCCGGCGCGAGGGCCGGGTGGTCGGCTGCGGCGCGCTGCGGGTCGGCAACGACGGCCAGGCCGAGCTGAAGCGGATGTTCGTCGACCCGGCGACGCGAGGTCTGAAGGTGGGCCGCGACCTGCTGGCCTGGATCGAGGACGAGGCCCGTGGCCTCGGCGTCCGGCTGATCCAGCTGGAGACCGGCATCCACCAGCCGGAGGCGATCGGCCTGTACCGCCGCTTCGGCTACCGGGATTGCGGCCCGTTCGGCGATTACGGGCCGGACCCGCTGAGCCTGTTCATGGAGAAGGAGCTGGGCTGAAGCCCCGGCAGCCCCCGGCTGCGGCGGCTTCAGCCCAGCATCGGATTCACTCCGCCGGAGCGCCCGGGATGGTCGGGGCCGCGCTGACCGCGGTTTCAGGCTCGGTCAGGAAGCGGCCCACCAGCCCGCCGATGACGCCGCCGACGATCGGCGCGACCCAGAACAGCCAGAGCTGCCCCAGCGCCAGGCCCTGGGCGATCACCGCCACGCCGGTGCTGCGCGCCGGGTTGACTGAGGTGTTGGTGACCGGGATCGAGATCAGATGGATCAGCGTCAGCGCCAGGCCGATCGCGATCGGCGCGAAGGGCGCGGTCGCCGGGTTGCTGACGACGCCGACGATGACCACCAGGAAGACCGCCGTCAGCACCACCTCGGTGACCAGGGCCGCCGTCAGGCCGTAGCCGTCGGGCGATCCGGGGCCGTATCCGTTCAGGGCGAAGCCCTTGGTGATGTCGAAGCCGGGCATGCCGGAGGCGATGACGTAGATCACCCCGCCCGCGATGATCGCGCCGACCACCTGGGCGATGACATAGGGCACGACGTCGGACGTGCTGGTCTTGCCCGCACTCCACAGCCCCACCGTGACCGCGGGGTTGAAATGGCCGCCGGAAATCCGGCCGAGGGCGAAGGCGCCGGTCAGGACGGTGAGGCCGAAGGCCGCGGCGACGCCGCCGAAGCCGACATGCGATCCGGCCAGGACCGCGGTGCCGCAACCGCCGAGGACGAGCCAGAACGTCCCCAGCGCCTCGGCAAGGACTCGTTTGAACATGTGTTCCCCTCCATTCGATCTCCTACCGCCACTGGTGACGATGAGGATCGAGTAGCCAAGATATAGTATTGAGTAATCACAGGCAATAAAATGACTTTGAGGCGATGTTGAGCTTTTGTCTCAAGATCGATTGCAATAGCTGGCGGATGGTTCCGGTTTCGGCCAAACCCGTCGATCAAGGTAGCGGAGTGCTCGGCCGTCGGCAGGCGCCAGGTGGAGCCTGCCCGCGACTTGATCAGCAAGACACGCTGATCATTTCGGCGACACGCTCAGGCCGGCCCGACCTGACAGACCCGCCGATGAGGTGGCTGAATAAAATCGCACCCCTGGATATATCGGGTCTTTGTGTCGGCTGATTGGGACAACGGCGATTTCAACATGAAGAGAAAGCGAGGCGAACCGCGACTCCACACGCCCGCCATTTGCGAAGGCAGGCAATCCGCCGCCTGCCGCCGGGCGCCATAAACGATGGGGAACAATTGCCGCCGCCCCGGGTTTGCTCTAGCGGTTCGGGGGAATCCGGAATTCAGTCCTGGCTGAACGATCGGTGCGGTTCTCCCCGGCTGCGGCCGGACAGGCCGGGGCCTGCCCATTTTCGCTGTGCAGTGCGTGGAGGGGTCGATGTCGCTCACGGTCACCTACAAGGACAACAAATTCTCGCTGGTGGGGAAGGACGGGCGGACCTATGAGGTCAACGCGGCCCAGCAGCAGCAATGGCAGCAGTCGCTGAACGGCCTGGCCCAGCAGCACGGCCTCAAGGACGCCCAGGACCTGCTCAAGCAGGGCACCGTGGAGGTGCCTGAAGCCGGCGATTCGCAATGGCGCATGGCCACCGAGGCCGGCGTCGCACCCGACAAGATCAATTCGACCGTCGTCGCGCTGAACGAGCACATCGGCAACCCGGACCTGATCCAGACCTATCACGACGGCGACCTGAAGCCGGATTTCGTCATGCTGCCGGTCCCGCCGGAGAACCCGGGCGCCAAGCCGGGCGAGCCCAAGCCCGACACCTCGACGCCCGAGAAGTTCGCGGCCAGCCTGCAGGCCGCGCCGGACCAGAAGACGCGCAATCAGTGGATCAACGACTACGTCAACAGCGCCAAAGATCCGCTCGATGCGGTAATTAAGCTTCTGCCGCAGAACTTCGACACGAAGGATAACGGTCCCTGCCGGCAGCAGATCATCCATGCCTATGTCAACAGGGTTGCGGGCAGCAACAAGGATCAGCAGACGAACGCCCTCAAGATCCTGGCCGAGAGGAACTGGACGATCGGCGACAAGAACATCGACGGGGATATCGATTACGATATCTGGGCGGTGGGGAAGACGCTCGGCATCGAGCGTGACAAGCTGCCCATCAACAAGGACGTTCCGATGGATGTCCGGCAATATACCAAGCGAGACCCGGAACGTTGAGAAACGGCCCGGCCGAACGGATCGGCCGGGCCCAGGTGGGGTCTTCCAAAGGGTCGGTCTCTCGGGTGGAAGGGCCGGGCGGTGCGCCCGCGCCGCCCGGCCCGGTCGCGGATCAGGCGGCTCTACCAGCCCCCTCATGCGCGATGGTGTAGCGCTGATGCGCGTTGCTGGTGGTGGCCGAGGCCAGCTGCCGCCAGGCGTGCAGCGCGTCGTCGTAATTCTCGAACGGGCCCTGCAGGCTTTCGGTGCCGCCGACCAGCCGGTCGAAGCGGGTGTCGGCGTATTCGCCGCCGATGATCCAGAAGCGATGGGTGGTCATGAGGATGTCCTCCGTTCAGGCGCAGTGGCTCAATGGAACTGGGCGGCTTCGGTCGATTCGCGGAGCGCGGTGGTCGAGGCCTTGCCGCCGGAGATGGCGAGGCTGACGGCGTCGAAATAGCCGGTGCCGACCTCGCGCTGGTGCTTGGTCGCGGTGTAGCCCTGGGCCTCGGCCGCGAACTCCGCCTGCTGCAGTTCGGAATAGGCGGCCATCTGCCGGTCCTTGTAGCCGCGCGCCAGCTCGAAGGTGGCGAAGTTCAGGCTGTGGAAGCCGGCCAGGGTGATGAACTGGAACTTGTAGCCCATGGCCCCCAGCTCGCGCTGGAACTTGGCGATCGTCGCGTCGTCCAGATTGGCCTTCCAGTTGAAGCTGGGCGAGCAGTTGTAGGACAGGAGCTTGCCCGGGAACTGCCGGTGGATGCCCTCGGCGAAGCGCTTCGCCTGGCCGAGATCGGGCTTCGAGGTCTCCATCCACAGCAGGTCGGCATAGGGCGCGAAGGCCAGGCCGCGGGCGATGCAGTACTCCATCCGGTTCTCCGGCTTGATCGGATGGAAGCCCTCCTCGGTGCGGGTCGTGCGATCGATGAAGGGATGGTCGCGCTCGTCGATGTCGCTGGTGATCAGCTTGGCGCTCTCGGCGTCGGTGCGGGCCAGCAGCACGGTCGGCACGTCCATCACGTCGGCGGCGAGGCGGGCGGCGTTGAGGGTGCGGATGAAGCTGCGCATCGGCACCAGCACCTTGCCGCCGAGATGGCCGCATTTCTTCTCCGAGGCGAGCTGGTCCTCGAAATGGACGCCGGCGGCGCCGGCCTCGATCATCGCCTTCATCAGCTCGAAGGCGTTGAGCGGGCCGCCGAAGCCGGCCTCGGCATCGGCCACGATCGGCGCGAACCAGTGGCGCTTGGCGCCGCCCTCGGCATGCTCGATCTGGTCGGCGCGCTGTAGCGTGCGGTTGATCTTCTTCACCGCCTCCGGCACCGAATCCGCCGGGTACAGGCTCTGGTCCGGATACATCTGGCCGGCGGTGTTGGCGTCGGCCGCGACCTGCCAGCCGGACAGGTAGATCGCCTCCAGCCCGGCACGGACCTGCTGCATCGCCTGGGTGCCGTTGGTGGCGCCGAGCGAGTTGACGAAGTCGCGCTGGTGCATCAGCTCCCACAGCCGCTCGGCGCCGAGCCGGGCCAGCGTGTGCTCGATCCGGACCGATCCCCGCAGCCGGTCGACATCGGCCGGGGCGTAGTCCCGGACGATGCCGTCGAACCGGCCGGCCTGGGTTCGGATCGGGGTCGGAGAGTCGAGGGGAGCCATCCTGTAAATCCTTTTCATTCCGTTCCGGGCGGCGCGCCATGCTGCGCTGCGGTGATGGGAATGATGTTGGGTGTGGCTCCACCTAGCGTCAACGCGGCGTTGAGCGTGAAAGGGAAAGGTTGTAAAGTTTGTTGATGGCTGTTTTGTAAATCGGAGAAGATCGATGGCGGCGCGCAAGCCGATGCTGGGGCACAAGGTCCGACGGCTGCGGCGCGACCGCGAGGTCACCCAGGCCCAGCTGGCGGAGCGGCTGGCCATCTCCGCCTCCTACCTCAACCTGATCGAAAGCAACCAGCGGCCGGTGACGGTCGAGATCCTGCTGAAGCTGGGCCAGATCTTCGACCTCGACCTCGCCAGCTTCGCCGAGGATGAGGGCGAGCGGCTGGTCGGGGGCCTGAGCGAGGTGTTCGGCGACCCGCTGTTCGCCACGCCGCGGCCGGGCACCGCCGGGCTGAAGCGGCAGGACATCATCGACCTGGCCGCCCAGGCCCCGGCCGCGGCCGAGGCGGTGCTGGCCCTGTACCAGGCCTATCGCGAGGGGCGCGAGACGCTGCGCCTGCTGGCTGAGAAGCAATCGGCGCCGGACCTCGCCGAGGGCGCGTCGCCGCTGGACGAGGTGCGCGACTGGGTGCAGGCGCATGGCCATCATTTCCCGGAGCTGGAAACGGCGGCGGAGGAGATCTGGCAGGCCGGCGCGATCGAGCCCGGCGCCCTGTTCCCCGGCCTGATCCGCTACCTGGACGAGGAGCTGGCGCTGCGGGTCAAGGTGATGCCGGTCGAGGTGATGGGGCCGGTTCGCCGCCGCTACGACCGACATGGCCGCCGCATCCTCCTGTCCGAGATGCTGCCGCTGCCCAGCCGCAGCTTCCACCTGGCGGTGCAGATCGCGCTGATCAAATACCGGGCGCTGCTGTACGAGATGGTGGCGCCGGTCGCCTTCTCCAGCCCCGCGGCGTCACGCCTCGGCCGCATCGTCCTGGCCAACTACCTGGCCGGGGCGGTGATGATGCCCTACGACCGGTTCTGGCGGGCGGCGACGGCGCTGCGCTACGACATCGAGGTGCTGCAGAGCCGGTTCGAGGCATCGTTCGAGCAGGTCGCGGTGCGCCTGACCACGCTGCAGCGCCAGGGCGCCAAGGGCGTGCCGTTCTTCCTGATCCGCAGCGACAAGGCCGGCAACGTGTCGAAGCGGCTCGGCGCCACCAACTCCGCCTTCGCGCGGATGGGCGGCGCCTGCCCCTTATGGATCCTGCCCGACGCCTTCCGCTCGCCCGGCCGGGTCCAGAACCAGCTGGCGGAGCTGCCGGACGGCAGCCGCTGGTTCACCATCGCCCGCACCGTGTCCAAGCCCGGCGCCGGCTTCCGCGCCCAGGGGCAGAGCTTCGCTCTGGCGCTGGGCTGCGAGATCGCCCATGCGGCGCAGTTGGTCTATGCCGACGGCATCGACCTGGCGGCAGACGAGGCGGCGGCGCCGATCGGGCTGCATTGCCGACTATGCGAACGCCCGGATTGCGACCAGCGCGCCTTCCCGCCACTGAACCATGTGCTGTCGGTGGACGAGAATCTGCGCGGCGCCACGCCCTATCAGTTCACCCCGGCAACCTAGGCCTTCAGCCCGTAGAACCCGATCGACGCCACCTTGCGGTAGCCGATGCGCTCATAGACCGGGGCGCCGGCCAGGGTGGCGTGCAGCACGGTGCGGGTCAGGCCGGTCGCCCGGGCGCCTTCATACAGGGCCTTGCGCACCGTCGCCTCGCCATAGCCCTTGCGCTGCGCCTCGGGCGCGGTCGCGACCAGGGCCAGGAACAGGCAGTCGCCGGCGGCCACCGTCGCCGCGGCCGAGACCGGCACGCCGTCCGCCAGCCCGAGATAGCTGTGCATCCCGGTCTTCCACAGCGCCGACCCGGCGAGCCCGTGGCGGCCGGCCTCGAGCGGCATGCCATAGGCGCGGGAGTTGAGGTCGGCATAGGCCGCCAGCTGGTCCTCGGTGGTGACGCGCACGAACTCCAGCTCCGGATGCTGCGGCTCGGCGATCGGCAGGATGTCGCCCGCCATGCCGAAGCCGGACAGCGACAGGGCGAGCCCGGCCCGTTCCGCGGCTTCGGGCAGCGCCTTGCGGCAGGCGGGGTCGAGCAGATCCTCGAACAGCCAGATCAGCCCGGGCTGGCTGCGCCGCCGCATGTAGTCGGCCGCCTGGGCGAAGCGCTCGTCCAGCAGCGCGCGGCCGCAGCCCCGGTCGGTGAAGGTGATGCAGTTCCAGAACGGGAACTTGCTGTCGGCCCAGCGGATGGCCATGCCGGGGGGATCCGCGACGTCGCCCGCGCCGCGGTCGAGCACGACAGTCCGCCATGTGTCCGCGAGCTGCTGGACCGATTCGATGGCTTCCGGCGACACACCGCCCATGACGCGCTCCGAGATGTCCGATGCCGCCAGCATCGGCCGGCCCGGTTGCGGCACGGTTACCGATATCCGGGAAAGCGGTTGCAGCCGTAACCGGCGGCACTGCTTGCCTCGATCCGGCTGATCCGGAGGAGACAGATCGGAGACCTTGCGGCTCTTCAACAATGCGGCTTGCGAATATTGGGGTATCGCGGTCAAACTGCCGGGCGACTGTCTCAATCCCGGAGGGGAGACGACCCATGGCGCACAAGTTCGAGATCTATAAGGACAAGGCCGGCGAGTTCCGGGTGCGGTTCAAGTACAACTCCGAGACGATCTTCTCGACCGAGGGCTACACCAGCAAGGCCTCGGCCAAGAACGCGATCGAATCGATCAAGAAGAATGGTCCGGCCGCGCCGACCGACGACACCACCGAATCCTGACCGGATGGGCACGCCCGGCGAGTCCGCACCGGCGCCGGGCGTGCCGTCCCCCCGAGCCGCGGCATCGGGCTCCGAGCCCGTGTTCCAGACCGTCCTCGGGCCGGGCTGGCAGACGCTCGGACCCGTCATCCGGCGGCATTATTTCCTGCGGCCCCGGAGCCGCGACGCCATCACGGTCACCGGCGTGATGGACGAGGTCTATCACTCGGGTCTTGCGACGCTGCTGATCCCGTTCGGGCGGCTGTTCGGCGGCATCGTCCCGCATCGCGGCACCGATGTGCCGATCGCGGTCCACTACACATCGAACCCAGGCAACGCGAACATCCATTGGGACCGCGTGTTCCGCTTCACCGGGCGCAGGCCGTTCCACTTCCGGTCCCATATGGAGCCCGGCCAGGCCAACGAGGTGATCGAATTCGTGCGCTTCAGCCTGGGCATCCGCCTGGCGGTCACGGCCGAGGACGGGGCGTTGGTGTTCCGCGACTGCGGCTATGTCTGGCGGCTGTTCGGCCGCGACGTGCCGCTGCCGATCCACCTGCTGTTCGGCCGCGCCTATGTCGAGGAGCGGCCGGTCGACGACCTCAGCTTCACCATGCGGATGGTGATCAGCCATCGCCTGTTCGGCGACCTGTTCCGCTACAGCGGCCGCTTCACCATTCCCGCCGGAACCGCGTGACCGGGCCGGCCGGCCGTCGCATTCCGAGGATAGGAACCGCCACCGGCTTCGCTCTAGACTGCCGCGTCCCAGCCGCAGGAGCGCCGCATGCCCGACCTCACCCGCCGCACCACCCTGAAGGCGGGCGTCGCCGCCGCCGCGATCGGCCTGGCCCCCGCCGTGCTGCGAGCCGCGGCGCCGACGCTGAAGCTGCGGATCCTGGAGACGACGGACCTGCATGTCGCCGTCTTCCCCTATGACTACTACCGCGACAAGGGCGACGACACGATGGGCCTGGCCCGCACCGCCGCGGTGCTGGCTGCCGCCCGGGCCGAGGCCGGCAACGTCCTGCTGTTCGACAATGGCGACGTGATCCAGGGCAACCCGATGGGCGACTACATCGCCTATCAGCGCGGCCTGGACGGCGGCGCGGTGCACCCGATCGTCAAGGCCATGAACCTGCTGGCCTATGATTGCGGCACCATGGGCAACCACGAGTTCAACTACGGGCTCGACTATCTGGGCCGCGCGATGATGCAGGGCGCCAACTTCCCCCTGGTCTGCGCCAACCTGCTGAAGCCCGACGGCAGCCCCTATCTGGCGCCGTACAAGATCCTGGAGCGCACGCTGAAGGACGGCTCCGGCGCCGCCGTGCCGGTGAAGATCGGCGTCATCGGCTTCGTGCCGCCGCAGATCATGCAGTGGGACCAGGGCCATCTCGAAGGCCATGTCACCACCACCGACATCGTCGATGCGGCGAAGCGTTATGTGCCCGAGCTCCGAAAGGCCGGCGCTGAGCTGGTGGTTGCGCTGTGCCATTCCGGCATCGCCGGCGGCAAGCGCGAGGGCGGCGAGGAGAACGCGGCCCTGTTCCTGGCCGAGGTGCCGGGCATCGACGTGATCCTGACCGGCCACCAGCACCGGGTGTTCCCCGGCCCCGACTTTGCGGGCATCGACGGCGTCGATGCCGAGCGCGGCGCGCTGCACGGCATCCCGGCGGTGATGGCCGGGTTCTGGGGCAGCCATCTCGGCATCATCGACCTGGAGCTGCAGCGCGACGACGCCGCCTGGAAAGTCGCCGCCTTCAAGACCGAGGCGCGGCCGATCTATGAGCGCAAGGACCGCAAGGTGGTGCCGCTGGTCGAGTCGAAGCCGGAGGTGCTGGCGGCGGCGCAGCCGGAGCACGACGCCACCCTGGCCTATGTGCGCCAGCCGGTCGGCGAGATCTCGGCCCCGATCACCAGCTACTTCGCCCTGGTGGCGGACGACCCGTCGGTGCAGATCGTCAGCCAGGCCCAGCTCTGGTACGTCGCGCCGCTCTTGGCCGGCACCCCGGCAGCGGGCCTGCCGCTGCTGTCGGCCGCCGCGCCGTTCAAGGCCGGCGGCCGTGGCGGGCCGGACTACTACACCAGCGTCCCGGCCGGGCCGATCGCGATCAAGAACGTCGCCGACCTGTACCTGTACCCGAACACGGTGCGGGCGGTGCGCGTCTCCGGCGCCATCGTGCGCGAGTGGCTGGAGCGGTCGGCCGGCATCTTCAACCGGATCGACCCGGCGAAGACCGAGGAGCAGCCGCTGATCGATCCCGGCTTCCCGTCCTATAATTTCGACGTGATCGACGGAGTGACCTACAAGATCGACCTGGCCCAGCCCTCGCGCTATGACGGCGACGGCAAGCTGGTGGCGCCGGACGTGCACCGCATCGTCGACCTGCAATTCCAGGGCAAGCCGATCGACGACAAGCAGGAGTTCGTCGTCGTCACCAACAACTACCGCGCCGGCGGCGGCGGCAGCTTTCCCGGCCTCGACGGCAAGAACATCGTGCTTGAGGCGCCGGACACCAACCGCGACGTGCTGGTGCGCTTCATCCACGAGCAGGGCCGGATCAACCCGGCCGCCGACGGCAATTGGAGCTTCGCATCGCTGCCGAAGACCGCGGTCGTCACCTTCGCCAGCGCCCCGGCTGCCGCCCAGGCGGCGATGCCGCCCGGACTGAGCATCGAGCCGGCCGGCGACGCCGGCGACGGCTTCGCCAAGTACCGGCTGGTGTTCAACGGGTAGAAGCGCCCTTCAGGGCTGGAGCCGATCCAGGATCTGCCGCCTGTGATCGGCTCCCCCGAAGAAGGTGGCCAGAATCCTGACGTCCGACATCGCCTCATCGATCTCGAAATAGAAGATGAAACTCTTGTCGGTCACGGTGCGGATGCCCGGCCGGATCTCCGGGTGTTCGGTACCCCGGTGTGGGTGAGTTTCGAATGTCCGCATATAGGCGAGCGCATTGATGATTCGGACGGCGGCGCGCCTGATCGCACTGTCCAGGTCGTCTCCGAGATCCTGGTAGACCCGAACCAGATGGTCCGTGATGAGGTCGAGATCATGCGTGACCTGGACCTCACGGCGGACTCTATAACGGCGCACGCGCCTTCCTTTTCCGTTCCAGCAGCGCTCGCGTCGCCGCCTCGCCCTCATCGAGGTCGACGAAAGATCCTGCCCGACGCTGATCGATCAGCGATCGAAGGGCCTGGAGCTCCGCGTCGTGCATCTCGCTGTCGCGCCGCAGCATATCGAGGCCGCGCTGGAGCACCGCGCTGAGGCTCGGATATTGCCCGCTGTCCACCAGGGCACGGGCATAGGCTTCCTGGTCGTCGGTCAGGGAGATCGAGGTTTTGACGGTCATGGTCGCCTCCTGCCGGCACTATACTACTCAGTAGCACCGACTCCAAGACTTGAGGCTCCCCCGCGCCCTCAGTCCGCATGCACCGACACCGCCGGCGCGCTGCCGCCGCCCTTGGGCCTGCGCAGCAGGACCAGCAGCGGGATGGCGGCGATCGCCAGCACCATCAGCAGCTTGAAGTCGTCGATATAGGCGATCAGCGAGGCCTGCTGGTTGACCAGCTGGTCGAGCATCGCACGACCGGTCAGCGTGTCCGGCGACATCATGTCCGGCAGCTGCTGCACCGCCGGGCTGAAGGCGGTGACATGCTCGCCCAGCAGCTGGTGGTTGGTCTGGATGTTGCGGGTCAGCAGCGCGGTGACGATCGAGATGCCGATCGAGCTGCCGAGGTTGCGCGACACGCTGTAGATGCCGGCGCCCTCATCCAGATACAGCCGCGGCAGGGTCGAGAACGCCATGGTCGACAGCGGCACGAAGACCAGGCCCAGCCCGGCGCCCTGCACCAGCCCGTCGATCATGAAGCCGGTCATCGAGACGTCGAGGCTGTAGCCGCTCATCCGCCACAGCGAGCCGATGATCATGGCGAGCCCGACCAGCAGCAGGATGCGGGTGTCGACCTTGCCGATCAGGCGGCCGACCACCATCATCGCCACCATGGTGCCGATGCCGCGCGGGCCCATCACCAGCCCGGCGGTGACCACCGGATAGCCCAGCATGGTCTGCAGGAACGGCGTCGCCAGGGCCATGATCGAGTAGTACAGCGATCCGACGATCGCCATCACCACCATGGCGACCACGAAGTTGCGGTCGGTGAACAGCGCCGGCCGGACGAAGGGCGCGTCCGCCGTCAGCAGGTGGACGACGAAGAGGTAGAAGCCGAGCGCCGCCAGCACCAGCTCGATGATGATCTCCAGCGAGTTGAACCAGTCCTGGTCCTGGCCGCGGTCGAGCATCATCTGCAGCGCGCCGATGCCGAGGCTGAGGAAGAAGAAGCCGAGCCAGTCGAAGCGCTTGGCTGCCTGCTTGCCGCTGTCCGGCATGAAGATCAGCATGCCGGCCAGCGCCAGGGCGCCGATCGGCACGTTGATGTAGAACACCCAGCGCCAGGAGTAATGGTCGGTCAGCCAGCCGCCGAGCACGGGCCCCAGGATCGGGCCGACCATGACGCCGACGCCCCAGATCGCCATGGCCTGGCCGCGCCGCTCCGGCGGGTTGATGTCGATCACGGTGGCCTGGGACAGCGGCACCAGCGGCGCGCCGAACACGCCCTGCAGCAGCCGGAAGCCGACGATCTCGGTGACGTTCTGGGCCAGGCCGCACAGCACCGAAGCGACGACGAAGCCGATCACCGAGACGATGAACAGGTTCTTGCGGCCGATCCGGCTGACCAGGGCGCCGGTGACCGGCGTCATGATCGCCGCGGCGACGATGTAGGAGGTCAGGACCCAGTTGATCTGGTCCTGGTTGGCGCCGAGATTGCCCTGCATGTAGGGCAGGGCGATGTTGGCGATGGTGGTGTCGAGCGCCTGCATGATGGTCGCCAGCATCACGCAGACCGTGATCATCCCCCGGTAGGGGACGGTTTCGCCTGGGGCCGCCATCTCACTGCGCTCCGAACGCCGTGCCTCCGAGGAAGGGCAGCCCGCGCGCATGGCCGGTGTCGATCGCGACCTCGGTGCTCATGCCCGCGCGCAGCTGCGGCTTGCCGGCGGTGTCGACCAGGACGCGCACCGGGATGCGCTGGGTGACCTTGACCCAATTGCCGCTGGAGTTCTGCGGCGGCAGCAGCGAGAACTCGGCGCCGCTGGCCGGGCTGAGGCTGTCGACCTTGCCCTGCCAGGTGACGCCCGGATAGGTGTCGACCGTGACCTCGACCGGCTGGCCGGTCTTGACGTTGGTCAGGTCGGTCTCGTTCAGGTTGGCGTCGATCCAGACCTTGTCGGAGCGCATGACCGCCAGCACCGGCGACCCGGCGGTGACATAGGCGCCGGGCAGCACCGCATCGGCCTTGGCGGCGATGCCGGGGAACGGCGCCTTGACCTGGGTGTGGTCGAGGTCGAGCTGCGCCTGGTCGCGTCGGGCCTGGGCCTGGCGATAGGGCGGGTACTGGTCCAGCGTCAAATCGGGGTTGCCGCCCAGCTTGGCCAGGGTCATGCCGATCTGCGACTGGGCGACGGCGACATTGCTGCGGGCCACGTCGAGCGCCTGGCGGGCATCGTCGAGGGCCGATTGCGAGGCGTTGCCGTTCTTCGCCAGCGAGGCGTTGCGGTCATAGTCCTTCTGGCGATAGTCCTGGGTGGTGCGGGACTGCTCCAGCACCGCCTGCTGCTCGACCAGATTGGCCTTGATGCCCTGGAAGTCGAAGGCGGACTGGCGCATGTCGGCCTCCGCCTGTTCCAGCGCATAGCGCGGCGCCCGGTCGTCGATATGGAACAGCACCTGGCCGGCCTGGACCGGCTGGTTGGTGGCGACGTCGATGGCGACCAGCCGGCCCGAGATCTCGGGCGCGATCGACACCGTGTCGGCATGGACATAGGCGTTGTCGGTGCCGGCATAGCGGCCGCCCATGGCGTACAGCGCCAGCCCGACCACCGCCACCACCAGCGGCACGCCGCCCAGCAGCACCAGGCGCAGGCCGCGCCGGCGGGGCCTGGCCGGCGGCGCGACCGGCGCGGGGGTGCCGCTGGCCTGCGGCGTCGGGGATTTCAGGGTCGTGTCGTTGCTACCGTCCGGCATCTGTCAGCACCGCTTGGCGGCATCGGCCGCCGGTTCGTCGGAATCACAGGTCAGCCTGGTCTTCAGAAGCTGCAGGTCGCCGATCATCCGGACCACGACATCGGCCGGCAGGCGGGCGTTGTAGTCCTCCTGCCACTGCGCGATCACGGCCTCGAGCTGGTCGACCACCGGCCGCGCCGGCGGCAGCAGATGCAGCGAATAGGCGCGCCGGTCGTTGGGGTCCCGCCGCCGCTCGACCCAGCCCCGCTTCTCCATCCGGTCGAGCAGGCCGGTGACGGTCATCTTCTCGACATCCAGCATCTCCGCCAGCCGCGCCTGGGTGATGCCGGGATTGCGGTCGAGGAAGATCAGCACCCGGTATTGCGGCCGCGACAGGTCGAGGCCCGCCGCGCGCACCCGCTCCTCGAAGCGGCGGCGCAGCACCTGGTCGAGATCCTTGATCAACGTGTAGAGGCTGACGAGAGGCTTGATCTCGCTCATGGACTAAGTGACCTGACTGTAAGGTGACTTACTATATGGCGACTGACCGATCCCGGCAAAGCCGGAGTCCATGGGCTGGACGCAGAGCAGGCCGCTGGAAATCGCGTAACAGGACCACAATCCTGCAGCGGCAAACCATTATCGATATCGATTGCGAATTATTCGCAATTGCGTCTATTCAGGCGGACCATGACCTGCTGGACGGACACGCTCGCCGCCCTCTTCACCGCGCACCGGGCGCGGCTGGAGGCGTTCGTCACCCGCCGGTCGGGCGACCGCGGCGCGGCGCCGGACCTGGTGCAGGAGACCTTCGCCCGGGTGCTGAAGGCCGGCAGCGCCGGCTCGGCCGAGGCCGACACCCGCATCCTCTACGCCGTCGCCCGCAACGCCGCGATCGACCACCGGCAGACCCAGATCCGCCGGACCCGGGCGCTGGACTCGATGGTGCCGGAGCAGCTGTCCGCCCCGGCGCCGGGGGTCGAGCAGGACCTGGCCGGCCGCGATGCGCTGCGGGCCCTGGACGCGGCGCTGGAGGAGTTGAGCGACCGCAGCAAGGAGATCTTCATCCTGTGCCGCATCCAGGGCGTGCCGCAGGCCGAGGTGGCGCGGCGGCTGGGCATCTCGCTCAGCGCCGTCGAGAAGCACCTGGTCCGCACGCTGCGGCACTGCCAGGCCCGGCTGGCGGCGCACCGGGCGGAGGATGCGCCATGATCCGGGGTGCGGGTTTCGCCGCCCGGAACGTCTATGGGAGTGAGGCCGGGGTCAACCGGCGGGACGGGCCGGGAGCCGGGCAACGGCGATGAGCGACCAGGAATCGATGACCGAGGCGCAGCACGACGCGGCGGCGACTTGGGCGGTGCGCCGGCAGGACGGCCCGCTGTCCCGCGCCGACGAGGCGGCGTTCCGGTCCTGGATCGCGGCCGATCCGCACCATGCCGCGGCGCTGCGCGAGGCCGAGGCGCTGTGGAGCCAGTTGGAGGAGCCGGGCCGGCGGCTGGCGGATCGCTTCGCGGCAAGCGGCCGGCAACCGAAGAGACGCGGGCGGCTGGCCGCCCTGCTGCGCCCGCTGATCGTCCTGCCGGCCCTGGGCGCCGTGGCCTGCACCGCCCTCGCCCTCTGGGTGTTCGCGCCCTCGGCCGTCGCCGATCTCGGCGCCGATGCGGTGACGGCGCGCGGCGAGATCCGCGACCTGGCGCTGCCCGACGGGTCGGTGCTCCATCTGGCGGCGGACAGCGCGGTCGACCTCGACTTCGGCGACGGCAGGCGGCGGGTCGAGCTGCGCCGCGGCGAGGCCTTCTTCGAGGTCCGGCCCGGGCTGCCGGCCCCCTTCACCGTCGCCGCCGGCGATGCCCGGATCCGGGTCGTCGGCACCCGCTTCAATGTCGGCCGCTTCGGCGAGGATGCCGAGGTGACGGTGGCCGAGGGCGTGGTCGAGGTCGCGGCCGGCCCGGCCATGGTGCGGCTGACCGCCGGGCAGCAGGTGGCGGCCGAGAACGGCACCCTGTCCGCCGTCCGATCGGTCGACCCGGCCGACGCCTCGGCCTGGATGCACGGCCGGTTGGTGTTCCACCGCCAGCCGCTGGCGCATGTGGTCGCGGCGCTGCAGCGCCAGGGCCCCGGCCGCATCCTCTTGTCCGGCGACCGGCTGGCGCGGATGCGTGTCTCCGGCACCTTCCCCGCCGGCGATGCCGACGGCGCGCTGGCGGCGCTATCCGGCTCGCTCGGCCTCGGCCTGAGCAATGTCACGCCCTGGGTGCGGATCCTGCGGGACGGCGAGACGGATCCGGGGTCGTGATTTTCTCGTCCGACATGTGCGGGTTCGCCGGCGCCATTCGTTTTGTCGGATGAGAGTGCGCCGCACTCTCATCCATGAGGGGACGGAATCGGCGATGGGGATCGGGGGACGATTCGGGCTCGGCTGGCTGCTGGGGTCGACGATGCTGGCGGCCGTGTCGGGGGCGGCAGTGGCGGCCGACGAGCCGGTGGCGCAGCTGGCGCAGGCGGCGGAGGCGGTGCACGAGTTCAGCATCCCGGCCAAGCCGCTGGGCCAGGCGATCACCGATGTCGGCGCCGTCGGCGGCTGGAGCATCGTGTTCGCCGACGACCGGCCCTACGGCATCACCACCGCCCCCCTGTCCGGGCGCTTCACCACCGAACAGGCGCTGCGCCGGCTGCTGAGCGGCACCGGCTTCGCCCTGCGGGTGACCGGCGACCGCAGCGCCACCATCGTGCCGCTGCCGCCGGCCAGCCAGTCCGGCGCCGATGGCGGCCTGACGCTCGAACCGATCATCGTGCAGGGCGCCGGCGCCCCCTCCTGGGGCCCGGTGCGCGGCTATGTCGCCACGGACAGCGCCACCGGCAGCAAGACCGACACGCCGCTGATCGAGACGCCGCAATCGATCTCGGTCATCACCCGCGACGAGATGACGGCACAGGGGGTGGAGAGCCTGGCCCAGGCGCTGCGCTACACCCCCGGCGTGGCCGGCGAGCTGTACGGCACCGACGTCCGCAGCTTCGGCCTGCAGATGCGCGGCTTCACGGTCGGCAACGACGCCTTCTACGTCAACGGGCTGCGCATGCGCGGCAGCGACTACGGCCTGTTCAACGCGCTCGACCCCTATGGCGCCGAGCGGATCGAGGTGCTGCGCGGCCCGACCTCGGTGCTGTACGGGCAGAACAGCCCGGGCGGCATCATCAACTATGTCAGCAAGCGGCCGTCCGAGGCCCCGTTCCGCGAGATCGAGTTCGGCGCCGGCAGCTTCGGCCGGTACCAGGGCCAGTTCGACCTGAACGGGGCGCTGACCGCGGACGGCACCTGGACGGGCCGCGTCACCGGGCTGGTGCGCGAGGGCGGCACCCAGACCGACTTCGTCGACGACGACCGCATCTTCATCGCCCCGGCCCTGACGTTCCGGCCGAACGACGACACCAGCCTGACCCTGCTGGGCCATTACCAGCGCGACCGCACCGGCTGGGGCATGCAGTACCTGCCGGCGTCCGGCACCGTGTTCCGCAGCCCCTTCGGCCGGATCCCGGCCAGCCGCTTCGTCGGCGAGCCCGGCTTCGACGACTACAACACCACCACCGCCTCGGCCGGCTGGCTGTTCGAGCACCGCTTCAACGACACCTGGACCGTCCGCCAGAACGCCCGCTACAGCTACCTCGATCACGACGAGAAGGGCGTGTTCGGCGGTGGGCTGCAGGAGGACGGCCGCACCTATGACCGCTATGCCGATGCCGGCGGCGCCCGGTTCGACGGCTTCGCGGTCGACAACCAGGTCCAGGCCAGGTTCGACACGGGCGCGGTCGGCCACACCGTGCTGGCCGGCCTCGACTACCAGAGCGCCAGCTATAACGACTACGCCTCCAGCGGCGAGGTCGACCCGATCGACATCTTCGACCCGAAATACGGGGCGCCGATCGGGCCGATGACCCGCTACAACGACAAGGATGTCAGCCAGTCGCAGACCGGCATCTACCTGCAGGACCAGATCGCCTTCGACAACTGGCGGCTGATCCTGGGCGGCCGGCACGACTGGACGTACACCAAGTCGATCGAGCGCGTCAGCGGCGCGCGTGACTACCAGGAGGACAGCGCCTTCACCTGGCGCGCCGGGCTGGTCTACCTCTCCGACATCGGGCTGGCGCCCTATCTCAGCTATTCCGAATCCTTCCAGCCCAGCATCGGCATCGGCAGCGACGGCCAGGCGTTCAAGCCGGAGACCGGTCGGCAATACGAGGTCGGGCTGAAATACCAGCCGCCCGGCAGCAACGCCTTCGTCACCGTGTCGGCCTATGAGCTGACCAAGCAGAACCTGGTCCGCTATGTCGGGCTCGACACCATCCAGACCGGCGAGGTGCGGGTGCGCGGCGTGGAGTTGGAGGGCGTCGCCAGCTTCGAGTTCGGCCTCGATATCACCGCCGCCTACACCTACACCGACGCCGAGATCACCGACGACGCCGAGGGCAACAAGGGCAACGCGCCGTTCGGCGTGCCGCAGCACCGCGCCTCGCTGTGGGCCGACTACACCATCCATGGCGGCGACTGGGACGGCCTCGGCTTCGGCGGCGGCGTCCGCTACATCGGCGGCAGCGAGGGCGACGACGCCAACACCTTCGAGATCCCGGACGCCACGCTGTTCGACGCCGCGATCCATTACGACTGGCAGGACCTGCGCTTCCAGGTCAATGCCAGCAACCTGTTCGACCGCACCTATGTCGCCTCCTGCTACGATGCCGGCTTCGGCTGCTTCTACGGCGAGGGCCGCAAGGTGGTCGGCACGGTCCGCTACCGCTGGTAGCGGTGATGCCGACCCGGCGCGCTTTGCTGGCCGCGGCGGCTGCAAGCCTGGCGCCACGCTCGGCCGTGGCCGTGGCCGCGGCACCGGCGCGGCTGGCCTGCCTGGAATGGACCACGGCCGAGATGCTGCTGTCGCTCGGCGTCGCCCCGATGGCGGTGTGCGACACCAAGGGCTACCGCGACTGGGTGGTGGCGCCGGAGCTGCCGGCCGGCACCATCGACCTCGGCTCCCGCGGCGAGCCGAACCTGGAGCTGCTGCAGGCGTTGCAGCCCGAGCTGATCCTGGCGGTGTTCGACAGCGGCTTCGAGCGATCCGACTTCGCCCCCTACGCGCCGCTGGTCGACGTGCCGTTCCACAGCGCCGCCCCCTATGAGGGCGCGCAGGAGGAGACGCGGCGGCTGGGCGAGCGCATCGGCCGCGCCGCCGAGGCCGCGGCGCTGATCGCGCGGACCGAGGCCGGGATCGCGGCCGCCCGGGCGCGGCTGCGGCACGACCCGGCCGTGCCGGTCTGCCCGTTCTCCTTCTTCGACGACCGGCATCTGCGGATCTATGGCGGCGGGCTGCTGCAGGACGTGCTGGCCCGGCTGGGCCTGCGCAACGCCTGGGCCGGCCCGGTCAGCGACTGGGGCGTCGCCACGGTGGGGCTGGAGCAGCTGGCCGCGATCGGCGAGGCCCGGCTGGTCTGCCTGGAGCCGATCCCGCCGCATGCCCGCCGGCTGATGGCCGAGAGCACGCTGTGGGCCCATCTGCCGGCGGTGCGGCGCGGACCGATGGCGGTGATCCCGACCGTCTGGCCGTTCGGCGGCCTGGCCGCGGCCTCGCGCTTCGCCGGGCTGCTGGCCGAGCGGCTGACATGACCGCCGTGGCCTTACCGGCGCCGGCATGGCGTGGCTGGCCGGCGGCCCTGCTGGTGGCCGCCGCCCTGGTCCTGACGCTGTGGAGCGCCGCGGCGCTGCTGCCGCCCGGGCTGTGGCTGGCGGCGGCATGGGCGCCCGACCTGACCGATCCCGGCCAGCTGCTGTTCCGCCATGCCTTCCTGCCGCGGCTCGCCGTCTCCTGGCTGGCCGGGGCGGCGCTGGGCCTGGCCGGCACGATCTTCCAGCAGGTGCTGCGCAACCCGTTGGCCGAGCCGACCACGCTCGGCACCTCGGCCGGCGCCGGGCTGGCGCTGGCCGCCGCCGGCCTGTATGCCCCGGCCCTGCTGGCGCAGGGGCGCGAGGCCGTGGCCCTGGCCGGCGCCGCCCTCGCCACCGCCGCCGTGTTCGGCCTGGCCGGCCGGCGGCTGGCGCCGGTGACGCTGATCCTGGCCGGGCTGGTGGTCAGCCTGACCTGCGGGTCGGCCGGCGCGCTGCTGGTGCTGCTGCACCGCGAGTACATGACCGAGCTGTTCGTCTGGCAGAGCGGGTCGCTGGTGCAGACCGGCGACGCCACCGCGCTGAGCCTGCTGCCGCGGCTGGCGGCGGCGGGCGTGCTGGCGGCGCTGCTGGCCCGGCCGCTGGCGCTGCTGGAGCTGGAGGATGCCGGCGCCGCCGGGCTGGGCCTGTCGCCGGCCCGCACCCGCCTGGCCGGGCTGGCGGTTGCCGTGGGCTTGAGCGCCGCGGTGGTCGCGGCGGTCGGGGTGATCGGCTTCGTCGGCCTGGCCGCCCCGGCGGCGGCGCGGCTGTGCGGCGCCCGCACGCTGCGGCAGCGGATGGCCGTGGCGCCACTGGCCGGGGCGCTGCTGCTGTGGCTGGCCGATCAGCTGGCGCTGCACGCCCCCTTCGCCGAGGAGATTCCGGCCGGCACGGTCACGGCGCTGCTCGGCGCGCCGCTGCTGCTGGCGCTGCTGCCGCGGCTGCGCCTGGCTGGAACGAGCGCTGCCCCGGCCGCCCCGTTGCGCGACCGGACCGGCCGCCCCGGGCTGCGTCTGACGCTCGGGCTGGCGCTGCTGCTGGCCGCCGCCGCGGTGGCGCTGCTGTTCGGACGCAATGCCGACGGCTGGGGCTGGGCCACCAACCTCTCCGCCCTGCTGCCGCTGCGGGCGCCGCGCGTCGCGACCGCCCTGGCGGCCGGCGCGGTGCTGGGCATGGCCGGCACGCTGCTGCAGCGCATGACCGGCAATCCGATGGCGGCGCCGGAGATGCTGGGCATCTCGGCCGGCGCCTCGACCGGCGTGGTCCTGCTGCTGCTGGCCGTGCCCGGCTTCGACCGCGGCGCCACGCTGGCCGCGGCCGCGGCCGGGGCGCTGGCGACCCTGGCGGTGCTGCTGCTGATCGCTCGCCGGCCCTCGGCCGCGCCGGAACGGCTGCTGCTGGCCGGGGTGGCGCTGGCGACCATGTTCTCCGGCCTCGCCGCGGTGGTGCTGGCCGGCGACGACCCGCGGGTCGACCGGCTGCTGGCCTGGATGTCCGGGTCGACCTACCACGCCGGCCTGCCCGAGGCGGCGGTCGCCGCCATGGCCGCCGTGGCGATGCTGGCCCTGGCGCCGCTGACCGCGCGCTGGCTGGAGATCCTGCCGCTGGGCCCGACACCCGCCCGTGCCCTGGGGCTGGACCCCGCCCGCGCCCGGCTGGCGCTGCTGCCGCTGGTGGCGCTGCCGGTGGCGGCCGCGACGCTGGCGATCGGGCCCTTGAGCTTCGTCGGGCTGATGGCGCCGCACATGGCCCGCCTGGCCGGCTTCCGCCGGGCCCTGCCGCAGCTGCTGGCCTCGGCCCTGGCCGGCGCCCTGATCCTGCTGGTCGCCGACTGGCTGGGCCGCACCCTGATCTTCCCCTGGCAGGTCCCGGCCGGGCTGCTGGCCACCTTCATCGGCGGCCCGTACCTGCTCTGGCTCCTACGCCGGGGTGGTTAGCGGAGCCAGACCCTCGCCGTCGCCGTGGCGCCGGTGGCGTCGATCACGGTGATCTGGGCGGCGCCCGGGCCCGGCGGGGTCCAGTCGGTGTCGCGCTTCAAGGGCGAGGACGGGATCGGCCTGCCGTCGACCATCCACAGGAACGGCCGGCGCCCGCCGATGGCGACCAGGGACAGCGAGGCGAAACGGTCGCCGTCGCGCGGCCGCTCCACCGCCGCGCCGTCGGCCGGGAAGGCGATCGACAGCGGCTCGAGCCCGGCCAGGGCCGGCAGCGGCGCCAGCGAGACCGGGCCGGAGGCCAGCCGCTTCAGCCGCGGCGGCAGGTCCTCCGCCCGCACCACCGGCGTGCCGGACGGCGCCGGGCCGACCACGTCGCGGGCCGGCGGCGGCAGCAGGGCGAAGGCGCGGAACAGCAGCGGCGCCGCGGTGTTGCGGCCGAAGCGGTCGGGGCTGGGCGACCCGTCCGGCCGGCCGACCCAGACGCCGATCGTGTGCTCGGCGTCGAAGCCGATCGCCCAGGCGTCGCGGAAGCCGTAGGAGGTGCCGGTCTTGAAGGCGATGCGGCGGCCGTCGCGCATCAGCCCGGGATCGGCCATCGCCACCGGCGGCGGCGCCGAGGCCAGGATGTCGGTGACGTACCAGGCGGCGGAGGCGTCGAGGATGTGCGGCCCGTCCTGGCCCGAGGGCGGGGCGTCGGCGCGCCAGACCAGGTCGGGCAGGACGCCGCCGCGGGCGATGCCGGCATAGAGCCGGACGAGGTCGAGCAGCGTGGTGCCGCCGCCGCCCAGCGCCACGGCCAGGCTGGGCAGCACGGTCGGGTCGTCGAAGCGCAGCGGCGCGCCGGCCTGGCGCAGCCGGGCGGCGAAGCGGGCCGGGCCGACATGGTCCAGCATCTGCACCGCCGGAATGTTCAGCGACCGCTGCAGCGCCTCGCGCACCGAGACCTCGCCGGAATAGCCGGGGTCGAAATTGGTCGGGGCGTAGTCGCCGAAGCGCATCGGCAGGTCCAGCACCACCGTCTCCGGCAGGATGATCCGGTCCTCGAAGCCCATGCCGTAGATGAAGGGCTTGAGCGCCGAGCCCGGCGAGCGCACGGCACGGGCGAGATCCATCTGGCCGTCGCGCCGCTCCTCGAAGAAGGTGCCGGAGCCGAGATAGCCGACCACCCGCCCGGTGGCGTTCTCGACCACCACCGCCGCCAGGTTGCTGCTGGCGTCGAGGCCGCGCAGCGACCGGTCGGCCAGCTCCTCCAGCCCCGCCTGCAGGCGGCCGTCGATGGTGCTGCGCAGCACCTCCTGGCCGCGATTCTCGGCCAGCAGCCGCTCGGCCAGATGCGGCGCCCGGAACGGCAGCGGCTGCCGGGTGGCGGGGGTCGGCTGCTCGGTCGCCTCGCGCGCCGCCAGCGGGTCCAGCGCCCCGGCGGCGGCGATGCGCATCAGCACCCGGTCGCGGGCGTGGCGGGCCGCCTGGGGGAAGCGGTCGGGCCGCAGCCTGGTGGGCGATTGCGGCAGCGCCACCAGCAGCGCCGCCTCGCCGGGGGTCAGCAGCTTCGGCTCCTTGCCGAAATAGGCCAGGGACGCCGCGCGCACGCCTTCGAGATTGCCGCCGAACGGGGCCAGGGTCAGGTAGATGCCGAGGATCTCGTCCTTCGAGTAATGCGCCTCGAGCTGCAGCGCCCGCGCCATCTCGATCAGCTTGGAGCCGAAGGTGCGCGGCCGCGGCTCCAGCAGGCGCACCGCCTGCATGGTCAGGGTCGAGGCGCCGGAGACGACCCCGCCATGCCGCACCATCTGGCCGAAGGCGCGGGCGGTCGACAGCGGATCGATGCCGAGATGCCGGCGGAAGCGCTTGTCCTCATAGGCCTGCAGCAAGGCGAGGTAGAGCGGCGACACGTCGTCGACCGTGGCCTTGAGCCGCCAGGTGCCGTCGCTGGCGGTGAAAGCGCGCAGCAGCTGGCCGTCCCTGTCGAGCACGATGGCGGAGCGGTCGAGATAGCGGTCGAGCACCGGCGGATAGCGCGCATCGAGCCAGAACGCCGTGCCGACGAGCAGCGCCGCGAGGCCGACGAACGCCCCCGCCCCGATCGCGATTGTCCGCCAGATGGTCCGTGCCGCTGCCATGCCGGCATTCTAGCGCAGCCGGTGGCGGATTCATGGCTGAAGCAAGGAGGAGTCCCCCTCACCCTCCCGTCGCCAACGCGACGGGCCCCTCCCTCTCCCCGAGGGAGAGGGGAAAAGGGCATGGCGCTCCGATACCTCTCCCTAGAGAGAGGTCGAAACCGCCTAGCGATTTCGGGTGAGGGGGTGGCCCCGGCCGATCCGACCAGCCTCGCGGCCGGTCACCCGGTGTCGGGTTTGTCCGCCCAGTCGAGATCGGGATAGGGTTCGTGGCCGAGCGATCGGCAGACGCGTTCGGCGACCCGCATCGGCGGTTCGGTGTCGAGCAGCGCCGGGACATCGGGCTCCCGCAGCCGAGCCTCGATCCCGGCCATCAGCGCGGGGATCTCGTCGCGATCCATGTACCGGAGCGGCTGGCTCAGCAGCTCGAGCACCCGGGCCCGGCGCCGCTCCCGGATCTCGTCCGGGGTGTCGGTCAGCGGCGGCGGATAGGGCGGGTCCGACCAGTCGGAGGCCCGGCGGCGCCATGCGTCGGAGAGCCCGAGGCCGGAGGCCAGGCCGGCGATGACCGCGCCGACCGGCCGGTCCTCGATCCGGTCCTCCTCGTCGTCGTAGAGCGCGTCGAGGTGCTCCTGCAGATCGTGTTCCTCGGCCCGGATGCGCTCCCCAGGAGACAGCTCCGGGTCCCCGGCCAGGGATTCGAGGGCGCTGGCGACATGGTTGCGCTGGCGGGCCCGGCGGGCGCGGCGAGCGGCCTTGTCGGCGGCGCAGAGGTCGGCGGCGGCGCGGCTGCGCAGCAGCAGCGAACGCTGCACCGAGCGGGAGAAGCGGCTGAAGGCCATGCCGGCCTCCTGCGCCTCGGCCCGGGCGGCTTCCATCGACGCCTCGTCGGCCTCGGGCCCGGCGGCCCTCACCCGAGCGGCCTTGGCCTGCGCTTCGATGGCGCGGACGCCCTCGGCCTCGGCGAGCTGCATGGCGATCTCGGCCAGGCGGGTGAGCATCTGGATCTGCTGCAGCGCGAGGCTGCGGCAATAGGCCTGGACGTCGAGATCGGGATCGGCACCAGCGTTCAT
>JAEKLZ010000003.1 GCA_019508225.1 Inquilinus limosus | reverse complement strand
GTGACGATCTGGCTCGACACCAGGTCCTGGAAGGCCAGGAACGGGTTGTCGGCGGCCGCCGGGCGGCGATTCTCGCGCACCCGCTCGGCCGCGACCTGGATCGGCGCCATCGCCGGGTTGCGGTTCGAGAACAGCGAGTATTGCAGGCGCAGCGGGTTCAGCCGCCGCCCCAGCTCCGCCGCCGGCTCGCTGGCCATGGCCTGGACAAACGGCCGGGCCACGGTGGTGTAGAGCGCGCGGTTGATCTCGGACACCCGGGCGGCGGTGGCGAAGGCCATGTCCTCCTCCGCCGTGTTGATGCCCAGCGCGCGCAGGTGATTGATGCTGCGCGCCTCGAACCGCACCACATGGTCGCCGCGGATCAGCGCGGCATTCGGGTCATCGGCCTGCTTCTCGACGATCACCGCCTCGTACAGGCCGGGCGCCAGCGTGTCGATCAGGTCGATGTTCTGGATGAACTCGTTGTGCTCCTTCGCCGCGACGCGGCCGGAGACGAAGATGCCGAGATGACCGATATCGTCATGGATGGCGTAGATGATGGTCTGGCCATTGGCGACGATGTCGTCGGTCGAGTCGTACAGGTCGAGGATCCAGCCCAGCGCCTGCTGCGGCGGGGTGATGTTGTCGCCCTGCGAGCAGAACACCACGATCGGCGAGGTGATGTTGCGCAGGTCGATCGGCTTGCCGCTGGAGGTCTCGAGCCGCCCGGCCGTCAGCTTGTCGCCGACGAACAGGTCCTCGGTGATGGTCTCGATCTCGTTGGCGTTGAGCTGGACGTAGCCGCCCCACCACTTCTCGAAGCTGAGATAGCGCGCCACCTCGGTGTCGACCTTGCTGTACAGGTTGTACTGCTTGGACCACAGCGTATTGGACGGGTTCAGGCTCTCGAAGTTCTGCACCAGATGGGCGCCGTCATAGCGGCCATTGCCGAGATCGGCGCTGAGCGCCGCCGGCCAGCCGCCGCCGGCGAGGCCGCCGAGATAGCGCATCGGGTTCTTGCCGCGCGGCCCGTCCCAATAGGACAGCGGCGCGCCGGCCAGGATCATCGGCCCGACGATGCCGGGCTTGACCGCGGCCAGCATGGCCAGCGCCCAGCCGGCCTGGCAGTTGCCCATGACGCAGGGCTTGCCCTCGGCCTTCGGGTGGCGCTCGGCGACGATCTGCAGGAACTCGGCCTGCGCCCGGCCGATATCCTCCAGCGTCTGGCCGGCCACCGGCACCGGCAGGAAGCCGATGAAGTAGCAGGGATGGCCGGCGCGCAGGGCGCGGCCGATCTGGCTTTCCGGCTTCATGCCGCCGATGCCCGGGCCGTGGCCGGCGCGCGGGTCGACGACGACGAAGGGCCGCTTGTCCGGGTCCTGGTTGCCGCGCTGGCGCATCACGTCCCAGAACAGCACGCTGCGCTGCGCCGCATCGACCCAGTATTCGACGGCAGATGCCCAGGGCTCGGCCCAGGCGGCGCTGAGCGCGGCGCTCCGGTCGGCAGTACCGGTCATGTTCACCCGTCCTCTTCCATCGACCGCGGACGACGGCCCGCGGCGGGGCTTTGTGCCCTCATGGTAAAACGACAAGGCATACCCCGTCGTTCCGCCTTTGGTCGGACGATACACCAGTTCTGTTCGTTTACATACGATCCGGAATTTCGATTCCGAGCAAATCGAGCACCTGCTCCAGCTGCCGCAGCGTCAGGGCCGTGAGGCCGAGCCAGGAGGCGCGGCGCGCCGGGTCCGGCTCGCTCAGCACATGGCAGGAATCGTAGAACCGGCTGAACTCCCGCGCCAGGGCATAGGCGAAGTCGCACAGCTCGTTCGGCGCCCGCTTGTCATAGGCGTTGCGCACCGCGTCGGGCAGCTGCCCGAGCTGCAGCATCAGCGCCCGGTCGGCCTCGTTCGCCGCCGGCAGGATGGCGCCGGGCGCGTCGCCCTGCCCGTCCGCCCGGCGCAGCAGCGACTTGGCGCGCACCGCGGCGTATTGCAGATAGGGGCCGGTCTTGCCCTCGAAGCGCAGCATGCGGTCGAGATCGAAGACATAGTCCGAGGACGGGTTGTTCGACAGGTCGGCGAACTTGACCGCGGCGATGCCGACCCGGCGGGCGATCTCGCGCCGCTCCTCCTCCGGATAGCCCTCGGCCAGATGCGCCTCCTCCAGCCGCTTCAGGCCGATCTCGGTGGCGGTGTCCAGCAGGTCGTACAGCTTCATCACGCCGCCGGCGCGGGTCCGGAACGGCTTGCCGTCCGGCCCGTTCATGGTGCCGTAGCCGAGATGCTCCAGCGCCGACTTGCCGTTCAGCCCGGCCTTGCGGGCGGCGCGGAACACCTGCTCGAAATGCAGCGACTGACGCCGGTCGACGACGTAGAGGCCGAGATCCGGGTCCAGCGACTGGCGCCGGTCGACGATGGTGGCAAGGTCGGTGGTGCCATAGGTGAAGGCGCCGTCCGACTTGACCAGGATCAGCGGCGGCACCTCCTTCTTGTCGCCCTCCTCGGCGACGCGGATGATGACGGCGCCGTCATCGGTCTCGGCCAGGCCCTTGGCCTTCAGGTCCTCGACCATCGGCTCGATCAGGTCGTGGACCGCGGCCTCGCCCTTCCACAGGTCGAAATGCACCCCCAGCGCGTCGAATTCGCGCTGCATGCCGGCGATCGAGACGTCGATGAAATGCTGCCACAGCGCCCGGTAGCCGGGCCGGCCGGCCTGCAGCTCCGCGGTCGCGCGGCGGCTCTCCTCCATCCGCGCCGGATCGGCCTTCGAGGCCTGGGACGCGGCGGGATACAGGACCTCGAGATCCTCCATCGTCACCGGGCTCTCGGCCGGATAGGGGCCGGTGAAATCCGGGTCGAAATAGGGCAGGTCCGGCTGGCGGCGGGCGATCTCGCTGATCACCATGCCCATCGGCGTGCCCCAATCGCCCATATGCACGTCGCCGATCGCCTCGTCGCCGGCGAACAGGACCAGCCGGCGCAGGCTGTCGCCGATGATCGAGGCCCGCAGGTGGCCGACATGCATCGGCTTGGCGATGTTCGGCCCGCCATAATCCAGCACCACCCGGCGCGCCGGGCTGGTCTTCGGCACGCCCATCCGGTCGTCCCGCGCCTGGGCGTCGACATGGCCGGAAAGGACCGCATCGGTCAGCGACAGGTTGATGAAGCCGGGGCCGGCCAGCGAGACCTGGGCGAATTGCGGGTCCTGCGCCAGCCGGTCGGCGACGCGCTGGGCGATCTCGCGCGGATTGGCGCCGGCGCGCTTGGCCGCAGGCAGCGCCCCGTTGCACTGGAACTGGCCGAGATCGGGGCGGTTCGAGACGATGACCTGGCCCAGTTCGGGCGGCAGGCCTTCCGCGGCGAAGGCGGCGGCGACGGTTTCGGTCAGCTTCGAGGCGAGCGAGGACATGCGGGCAAATCTTCCGGTTGCCCGCGGTTTTTAGGTTGCGGGCGCGTCCGAGGCAAGGCCGCCGGCGGTCAGGCGCCCCATGCTCTGGTTGATCCGCTGCATCAGCGCCGTCTTCACAGCGCCGACATCGGCGGTGGCCACGGACGCGCTGACCGTCAGCTCCACCACCCCGGCGCCGGGCTTGGACAGGTCGACCAGCTTCGACACGGCGACGGCGGGCTCGGCCCCCGGCGCCAGGCGCGGATCGGCCTTCAGCGCGGCGACGATGTCCTGGGCCAGCGCCTCGCCCGCCGGGCCGGCCGGCGCGGCGAAGGTCAGCTCCATCCTCGCCGGACCCGGATAGGTCGAATTGTTGACGATGGCGGCGCCCCAGACCGCGCCGTTCGGCAGCAGGATCTGGATGTTGGCGGCGGTCACCAGTTCGGTCATGAACAGCGACAGCGACCGGACGGTGCCGGCCTTGCCGGCGACCTCGACCGCGTCGCCGATCTTGAACGGCCGGAACACCAGCAGCATCACGCCCGCCGCCAGGTTGGACAGGGTGCCCTGCAGCGCCAGGCCGATGGCCAGGGAAGCCGCGCCCAGCACCGCCACCAGGCTGGTGGTCTGGATGCCGAAGATCTGCAGCACGGCGATGACCACGACCGCCAGCACCAGGTAGCGCAGCAGCGACGCCAGGAAATCGGCGATGGTGGGGTCGACATGACGGGTGCCGTGCGCCAGGCGCAGGCCCCAGCGCTCGATGAAGCGCGCCAGCCACCAGCCGAGGCCGAGCAGCACGAACGCGTAGAGCGCGTTGAGGCCGTAGAAGGCGAACAGCGCCCATAGATTGTCGAAATTGATCATCGGCGGTCCGGATGCGGTGTCGGGCGAAGGCGTTCACTTCGCTAACACACCGCGGCGGGGATCGATCCCGGCCCTCCCCCTCATCCTCCCGTCGCCAACGCGACGGGCCCCTCCCTCTCCCCGAGGGAGAGGGAAAAAAGCGCGATGCTCCGACACCTCTCCCCGGGGAGAGGTCGAAATCGCGCAGCGATTTCGGGTGAGGGGGTGGCTCCGCCTATCCGACCAGCCTCGCGGCCGGTCACCCGGTATCGGGTTTGTCCGGGGGGTCGGAGGAGAGATAGGGTTCGATGCCGAGGGAGCGCCAGAGCCGTTCGGTGATGGTGTC
>JAEKLZ010000002.1 GCA_019508225.1 Inquilinus limosus | reverse complement strand
CACGCCACCGACACCGGCGGGCTGGTGGTGATCACCCAGCTGCACCCGATCACGGTGATCTTCACCCTGCCGGAGGAGAACCTGCCGGAGATCTCGGCGGCGATGGCCAAGGGGCCGCTGACGGTGTTCGCCGACACCCGCGGCGACGACAAGCCGCTGGACCAGGGCACGCTGCAGCTGGTCGACAACCAGATCGACCAGGCCACCGGCACCATCCGGCTGAAGGCGACCTTCCCGAACAAGTCCGACCAGCTGTGGCCCGGCCAGTTCGTCGACGTCCGGCTGCTGCTGCGGACCGAGCAGAACGTGGTCACCGTGCCCTCCACCGCGATCCAGCGCGGGCCCGACGGGCTCTATGTCTACGCCGTGAAGCCGGATGACACGGTCGAGCTGCGCCCGGTCGGCATCGGCCAGATCACCGACGGCACCGCTGTGGTCGAGACCGGCCTCGACGCCGGCGCCAGCGTCGTCACCGCCGGCCAGTACCGGCTGCAGCCCGGCAGCCGGGTGCAGACCCGCCAAGCCACCCCCAGCCAGCCGAGCGCCTGACCATGAGCATCTCGGCCCCCTTCATCCGCAAGCCGATCGCGACCTCGCTGCTCATGGCCGGGGTGCTGCTGGTCGGCTTGGTCGCCTATCCGCTGCTGCCGGTGGCGCCGCTGCCGCAGGTCGACTTCCCGACCATCCAGATCTCGGCCCAGCTGCCCGGCGCCGACCCGACCACCATGGCCTCGTCGGTGACGGCGCCGCTGGAGCGGCAATTCGCCGAGATCCCCGGCGTGTCGCAGATGACCTCCAGCAGCACGCTCGGCAACAGCTCGATCACGCTGCAATTCGACCTCGACCGCAACATCGACGCGGCGGCGGGCGACGTGCAGACCGCGATCAACGCCGCCGGCGGCCAGTTGCCGAAGGACCTGCCGTCGCCGCCGACCTACCGCAAGGTCAATCCTGCCGACGCGCCGATCCTGGTGATCGCGGCCCGGTCCGACACGCTGCCGCTGACCGCGGTCGACGATTATGCCGAGAACGTGCTGAGCCAGAACATCAGCCAGGTGCCGGGCGTCGCCCAGGTCAGCATCGGCGGCCAGCAGAAGCCGTCGGTGCGGGTGCAGGTCGACCCGCAGAAGCTGGCGGCGCTGGGCATCGGGCTCGAGGATGTGCGCGGCGTCATCGCCAACGCCACCGCCGACAGCCCGAAGGGCAGCATCGACGGCGCGACGCGGACCTTCACCATCTACGACAACGACCAGGAGCTGAAGGCCGAGCCCTGGAACGACGTCATCATCGCCTATAAGAACGGCGCGCCGGTCCGCATCCGCGACATCGGCCAGGCGGTGGAGGGGCCGGAGAACACCAAGCTGGCGGCCTGGTCCGGCGGCCAGCGCGCGGTGCTGCTGATCGTGTTCAAGCAGCCCGGCGCCAACGTCATCGACGTGGTCGACCACGTCAAGGCGCTGCTGCCGCAGCTGCAGGCGGCGATCCCGCCCGCGGTCAAGGTCGACATCCTCAGCGACCGCACCACCACCATCCGCGCCTCGGTCAGCGACGTGCAGTTCACGCTGCTGCTGACCATCTGCCTGGTGGTGATGGTGATCTTCGTGTTCCTGCGCAACTTCTGGGCCACGGCGATCCCCAGCGTGACCGTGCCGCTGGCGCTGGTCGGCACCCTGGCGCTGATGTACGCCTTCGGCTACAGCCTGGACAACCTGTCGCTGATGGGCCTCAGCATCGCGGTCGGCTTCGTCGTCGACGACGCCATCGTCATGCTGGAGAACATCCACCGCCACATCGAGGCGGGGCTGTCGCCGGTGCAGGCGGCGCTGAAGGGCGCCGGCGAGATCGGCTTCACCATCTTCTCGATCAGCCTGTCGCTGGTCGCCGTGTTCATCCCGCTGCTGCTGATGGGCGGCATCGTCGGCCGGGTGTTCCGCGAATTCGCCGTCACCGTGTCCATGACCATCCTGGTCTCGGCGATCGTCTCGCTGACCCTGACGCCGGTGATGTGCGCGAAGTTCATGAAGCACGACACCGGCCAGCACGGCCGCCTGTACCGGATCTCGGAGCGCGGCTTCGACCTGCTGCTGGCGGGCTATCGCCGGTCGCTCGACGCAGCACTCATGCACCGCCGCATCACGCTGATGGTGTTCCTGGCGACCGTCGCCGCCACCGCCTATCTCTTCGTCATCATCCCCAAGGGCTTCTTCCCGCAGCAGGACACCGGCCTGATCCTCGGCACCTCGGAGGCGGCGCAGGACATCTCCTTCGCCGAGATGAGCCGCAAGCAGGTGGAGCTCGGCAAGATCGTCGCCGCCGACCCGGATGTCGCCACCCTCGCCATGGCGCTCGGCTCCAGCGGCGGCCAGACGCTGAACAACGGCCGCCTGTTCATCACCCTGAAGCCGCGCGACGAGCGCCAGGCCTCGGCCAGCCAGATCATCGACCGGCTGCGGCCGCAGCTGGCGAAGGTCGAGGGCGCGGCGCTGTTCCTGCAGCCGGCCCAGGACATCAACATCGGCGGCCGGGCGACCCGCACGCTGTACCAGTACACGCTGCAGGACGCGAATATCGATGAGCTGAACCAGTGGGCGCCCAGGATCTACGACAAGCTGAAGACCCTGCCGCAGCTGCGCGACGTCGCCACCGACGAGCAGACCGGCGGCACCACGTTGACGCTGGACATCGACCGCGACGCCGCCGCCCGCTACGGCATCCAGCCGCAGCTGATCGACGACACGCTCTATGACGCCTCGCTGGCCAGCGAGCCCTACCTGGTCGCCGCCGCGCTGATCGTGATCTACATCATCCTGGGCGTGCTGTATGAGAGCTACATCCACCCGCTGACGATCCTGTCGACCCTGCCCTCGGCCGGCGCCGGCGCGCTGGTGATGCTGATGCTGTTCGGGTTCGATTTCAGCGTCATCGCGCTGATCGGCGTCATCCTGCTGATCGGCATCGTCAAGAAGAACGGCATCATGATGGTCGACTTCGCCATCCAGGCGGAGCGCGACCAGGGGATGACGCCGTACGACGCGATCCGCCAGGCCTGCCTGCTGCGCTTCCGCCCGATCATGATGACGACGATGGCGGCGCTGCTGGGCGGCCTGCCGCTGATGCTCGGCTCCGGGACGGGGGCGGAGCTGCGGCAGCCGCTGGGCTACGCCATGGTCGGCGGCCTGATCCTCAGCCAGGCCCTCACCCTGTACACGACGCCGGTGGTCTATCTGTATCTCGACAAGCTGCGGGTCTGGCTGGCCAGCCGCCGCCGGCCGGATACTGCGATGGCGCCGCATCTTGCCCGCGAAGGCGCGCCGGCCGGGGAGTGACATGCGACGCCTGCATGCCGCGCACGGCAGGGGGCCGGGGCAGGGTGTTGCCGCCGGCCCCGGGCGTGATCATGTCTCGCCGGCACCGGGCATCAGGAGGCATGGCGCCATGATCGATCTCGCCCGCGGGCCGCGACGCCGGTGACCGCCGCTTCGTCTGCCGCCGGCGCCGCCCCGCGGCCCTGGCCCGGCCAGGTCCGGATGCTGCCGCTGCTGGCCGCGGCGCTGGCCCTCGCCATCTTCCTGTTCGACACCTTCAGCCCGATGAAGATCGCGGTGGCGGTGCTGTACGCCATCGTCATCCTGATGTCGGTCGGCTTCCTCGACCGCCGCGGCGTGAAGCTGGCGGCGCTCGGCTGCGGCGGGCTGACGGTGGTGGGATTCCTGGTCGGGCTGCGCCACACCGGCTTCGAGGGCCATCTGCTGCGCAGCGTCGTCAGCCTGTCGTCGATCGCCATCGCCACGGTGCTGGCCCAGCGCAGCCAGGCCGCGACCACGGTGCTGCGCGACAGCGAGCGGCGCTGGCGCGGCATCTTCCAGTCGGTCGGGGTGGCGATCTGGGAGGAGGACTTCACCCGGGTCCAGCGCCTGTTCGAGGATCTGGCGCGCCAGGGCGTCCCCGATCTACGCCGCCGGCTCGAGGACGACCACCGCCTGGTCGAGCGCTGCATCGCCCTGATGCGCACGGTCGACGCCAACGACGCCGCGGTCCGGCTGGTCGGTGCCGCCGATGCCGCCGATGCGATCGCCGGCCGTGCGCGCATCTTCCTGCCCGAGACCATCCGGACCTGGCGCGATCTGCTGATCGCCCTGGCCGAGGGCCGGTCGTCCTTCGCCGGCGAGACCGTGCTGCAGACCCTCGGCGGCGAGCGCCGCGCGGTGCTGCTCACCGCCACCTTCCCGGCCGATGATGTGCGCTCCACCGTCCTGCTCAGCGCCGTCGACATCACCGAGCGCCAGGCCCTGGCCGAGGCCCGGGCCGAGCTGGCGCATGTCTCCCGCGTGGTCACGCTCGGCGAGCTGACGGCGTCGATCGCACATGAGGTCAAGCAGCCCTTGGCCGCGATCGTCACCGACGCCCAGGCCTGCCTGCGCTGGCTCGACCGGCCGGTGCCGGCGTTGGACGAGGCGCGGGCCTGCGCCGGCCGCATCGCCGGCCAGGCCAACCGCGCCGACCATGTGGTGCAGCGGCTGCGCGACCTGACCCGGAAGGCGGAGCCGGAGCGCGTGGCGGTCGACCTCGACGCCGTGATCGGCGAGGCGGTGGACCTGATGCGGCAGGAGATCGCCGATCACGGCGTGGCGCTGCACATGCGGCTCGCCCCCGGTCTGCCGGCGGTGTCGGGCGACCGCATCCAGCTGCAGCAGGTGCTGATCAACCTCATGGTCAACGCCGTCCAGGCGATGGCGACGGCGCCCCGGCGCGAGCTGACGATCGAGACCCGGGGCGGCGAGGCGGGAGAGGTATTGATCCTGGTCGAGGACAGCGGTGTCGGGCTGGCGGCGGAGGAGCTGCCGCGCCTGTTCACCCCGTTCCGCACCACCAAGCCCGGCGGCATGGGCCTCGGCCTGTCGATCTGCCGCTCCATCATCGAAGCCCATGGCGGGCGGATCCGGGCCTCGCGCAATGCCGGGGCCGGGCTGACCCTGCATGTCGCCCTGCCGGCGGCGGACCGGTGGGCGTCGGATCGGAGGATAGGATGACCGGCGTGGTGGCCGAGGCACCGCTGGTCCTGGTGCTGGATGACGAGGCGCCGGTCCGCACCGCGCTGGACAGCCTGCTGCGCTCGGTCGGCTTCCGCGTCGCCTGCTTCGGCTCGCCGCAGGACTTCCTGGATGGCGGGCTGGCGTCCTCGGCCAGCTGCCTGGTGCTCGACATCCGGCTGCAGATCGCCAGCGGCCTGGATTTCCAGGCGCAGCTGGCCCAGTCCGGCATCCGCATCCCGGTCGTGTTCATGACCGGCCATGGCGACATCCCGATGAGCGTGCGGGCGATGAAGGCCGGCGCGGTCGACTTCCTGGCCAAGCCGTTCCGCGACCAGGACATGCTCGACGCCGTTGCCGCGGCGATCGAGCGCGACCGCGAGCGGCGCGCGGCGGAGCAGCGCGTGGCCGGGATCGCGGGGCGCTATGCCACCCTGACCCCGCGCGAACGGCAGATCATGGCCCTGGTCGCGGACGGGCTGATGAACAAGGAGATCGCCGGCCGGCTCGGGCTCAGCGAGATCACCATCAAGATCCACCGCGGCCAGGTGATGCGGAAGCTGGAGGTGCGGTCGATCACCGACCTCGTCCGCCTCGCGGATGCGCTGGATCCGGGGCGCGCCGATCCGGTTTAGACGGCGGGACAGACGCATTGCCTCTCCCGCCAGGCGAGACCTTTTCAAAATAGCTGAAGCCGTTCCTTTTTAGTCCCCCCTCCCCTTGCGGGAGGGGGGAGGGGGAGGGGGAGGGGGCTGCGCGCGTCCGCGCGCGAATGCGAAAAGGACAGGCTTCGCCGTCGGGACCGGATCGCCAGAGTCCGGGCTGGTTCTGGGCTTCGAGAACCCCCTCCCCCTAACCCCCTCCCGCGAGGGGAGGGGGGACTCATTTTGCTTTCAGCCGATGTAGTCACAAGTCTCCAGGAAGACCC
>JAEKLZ010000294.1 GCA_019508225.1 Inquilinus limosus | reverse complement strand
GGGAGGTTGCCGTCGCGCTTCGAGGTGAGATCCGGCATGGAATTCAACAAAATATTCGCTGCTGTCCTGCTGGCCGGCATCATCGGAATGGCGACCGGCATCGTGGCCGATATCCTGGTCTCGCCGGAGCCGCTGCACGAGAACGCGTTCAAGGTCGACACCAGCGCCGTGGCCACCGCGCCGGCCGCCGGTGCCGAGCAGGCCGGGCCGTCGATCCCGCCGATCGCGCCGCTGATGGCCGCCGCCGATCCGGCCAAGGGCCAAGCCCTGTCGAAGGCCTGCACCGCCTGCCACACCTTCGAGAAGGGCGGCGCCAACAAGGTCGGCCCGAACCAGTGGAATCTGGTCGACGCGCCGATGGGCCACAAGGACGACTTCAACTACTCGGCCGCGATCAAGAAGAAGCACGAGGAAGGTGCGCACTGGACCTATGAGGAGCTGAACGAGTTCCTGGCCGGTCCGAAGGCGCATATCCCGGGCACGACCATGACCTATGCCGGGATGAAGAACGAGAAAGACCGCGCCGACCTGATCGCCTGGCTGCGCACCAATGCCGACACGCCGGCGCCGCTGCCGAGCCCGGATGCCGCCCCGGCCGGCGGCGCTGCCCCCGCAGGCACTGTTCCCCCGGCCGGCGCGACGGAGCAGGCGCCGAAGAGCGGCGGCTGATCGCCGCAGCGTTGCCCTTCCGGAACGGGACCGCCAAAAGCGGTCCCGTTTCCGTTTATGTCTGGCTTTATCCAGCGCCGTGAGATTCCCTAGACTCCGCTTCTCCGCCGGCGCCGCTGCGCCGGACCGCCGGCCCGGGACTTTCATGCGCGTCATTGCCGCCCTTCTGCTCGCCCTCACCCTCGCGGCCCCGGCCGCTGTTCGGGCGGCGCAGGAGCCGGCGGCGACCACGGGGACCGAGCCGGCGGCCAGCCATGCCCTGGCCCTGTTCGGCGAGCCGAAATACCCGGTCGGCTTCAGCCATTTCGACTATGCCGACCCGGCCGCGCCGAAGGGCGGCAGCCTGGTGCTGAGCACGGTCGGCACCTTCGACACGCTGAACGTCATCCCGATCGGGACGCCGCCGCGGTCGCTGGGGCTGCTCTATGATTCGCTGATGGTCGAGAGTCAGGACGAATCTGGCGTCTATTACGGCCTGCTGGCGGAGAGCGTGACGGTCGCGGACGATTCCTCCTGGGCGATCTTCACCCTGCGGCCGGAGGCGCGCTGGCATGACGGCGTCCCGGTGACGGCCGCGGATGTGGTGTGGAGCTGGGAGACGGTGCGGGACAAGGCCGAGCCCTTCCTGAAATCCTTCTTCCGCGACGTGACCGGCGCCGAGGCGCTGGACGACCAACGGGTGCGCTTCACTTTCGCCAGCCGCAACATCCGCAAGCCGATCGGCCAGGTGGCGAACGCGCTGCCGATCCTGCCGAAGCACTGGTGGACCGCGAACGGCCGCGATGTCGGTGAGAACACGGTCGAGCCGCCGCTCGGCAGCGGTCCGTACCGGATCGTATCGGTCGATCCCGGCCGGACGCTGGCGTGGGAGCGGGTGGCGGACTATTGGGGCCGCGACCTGCCGGTGAGCCGCGGCCAGTGGAACATCGACCGCATCCGCTACGACTACTACCGCGACCGCGACGCCGAGTTCGAGGCGTTCAAGGGCGGCAACTCCGACTTCCGGCAGGAGTTCACCTCGCTGTTCTGGGCCACCGGCTACGACATCCCGGCGGTGCGCGACGGCCGCCTCATCCGTGCCGAAATCGCCAGCGAGGATCCCCGCGGCATGCAGGGATACTTCCTCAATCTGCGCCGCCCGCCCTTCTCCGACCCCAAGGTCCGCGAGGCGCTGGGCTGGCTGTACGATTTCGAATGGGTCAACAAGACCCTGTTCTCCGGCCTGTACGACCGGCTGACGAGCTATTTCAACGCCGAAGGCTTCCGCTCCTCCGGCGTGCCGGAAGGCGAGGAACGGACGCTGCTGGAGCCGTTCCGCGGCCAGGTGCCGGACGCGCTGTTCGACACGCCCTTCGCACTGCCGAAGACCGACGGCAGCGGCAATATGCGCGACAACATCCGCACCGCCCTGCGCCTGCTGAAGGAGGCGGGATGGGAGCAGCGCGACGGGGTGATGACCAACATCGCCACCGGCGAGCCGATGCGCTTCGAGATCCTGTTCGACCAGGCGATCTTCGAACGGACGACCCAGCCCTTCATCGACCGGCTGCGGCAGATCGGCGTGCAGGCATCGCTGCGCCGGGTGGATGCGGCGCAGATGCAGAAGCGCCAGCAGAGCTTCGACTATGACGTCATGCCCGTCGCCCTCGCCTTCTACCCCCCGCCGGGCAGCGAGCTGCGCAACTATTTCGGCTCCGGCGAAGCGGGGATCGAGGGCTCGGCCAATCTCATGGGCATCCGCAACCCGGTGGTGGACGCGCTGATCGACAAGGTCACCGCCGCCCGCGACCTGTCGTCGCTGCAGGTTGCGACCCGGGCGCTGGATCGTGTGCTAATGGGATCGCGTTCCCCTCGACCTGGTGGATCGATCCGGCGAAAGATGCGGCGCTGACGCGCGGCGGAGGATAGAGAGAGACGCATGATCACACGGCGCCAGTTCTCGATCGGCTCGATGCTCTCGGTTGCGGGAGCCTCGTTCCCCCTGCCCCGGGCCTTCGCCCAGGCGACCCCCGGCGGCCGGCCTGGCTTCAAGGCGCCGACCTACTATGTTCCGTTGCTGGGCCAGCCGGCGAAGTACCCGAAGGACTTCGCCCATTGGGACTACGTCAACCCGGACGCCCCCAAGGGCGGCAAGCTGGTGCTGGGCGCCTACGGCACCTTCGACACGCTCAACTACTTTGCCGGCAACGGCAACGCCCCCTCGGTGCTGATCTCGGCGATCTACGATTCCCTGCTGACATCCAATGCCGACGAGCTCGGCACCGACTATGCGGACGTGGCGGAATCGCTAGAGTTCTCCGAGGATGGCCTGTCCCTGATCTGCACGATGCGCGAGGGCCCGCGCTTCCATGACGGCACCCCGATGACGGCCGCCGACATCGTCTTCACCAACGACCTGTTCCGCGGCAAGTCGCCCTATCTGAAGGCCCGTTTCTACGGCTACATCGACAAGATCGAGGCGCTGGACGACCGCACGGTCCGCTTCGTCGCCAAGAACCTCGACAACCCGCTGATCCTGAAGATCATCGCCGGCATGCCGATCCTGCCGAAGCACTGGTGGACCGGGCGCGACTTCGATTCCCCGATCATGGAGCCCCTGCTCGGCAGCGGGGGCCGGCAGATCAGCGCCGTCGATCCGGGCCGGTCCTTCACCCTGAAGCGCGCCCCGGATTACTGGGGCAAGGACCTGCCGCAGAACAAGGGCCAGAGCAACTTCGACGAAATCACCTACCAGTACTACCGCGACCTGTCCGTGATGTACGAGGCCCTGAAATCCGGCGAAACCGACTTCATGAGCGTCACGACGCCACAGGAGTGGGTCACCGGATTCAAGGGTGTGAAGGGTGTTGAGACCGGCGCGCTGAAGATGGAAGAAATTCCCTCGGAGGGCCCCCAGAGCACCGGCTATCTCAACTTCAACCTCCGTCGGCCGCTGTTTACCGACGTCCGGGTTCGGCGGGCCTTCAACTATCTGTTCGATTTCGAAAGCACCCAGAAGACCAGCTACTACGGCATGTACAAGCGGCCGCGGGCCTATTTCGCCAACACGCCGTTCGAGTTCGAGGGAATTCCGCAGGGACGTGAGCTGGAGATCCTGGAGCGATATAAGGGCCGCATCCCCGACGAGGTGCTGACGGCCGAGTTCACACAGCCCACCACCGACGGCAACGGTAACATCCGCGCCAACATGCGTGCGGCCGTCGACCTGCTGAAGCAGGCCGGCTGGGAGAACCGCGACAACCAGCTCGTCAACACCGCCACCGGCGCGGTGGCATCGCTCGAGATCATCTATTTCAGCAGCGACATGGAGAAGACGGTCCTTCCCTTCGTGCAGAACCTCAAGCGCGTTGGGGTCCAGACGACGGCCCGCCTCCTCGACACCGCCCAGTTCCGGCAGCGGCTGAACGAGTTCCAGTTCGACATCATGCCGATCTTCTGGCCGGCCTTCTACCCGCCGGGGCAGGAGTTGCGCAGCTTCTGGAATTCGCAATACGCCGACGTGGGCGGCAGCGAGAACTCCTGGGGCATCAAGGACCCGATCCTGGACGAGCTGATCGATCTCGCCATCGCCGCCGACAATTGGGACGAGAAGGTCGCGACCTGCCGGGCCCTGAACCGCTATGCGGCGTGGCAATTCCTGTCGATCGGGCTCTATTACGATCCCGTCGACCGGATCGCGTATTGGGACATGTTCGGCCGGCCGGACACCCGGCCCAAATACGACGTCGGCTTCTCGACCTGGTGGTACAGCGACCACAATCCGAAGGCCCTGCGAGGACAGCGCCGGTGAGGCAGATCCGACCAGCCTCTGACGCCCCGCTCTCTCATCTGTCATGCCCGGGCTTGACCCGGGCATCCAGGGAACGTCGATGCCGCTCCGGGGGAGCCATGGATTGCCGGGTCAAGCCCGGCAATAACAATCAAATTTGCACCGTACCGGCCCATCGCCGGAGTGAAGCCTGACCGATGCTCGCCTATATCATCCGGCGCCTGCTGCTGATCATCCCGACCCTGTTCGGGATCATGGTGATCAACTTCGTCATCGTGCAGTTCGCCCCGGGCGGGCCGGTCGAGCAGATGATCGCGCAGCTGCAGGGCACCGCCACCGACGCGACCAGCCGGATCAGCGGTTCGGGCAGTGATTTCGGCCGCCCGGCGGACAATTCCCAGATCGGCGGCAGCAATGCCGCCAGCAAGTATCGCGGCGCCCAGGGGCTCGATCCAAAGTTCATCGCCGAGATCGAGAAGAAGTTCGGCTTCGACAAGCCGCCGATCGAGCGCTTCTGGCTGATGGTCCATGACTATCTGAACTTCGATTTCGGCCGCAGCTACTTCAAGAGCGCGCGGGTGGTCGACCTCATCGTATCCAAGCTGCCGGTGTCGATCTCGCTCGGCGTGTGGACCACGCTGCTGGTCTATCTGATCTCGATCCCGCTCGGCATCCGCAAGGCCGTGCGCGACGGCTCGCGCTTCGACATCTGGACCTCCGGCGTCGTCGTCGTCGGCTATGCGATCCCCAGCTTCCTGTTCGCCATGCTGCTGATCGTGACCTTCGCCGGCGGCCGCTACTTCGCCTGGTTCCCGCTGCGCGGCCTGGTCTCCGACGGCTGGTCCTCCATGGCATGGTACCAGCAGATCCTCGACTATCTCTGGCACATGGTGCTGAGGGCCTGACCGAGCGGCGCGTCCTGTACGGCCACATCTTCCGCAACGCCATGCTGATCGTGATCGCCGGCTTCCCGGCCGCCTTCATCGGCGTGCTGTTCACCGGGTCGCTGTTCATCGAGGTGATCTTCTCGCTCGATGGCCTCGGCCTGCTCGGCTACGAGGCGGCGATCCAGCGCGACTATCCGGTGGTGTTCGCCACGCTCTACGTCTTCACCCTGCTCGGCCTGGTGATGAAGCTGGTGCAGGACGTGACCTACACCCTGATCGACCCGCGGATCGATTTCGAGGCCCGCAATGTCTGAGGCGGCATTGTCTCAGGGCCGGGACTTCGCCCATCCGCGCTTCCTCGGCTTCCGCATCCGGCCGATCACCGCTCGCCGCATCGCCAATTTCCGCGCCAACCGCCGGGGGCTGATCGCCCTTTGGCTGTTCCTGGCCGTGTTCCTGGTGACGCTGTTCGCCGAGTTCATCGCCAATGACCGGCCGCTGCTGGTCAAGTATGACGGCCACTACTACGTGCCGGTGCTGGCGACCTATCCGGAGACGGCGTTCGGCGGCGAGTTCGAGACCGAGGCGGACTACCGCGACCCGTTCGTGCGCGACCTGATCAGCGCCAAGGGCTGGGCGGTCTGGCCGCTGATCCCGTTCTCCTACCGCACCATCAATTACGACCTGGACCAGCCCGCCCCCTCCCCGCCCTCGGCGGTGAACTGGCTCGGCACCGACGACCAGGGCCGCGACGTGCTGGCCCGGCTGATCTACGGCCTGCGCATCTCGATCCTGTTCGGCCTGACCCTGACCGCCATCGCGTCGGTCATCGGCGTCTTCGCCGGCGCCATCCAGGGCTATTTCGCCGGCTGGACCGACCTGGTCTTCCAGCGGGTGATCGAGATCTGGTCCGGCATGCCGCAGCTGTACCTGCTGATCATCATGTCGTCCTTCTTCGTGCCGGGCTTCTGGACGCTCCTGTTCATCATGCTGCTGTTCGAGTGGATGAGCCTGGTCGGGGTGGTGCGGGCGGAGTTCCTGCGCGCCCGCAACCTGGACTATGTCCGCGCCGCCCGGGCGCTGGGCCAACCGGACCGGGTGATCATGTGGAAGCACGTGCTGCCCAACGCCGTGGTCGCCACCATCACCTTCCTGCCCTTCAACCTGACTGGCAGCATCAGCCTGCTGACCGGCCTGGACTTCCTCGGCCTCGGCCTGCCGCCCGGGTCGCCCTCGCTGGGTGAGCTGGTCAGCCAGGGCAAGGCCAACCTGCAGGCGCCGTGGCTCGGCTTCACCGCCTTCTTCTCGCTGGCCATCCTGCTCAGCCTCCTCGTCTTCATGGGCGAGGCGCTGCGCGACGCCTTCGACCCGCGCAAGACCGTGGCGGCCAGCGCCCCGCCGCCCGCCGCCGACCCCGTGACCGACTCCAGGGCCCAGACGCCATGACCGACACCCCGACCTCCGGCGAAAGGCTGCTCGACATCCGCGACCTGGCGGTGGAGTTCCGGGTGCCCGGCGGCGCGGTGCCGGCGGTGAAGGGCGTGTCGCTGCATCTCGACCGCGGCGAGACCCTGGCGCTGGTCGGCGAGAGCGGCTCCGGCAAGTCGGTCACCGCCCTGTCGGTGCTGCAGTTGCTGCCCTATCCCAGCGCCCGCCACCCCAAAGGCAGCATCCGCTATCGCGGCCAGGAGCTGCTGGGGGCGCCGGAGAAGGTGCTGCGCGAGGTGCGCGGCAACAAGATCGCCATGGTGTTCCAGGAGCCGATGACCTCCCTGAACCCGCTGCACACGATCGAGAAGCAGGTCGGCGAGGTGCTGTCGGTGCACAAGGGCATGGGCAAGGCCCAGTCCCGCGCCCGGGTGCTGGAGCTGCTGCGCCTGGTCGGCCTGCCGAACCCGGAGCGGCGGCTGAACGCCTATCCACACGAGCTGTCCGGCGGCCAGCGGCAGCGGGTGATGATCGCCATGGCGCTGGCGAACGAGCCGGACATCCTGATCGCCGACGAGCCGACCACGGCGCTGGACGTCACCATCCAGGCCCAGATCCTGGAGCTGATGCAGAGCCTGCAGCGCCGCTTCGGCATGGCGCTCCTCTTGATCACCCATGACCTCGGCGTGGTCCGCAAGATGGCGGACCGGGTCTGCGTCATGAACAAGGGCGAGATCGTCGAGGCGGGCGAGACCGAGGCGGTGTTCACCGCCCCCCAGCACCCCTACACACAGCGCCTGCTCGCCTCCGAGCCCAAGGGCGACCCGGCGCCGCCGCCGGCCGATGCCCGCACCGTGGTCGAGGCCAGCGAGATCAAGGTCTGGTTCCCGATCAAGGCCGGCGTGCTGCGCCGCACGGTCGACCATGTGAAGGCGGTGGACGGCATCGACGTCACCGTGCGCGAGGGCCACACCGTCGGCGTGGTCGGCGAGAGCGGGTCGGGCAAGACCACACTCGGCCTCGCCCTGCTGCGCCTGATCTCCAGCAAAGGGTCGATCCGCTACGGCGAGAAGGAGCTGCAGGGCCTGCAGTTCCGCGACATGCGCCCGTTGCGGCGGGAGATGCAGATCGTCTTCCAGGACCCCTACGGCTCGCTCAGCCCGCGCATGTCGATCTCCGAGATCATCGAGGAGGGGCTGCAGGTGCACCGCATCGGCGGCTCCTCGGCCGAGCGCGAGCGGATGATCGTGGCGGCGCTGGAGGAGGTCGGGCTGGACCCCGCCAGCCGGCACCGCTATCCGCATGAATTCTCCGGCGGCCAGCGCCAGCGCGTCGCCATCGCCCGGGCCATGGTGCTGAAGCCGAAATTCGTGGTGCTGGACGAGCCGACCTCGGCGCTGGACATGTCGGTGCAGGCCCAGATCGTCGACCTGCTGCGCGGGCTGCAGGAGAAGCACCGCCTGGCCTATCTGTTCATCAGCCACGACCTGAAGGTGGTCCGCGCCTTGTCGGACGAGGTGATCGTGATGAAGAACGGCAAGGTGGTCGAGCACGGCTCGGCGGTGCAGATCTTCGAGGCGCCGCAGCACCCCTACACCCAGGCCCTGCTGAAGGCGGCGCTGGAGCTCAAGACGGCGGATACGGCCGACGTGGCGGTCTAGGGCCTCGGGACGAAGGCGCCCTCTCCCTCATTGTCATTGCCGGGCTTGACCCGGCAATCCAGGGGCCACCAAGAGTCGTACTGGCTGCCCCTGGATCCTCGGGTCAAGCCCAAGGATGACAGTGGGGTGGATGCTCGCTGGCCAGCCCTATGTCCGATCACCCCACGGCGGCGACGTCGTGCTTCTGCGTCACCGGCTTCACATGTGCCCGGGCTGCGGCGGCACGGGCGCCCTGCGTCACCGAGAACATCTCCAGCGTATCGAGCTCTTCCTCACTGACCGGCGTCAGCGCCAAGTCGTGATAGGCCTTGCGGTTCGGATCGGCCTTGATCCGGCGGCGGACCTGGTTGAAGCGCCACCACAGCCGCGCCATGGCCCAGTGCTTGGCCACGGTCTCGCCGGCATAGCGGAGATAGAACGGCACGGCGGCTTCGTGCGGCAAGCCGGGCCGGCGGTCGGTCCGCACCTTGCGGCGCAGATAGCCGCCCTCCAGCGGGTGCAGCCCCTCGACATTGATGCAGGTGGTGAACCACAGCAGCAGGAACAGGATCTTGCCGACGCTGATGCCGGTCGCCGCCGCCCGGCGCATCACCGTCTCCATATGCTCGGGCGAGTAGTAGGTCTGCCAGGCCAGCTTGTAGGCCCGCTGCCACTCCTCGCGCGACATCATCGCGTGGCCGGTGGTGACGTGGTTCAGGTCGTAGCGGTTCAGGTCCGGATCCATCGCGATGCCGGCGTGGAACAGGTTCTTGTGGTCCTCCGACCCCGGCAGCGGCGTCAGGAAGAAGAACTCCAGCAGGTCGACCGGCAGCTCGCGCTGGATGATGCCGATGTCGCGGACGATCGATTCCGGCGTGTCGGTCGGGAACCCGAGGATGTAACCGGCATAGGTCATGGCGCCGACCGCCTTCCAGGCCAGCAGCATCTTGCGGTATTCGGTGATCTTGTTCTGCCGCTTCTTGGCGCCGACCAGGCTGTCCGGGTTGATGTTCTCCAGCCCGATGAACACCCGGGTCACCCCCGCCCTGCCCGCCTTTTCGATGAAGTGCGGGATGCGGTGGCACATGGTATCGACCTGGATGATCATCCGGAACGACAGCTTCTCCCGCTCGCGCAGCTCGATCAGCCGGTCGAAGATCGGCTCCCAGTCCTTGTTGCGCGCGAAATTGTCGTCGGTGATGAAGAAGCGGCTGATCCCGCTCTTCACATTCTCGCGGATGATCCGCTCGACATCGTCGGGCGACCGGCGGCGCGACTTGCGGCCCTGGACGTTGATGATGGTGCAGAACGAGCACTGGAACGGGCAGCCGCGGCCGGCGTCGAAGCTGGTGTGCTGGCCGGCGGTGCGGCGCACCCGCGCGATCGGCAGCACCGGCATCGGCACCCCTTCGATGTTCGGCAGATCGTCCATGAAGTTGTAGAGCGGCTTGAGCCGGTTGTTGTAGGCGTCGACCAGCACCTCGTCCAGCCGCCCCTCGGCCTCGCCGGCGAACAGCGAGATGCCCATCGCCTGCGCCTCCGCCACCTCCGGCTGCAGGCCGGGCAGCATGGCGATGGTGCCGGAGACGTGGAAGCCGCCGATGCCGACCTGGATCCCCGCCGCCCGCAGCGGCCGGGCGATGTCGACCGCCCGCGGGAACTGGTTCGACTGCACCCCGACCAGCGCCACCATGCCGGAACCGGAGCGCCGGATCCGGCGGATGATCGCGTCCGGGCGGACCCGGGTGTTGGTCTCGTCGATCGCGGTGATGGCGATCTCGACATCCGGGCCGAGAATCCGGCGCTCGGAACAGTCGCTGGCAAGGCCGTACAGCACCGCCAGCGTGTTCGACGGAATCGCCGACCGCAGCCATTGGATGACATAGCCGTCATCGTCGTAATGCGACGGCTTGACCAGAATCAGTTCGAATACCCGTTTCGCGCTCGTCCCCACCGCCATATTGGGCGTCCCCTGTTGGGTCGTGCTGATTCTGAATAGCACGATTGCAGGGGGCAGGGCGACGATTGCTCCCACCGGCGCCGAAGTTCATACAGGAGTCCTCATCGCAACGGCCGGTCCGGGAAGCACGTCATGGCGAGCGTCGATCTGAATTGCGACATGGGGGAAGGCTTCGGCGCCTGGGAGATGGGCGACGACGCGGCGATGCTGGAGATCGTCACCTCCGCCAATGTCGCGTGCGGCTTCCATGCCGGCGACCCGATCGTGATGCGGCGGACCCTGACCCTGGCGCGCGACCGCGGCATCGGCGTCGGCGCCCATCCCGGCTTCCTCGACCTCTGGGGCTTCGGCCGCCGGGTGATCAAGGGCGAGACGCCGGAGGAGCTGGAGGCCCAGGTGGTCTACCAGATCGGCGCCATCCAGGGCATGGCCAAGGCGGTCGGCCACCGCGTCACCCACGTCAAGGCGCATGGCGCGCTGAGCAATGTGGCGATGGTCGAGGATGCGGTGGCGCTGGCGATCGGCCGGGCCATCCAGTCGGTCGACCCGACCCTGGCCTACATGGTCCTGCCCGGCACGGCGCTGGAGCGCGCGGCGGTGGAGCTGGGCCTGCCGGTGGTGCGCGAGGTCTTCGCCGACCGCACCTATGAGGACGACGCCACGCTGACCTCGCGCAGGATCGCCGGCTCGGTGATCCACGACCCCGAGGTCGCGGCCGAGCGGGTGCTGCGCATGGTCGAGGAGCAGGCGATCACCAGCCGTAGCGGCAAGCGCATCCCGGTGCCGGTCGACACCATCTGCGTCCATGGCGACACGCCGGGCGCGGTCGGCATCGCCCGCCGCATCCGCGAGCGTCTCGAAGCCGCCGGCATCCGCCTGGTGGCGCTGAAGGACCGGCCGGCCTGAACCGGCCCCCTCCCCCCGCCCACGCGGCAGACGACCGTTGCAGAGCGCGCTCTTGTAACCAAACCTTAACGCGTCCATCTCCGGGGCCGCGGGCAGCCCGATGCCCGCATCGCCGCCCTGCCGTCCGGAGACGGAAATGACTCTCGACCGTCGCACCCTCCTCGCCAGCCTCGGCCTGGCCGTGGCCGGCCTGTCCGTGATGGCCGCCGCCGATCCCGATGAGGGCATGCAGGGCCGCGGCGAGGACATCCCGGTCAAGCCGGGCGTCATCTATGCCATCGGCGAGAAGCGGGACGGCGGCTTCAACGAGGGGGCGCTGCACGCGCTGGAGTTCTTCCGCAACGAGACCGGAGACGCCTTCCTGGAGGCCGAACTGCCGTCGGTCGACGGCTTCGCGGCCGCGGCGGACGGGCTGATCAGCCAGGGCGCCAACCCGGTCATTGCCGTCGGCTTCTACTATGCCGACGCCGTGAAGGCCGCCGCCGCGGCCCATCCGGAAACCCGGTTCGTGCTGGTCGACGGCGTCGCCGACGGGCCGAACATCCGCTCCATCGTGTTCCGCGAGCAGGAAGGCGCCTATCTGGTCGGCGTGCTGGCGGCGCTGGCCTCGAAATCCGGCACGATCGGCTTCGTCGGCGCCGCCGACATCCCGCTGATGCAGAAATTCTCCGCCGGCTATGCCGCCGGGGCCAGGGCGACGCGCCCCGGGATCAACACCCTGGTCGACTATGTCGGGACCGACACCGCCGCCTTCCGCGACCGGGACCGTGCGACGCTGGTCGCGCGCGGACTGATCGGGCGTGGCGCCGACGTCCTCTTCGCCGTCGCCGGCCAAGCCAATCTCGGCGTGTTCCAGGCGGCACGCGATGCGGAGAAGCTGGCGATCGGCGTCGACAGCAACCAGAACGGCGTGGTTCCCGGCACCATCCTGACCTCGATGCTGAAGCGCGTCGACATCGCCGTGCTGCGCTCGCTGGACGACATGCGGGCCGACACCTGGAAGGCCGGCCTGGTCACGCTGGGTGTGCGCGAGCATGCGGTCGGCTGGGCGATCGACCAGAACAACCGGCCGATGGTCACCCCCGCCATGGAGGAGGCGGTCGAGACCGCCCGCCGCGGCATCGCCGACGGCGCCATCATCGTCCCCGACCCGACGGCGCCCTGATCCGGCCTCCCACCAAGCGAGCCCGATGGGCGAACGATAGAATTGATCTAAAATTCTATTGTCATTGCCGGGCTTGACCCGGAAATCCAGAGACTCCCGACAATTCCTGGATGCCCGGGCCAAGCCCGGGCATGACATCCGGAGGTTGAGACGTCGTCAAATTATCCCGTTTCAATCGTCCTTCTTCACGGACGGTCGCTGGCCGCCCTGGATAATTCCCATAAAATTCCCGCGATCCGCCATCGGAGCCATCTCCGCACCTCCACGAGTCATGCGAATGCAACCGAAGCCCCGTACAGGTGTTTCCGGGAGCGGCAGGGGCTCACCCTGCCCGATGAAGAAGGGGGAGACTTCGTCATGGCCGATCCGTTGCTCAACGAGTTCGTCGCCAACCATGTCGGCACCGACAGCTCGGAATATGTCGAGATCAGGGGCGATGCGCTGGCCGATTACAGCGGCTGGACCCTGGTGCAGATCGAGGGCGATGCCGGCGGCACCGGCCGCATCATCTCGGCCACCGCGATCGGCACCACCGACGCCGACGGCTACTGGAGCAGCGGCTTCCAGTCGAACCTGCTGCAGAACGGCAGTGGCACCCTGCTGCTGGTCGAGACCTACAGCGGCAGCACCGGCCAGGACCTCGACACCAACGATGACGGCGTGCTCGACGCCACGCCCTGGACCCGCGCCGGCGACGGCGTCGCGATCGACGATGGCGGCACCGGCGACCGCTTCTACAGCACCACCGTCCTGACCCCGAATTTCGACGGCGGAGGCATCGCCGTCGGCGGCGCCTCGCGCCTGCCGGACGGCACCGACACCGACAGCCCCTCGGACTGGACGCGCAACGATTTCGACCTGGGTGGCCTGCCGGGCCAGCCCGGCACCCCGGTCCCCGGCGAGGCGCTGAACACGCCCGGCGCTGTCAACGCGCCGGTGCCCGAGACCGAGCCGGATTTCCACGCGATCTACGAGATCCAGGGCGCCGGCCACAGCTCCGACTTCGCGGGCGACCGGGTGGCGACCCGCGGCGTGGTCACCGCCATCGCCAGCAACGGCTTCTACATCCAGGACGCCCAGGGTGACGGCAACACCGCGACCTCGGACGCCGTCTTCGTCTTCACCGGCGCCGGCAATGTGCCGGCCGAGGCGCAGCTCGGCGTCACCCTCGACGTCACCGGCTCGGTCACCGAGTTCCAGCCCGGCGGCGCCTCTTCCCACAACCTGACCCTCACCCAGATCACCGGCGCCAGCGTCGAGGTCTCGGCCGTGCAGCAGACCGTGCCGGTCGCGGTCAATATCGGCGCCGGCGGCTATGCCCCGTCGACCGAGGTGATCGATGATGACGGCCGCACCGTCTTCGACCCCGGCCATGACGGCGTCGACTACTGGGAAAGCCTGGAGGGCATGGTGGTCGACATCCCGGCCGCGGTGGTGATCGGTCCGACCAACGGCTTCGGCGAGGCTTACGTCCTGGCCGACGACGGCGACCACGCCACCGGCACCCGCAGCGGCGCCGGCGGCCTGATGATCTCCGAGACCGACCAGCAGCCGGAGCGGATCCAGATCGACGACGACCTGCTGGGCAGCCTGATGCCGAAGCTGAATGTCGGCGCCGAGCTCGGCACCGTCCAGGGCGTCGTCAGCTACAATTTCGGCTGGTACGAGGTGCAGGCGACCAAGCCGATCACGGTCGAGTCCCCAGGCACGCTGCAGGCGGAGACGACAACGCTGACCGGCGACCGCGACCATCTGACCGTGGGCTCGATCAATCTTGAGAACCTCGACCCCAAGGTCGAGGACATCAACCTGGTCCAGGACAAGAATCCCAACAACGTCGATGACGATGTCGGCAGCGGCAAGTTCGACCGGCTGGCCCAGCAGATCGTCTCGAACATGGGCTCGCCCGACGTCGTCGCGCTGCAGGAGGTGCAGGACAGCGACGGCGCCGAGATCACCGGCGTCACCTCCGCCGCCGAGACCGCGCGGGTGCTGATCGAGGCCATCGTCGCCCATGGCGGGCCGCGCTACGAATATGTCGACGTGGCGCCGGCCAGCGGCACCTCGGGCGGCCAGCCCGGCGGCAACATCCGGACCGGCTATCTGTACAACCCCGACCGGGTCGACCTGGTCGAGGGTTCGGTGCACGCGCTGACCGACCCCGACCTGTCGGATGGCGACGCCTTCGCCGCCAGCCGCCTGCCGCTGGCCGCCGATTTCGTGTTCAACGGCGAGACGGTGACGCTGGTGAACAACCACTTCACCTCGAAGGGCGGCAGTTCGCCGACCTATGGCGACACCTACCCGCCGGTGAATGGCGGCGAGGACCAGCGCGAGGCCCAGGCGGCGATCGTCAACGCCTATGTCGACGGCCGGCTGGCCGCCGACCCGGACGCCAAGGTCATGGTGGTCGGCGACCTCAACGAATTCTCCTGGAACGACCCGCTGAAGGTGCTGCGCGGCGACGCCGACGGCAGCCCCGTGCTGAAGGACCTGGCCGACGAGTTGCTGCCGCCGCAGGAGCGCTGGAGCTACGTGTTCGAGGGCGCGAGCCAGGAGCTCGACCACATGCTGGCGACAGACGGCGTGTACCAGTCGGGGCTGGAGTTCGATATCGTCCACACCAATGCCGGCTTCGCCGACCAGGTCAGCGACCACGACCCGTCGGTGGCGCGGCTGCACATCCCGGCGCCGGGCACGCCGGAGAACCCGAACATCATCACCGCCGACACGCCGACCTTCTTCTTCAACTTCGCCGTGGTGAAGGGCACCGAGGAGTTCGATGAGGTCCGCGCCACGGTCAACGTCAAGGCGGGCGACGCGGTCGAGCGCATCGTGCTGCAGGGCGACCGCGACCTGATCGTCTGGGCCGGCAACACCGACACCCAGATCACCGGCAACAGCGGCGACAACACGCTCTATGGCGGCTCCGGCAACGACCGCATCGCCGGCGGCGCCGGCAACGACCTGCTGATCGGGGGCCGCGGCGCCGACATCTTCGCCTTCGGCCATGGCGACGGCCGCGACGTGATCAGCGACTTCAACGTCCACCAGGACAAGCTGGCCATCGCCGACGGCACCGACGCCACGGTGAAATGGGGCCTGCTGGGCGCGGTGGTCGAGCTTGACGACGGCACCCGCGTCACGCTGGTCGGCGTCCGCCCGGACCAGATCGAGCACGCGGATTGGATGGTGTGAGGGGGTAAGCTCGTTCGGTCGCCGGGCAGGGAATCATAATCCCCGGATGGGGTTCGAATCCCTTCCCGGCCGCCGATTGCGCAATATAGCTACTGATTGCCGCCGATCACCACACGAAAATGCCGCCACTTCAGCATGCTTTTGGGCACGTCAGTAGCCGCCGGAGCCCCCTTTGACTTGCAAGCCGGCGCTTGCAGATGCAAAATCAACGTTGGAGCGAAAAAGGGACGTCGACAGAAAGCGTCCTGGAATCTGGTGCTACGGCGCCCGGTCCCCCGAACTCGATGAAGCCGCCGCATGTCGCGGCCGCCAAGAGAGAGGGTGACCAGAATGTCCTCGCAAGCCAATTCCCGTCTTGTAGTTGTGCATGGAGACGACGTCGGCGTCAGCCACGGCGCCAATACCGCCTTCCTCGAACTCGCCCGCTTGGGGCTTTGCACCGCCGGATCGGTGATGGTGCCGTGCCCGTGGTTCCCGGAGATCGCGTCCATCGCCCGCGATAACCCGGGCCTCGACCTCGGCGTGCACCTCACCCTCAACTCGGACATGAAACCCTATCGCTGGCGCCCGCTGACGGGCGTCTCGAAGGAGGGGCTTACCGATCCGGACGGTTATTTCTGGGCCGAGGTCCCCGACGTGCGCCGCAATGCCGATCCGGAAGCCGTGGAGCGAGAGTTGCGGGCGCAAGTCGAGGCGGCGCTGGCGGCAGGCATCGACGTGACGCATCTCGATTGCCACATGGGCACGGCCATGATGCCGGAGTTCGTCGCGATCTACGAACGGCTCGGCGCCCACTACCGCCTGCCGATCCTCTTGATGAAGGACTACATGACGTTCTCGGTGATGGATTATGTCGGGCCTGTGACGACCGCCGAGTTCAATGCGGCGTCGGCCAAGGCGCAGCAACGCGGAAATCCGGTGGTTGACCTGCAGCTAGATCGAGCTCATGGCCAGCGATGCGGCAGTCCGGACGGGAGAATATGAGTTCTTCCGCAGCGGACGGGCCGAAGAGCTGATGGCCGAATTCGGCATCAGGCCAGTGGGCGTGCGGGATTGGCGGGACCGGATGCGCAGATAGGCTATTCTCACCATCACGGAACTGGCGGCTCTTCGCCGGCAGTCGCGGGAAATGGTCGGACGGCGTGCTCGACCACGCGCGTCCTAGGCCCACTGAAATCCGACGCGAAAGCAATTCACCGCGTCTGGCCTCGAACCTCCGCGTGAAGAAGGCAGCGAACCCGACATCGGCCCTTCGGAAACAGTGTTGGGTTCGCCTCGGCCGACCCAACCTAAGCCCCCAGCTCCTCCAATCTCCGCAGCAAAAACCTCCGCTCCGATTCCTGCTGCGTCAGGCCGAGCGCCCGCTCATAGGCGGCGCGGGCCTCTGCCGTGCGGCCCAGGCGGCGCAGCAGGTCGGCGCGGGCGGCGTGGGCCAGGCGGTAGCCGCCGAGATGGCCATGCGCCAGGATCGCGTCGATCAGGGCCAGCCCGGCCGCAGGGCCGTCGCGCATCGCCACCGCCACCGC
>JAEKLZ010000293.1 GCA_019508225.1 Inquilinus limosus | reverse complement strand
CCAGTTCCGCGGCATGTTCAAGTAACCCGCCGAGGCTGCCCCTTCGCCCGAGGGGGCAGCCGCCGACGCAGAGATCCATGATGGAGGGACCGTTGGACGAACCCGTCCGCGTCCGCATGAGCGGCATCTGCAAGCGCTATGGCGCGATCCAGACGCTCACCGATGTCGACCTGACCCTGCGCCGCGGCGAGGTGCTGGGGCTGGTCGGCGACAACGGCGCCGGCAAGTCGACGCTGAGCAAGGTGCTGTCCGGCGCCGTGGTCCCCGATGCCGGCACGATCGAGATCGACGGCGCCGCGGTGCGCTTCGACAGCCCGGCCGATGCCCGCAGGCATCATGTCGAGATGGTCTACCAGGACCTGTCGCTGTGCGACACGGTCGACGTCGCCGGCAACCTGTTCCTGGGGCGCGAGCCGCGGCGCGGCGCCTTCGGCCTGTCCTTCCTCGACAAGGGGCGGATGCATGCCGAGGACGATGCTGGACGGGCTGGGCATCCGCATCCCCAACACCTGGCTGAAGGTCGAGAACCTGTCGGGCGGCCAGCGCCAGAGCATCGCCATCGGCCGCGCCGCCTCCTTCGACCCCAAGGTGCTGATCATGGACGAGCCGACGGCGGCGCTGGCCGTCGCCGAGGTCGAGGCGGTGCTGGAGCTGATCCGCACGGTCAGCGCCCGCGGCGTCAGCGTCATCCTGATCACCCACCGGCTGCAGGACCTGTTCCTGGTCTGCGATCGCATCCAGGTGATGTATGAGGGCCGCGCCATCGCCGAGCGGCAGATCGCCGAGACCAACATCGAGGAGGTCGTCGACCTGATCGTCGGCCGCAAATTCACCGCCCGTTCGGCCCGCATGGCCGCGGGGCCGGAGGCGCGGGCATGAGCGCGGCAGGGAGCACTGCGATGACCGAAGGCACCGCCGGAAAGGCCGACCGGCCGCCGGGGCTGCGCCACCAGGTGATGGCCAATGGCGGCGTCGCCAGCATCTTCCTGTTCTTCCTGGCGGTCTGCATCCTGTTCGGCCTGGTCACGGACGCCTTCCTGACCGAGGCCAACATCCTGAACATCCTGCGCCAGAGCGCGCCGCTGCTGATCGTCGCCACGGCGATGACCTTCGTCATCACCACCGGCGGCATCGACCTGTCGGTCGGCTCGATGCTCGGCCTGGTCGGCGCCCTGTCGGCGGTGCTGCTGCAGGCCGGCGTGCCCTGGCCGCTGGCCCTGGTCGGGCTGGTCCTGCTCGGTGCCGTGATCGGTGCGGTGCAGGGCTTCTTCATCGCCTATGAGGGCATCCCGGCCTTCATCGTCACCCTCGCCGGCCTCGGCATCATCCGCGGCGTGGCCCTCTTGATCACCCAGGGCTATTCGATCCCGGTCGATCCCGGCAGCGCCTTCGTCATCATCGGCCGCGGCTGGGTGGCCGGGCTGCCGCTGCCGGCGATCATCGCCGTCGCGGTGCTGGCGCTCGGCATCCTGATCTTCACCCAGACCCGGTTCGGCCGCTACGTCACCGGCATCGGCGCCAATGCCGAGGCGGTGCGTCGCGCCGGGGTGAACATCCGGCGGGTGACCATGCTGGTCTACGTCCTGTCCGGCGCCGCCGCGGCGCTGGCCGCCTTGGTCATCGCCGCGCGGCTGGGCAGCGGCTCGGCCAATGCCGGGGCGGGGTTCGAGCTCGACGTCATCGCCGCGGTGGTGCTGGGCGGCACCAGCCTGTTCGGCGGCCGCGGCACCATGATCGGCACCGTGCTGGGCGCCCTGACCGTGGCCGTGATCGGCAACGGCCTGATCCTGGCCCATATGTCGCCCTTCCTGACCCCGATCATCACAGGCGTGATCATCCTGATCGCGATCTGGCTCAACTTCCGGATCTTCCGGACCACGACCCGCCGCTGAGGCCCGCAAATGACGACAGACACCATCGGCGTGCGCTCCGGCCAGGTCATGACCGTGCTGGGGCCGATCCCGGTCGAGGCCATGGGCGTGACCCTGATGCACGAGCACATCCTGCTCGACACCTCGAGCTGGTGGCGCCGGCCGTGCTGCGCCAGCCATATCGCCCTGGCCGAGAAGCCGATCGACATCACCATGATCGGCGAGCTGCGGATGAACCCGTTCCTGAACCGGGACAACTGCTTCCTGCTCGACACCGACCTGGCGGTGGAGGAGCTGGGCAAGTTCGCCGAGCTGGGCGGCGCCACCGTGGTCGACCCGACCTGCCTGGGCATCGGCCGCGACCCGGAGGCGTTGCAGCGCATCGCCCGCCGCACCGGGCTGAACATCGTCATGGGCGCGGGCTATTACCTCGGCCAGTCCCATCCCGCGGAGGTGCGGACCATGGACGCCGACACCATCGCCGAGATCATCGTGCGCGATGTCGGCGGAGCACCGCCGCCGGAGGATGACGACGGGCCGGTGATCCCGGCCGGGCTGATCGGCGAGATCGGCGTCAGCAAGGACTTCACGGCCGAGGAGGAGAAGTCGCTGCGCGGCGCCGCCCGCGCCTCGCGTCGCACCGGCGTGCCGTTGTCGATCCACCTGCCGGGGTGGGAGCGGCTGGCCCATCGCGTGCTGGACGTGATCGAGGAGGAGGGGGCGGATCTGCGGCACACCGTGCTGTGCCACATGAACCCGAGCCATGCCGACCTGCCGTACCAGAGGGCGCTGGCCGACCGCGGCGCCTTCCTGGAATACGACATGATCGGCATGGACTACTACTACGCCGACCAGAAGGCGCAGTCGCCGAGCGACGAGGAGAACGCCCGGGCGATCGTCAGCCTGATCGAGTCCGGCCATGAAGACCGGCTGCTGCTGTCGCAGGACGTGTTCCTGAAGATGATGCTGACCCGCTATGGCGGCTTCGGCTACGGCTACATCCTGAAGCATTTCGTGCCGCGGCTGCGCCGGCACGGCGTCGATCGGGCGACGATCGACCGGCTGCTGATCGACAATCCGCGGCGCGTCTTCTCCGCCGCCCACAACACCAAGGCCTGACTTATGGCGAAGCACAAGATCCTGCTGGCGGGCGAATCCTGGGTCTCGACCGCGACCCACATCAAGGGCTTCGACCAGTTCCCGACCGTGACCTACCACCAGGGCGCCGAGCCGCTGCTGGAGGCGCTGAAGGACTCGCCCTTCGACATCCACTACATGCCGGCGCATCTGGCGCAGCGCGACTTCCCGCAGTCGCTCGAGGACCTGCAGGCCTATGACGCGGTGATCCTGTCCGACATCGGCGCCAACACGCTGCTGCTGCACCCCGACACCTGGGTGCACAGCAAGCGCACGCCGAACCGGCTGAAGCTGCTGCGCGACTATGTCCGCGGCGGCGGCGGCCTGCTGATGTTCGGCGGCTATTACAGCTTCCAGGGCATCAATGGCGGCGCCCGCTTCCACAAGACCGCGGTGGAGGAGGTGCTGCCGGTGGAGATCCTGCCGGTCGACGACCGGGTCGAGGTGCCGGAGGGCTTCGACCCGAAGCTCGTCGCCGACCATCCGATCCTGGCCGGGCTACCGGGCCCGTGGCCGGCGCTGCTCGGCTTCAACGAGGTCAAGCCGAAGCCGGGCACGCAGGTGCTGGCCACGGTCGGCGCGGAGTACGGCGACCTGCCGCTGCTGGTGGTCGGCGAATACGGGCAGGGCCGCACTTTGGCCTGGACCTCCGACATCGGCCCGCACTGGCTGCCGCCGGACTTCGCCGCCTGGGATGGCTATGGCCGCCTGTGGTCCCAGGCGCTGGCCTGGACGATCGGGAAGGCGTAAGGCGGAGCGATGCGGAGACGCCGGTGACACCCCCTCACCCGAAATCGCTGCGCGATTTCGACCTCTCCCCAGGGAGAGGTGAAGCGCGCCTCGCCCCCCTCTCCTTGGGGAGAGGGAGGGGCCCGGCGCGACAGCGACGGGAGGGTGAGGGGGAATCTCGCCGCCAGAGCAGACCCATGGGATCTCGATGACCATCCACGTCGTCGGCAACGCCTGTCTCGACACCCTCTACCGGCTGCAGCGCTTTCCGGAGCCGGGGGAGACGATCGTGGCCGACGGCATGGCGGAGGATCTGGGCGGGAAGGGGCTGAACCAGGCGGTCGCCGCGGCCCGCGCCGGCGCCCGGGTCCGGCTGCTCGCCGCCATCGGCTCCGACCGGCCGGGCGAGGCGGTGGCGGAACGGCTGGTGGCGGAAGGGATCGACGCCGCCGGGCTGGTCCGGCTGGATTGTCCGACCGATCGGTCGATGATCCAGGTCGATGCCGCCGGCGAGAACACCATCGTCAGCGTCACCGGCTGCGCCGACCGCTTCGCCCCGCCGCAGGGCACCGATCTGGATACGGCGCTCAAGGCCGGCGACCTGCTGCTGATGCAGGGCAACCTTCGGATCGCGGCGGTGCGCGACGGCTTCAGCCTGGCCCGCAAGCGCGGCGCCGGCACGGTGCTGAACCCGTCGCCGATCCGCGACTCCTACGCCGCCGTGCTGCCGCTGACCGACCTGCTGGTGGTCAACCGGGGCGAGGCCTGCCGGCTGGGCGGCGATGCCGATCCGCACCGGGCGGCACAGGCGCTGCTGCGCCGCGGCGCGGCCATGGTCGTGGTCACCCTCGGCGCCGCCGGCGCCGCGCTGGTCACTGCGGAGGGGCGGCGGGACTTTGCCGCGCCCGCGGTGACGGCGGTCGACACCGTCGGCGCCGGCGACCTGTTGTGCGGCGTGCTGGCCGGGCTGCTCGACCTCGGCGCCGCGATCGAGACGGCGCTGCCCGCTGCCATCCAGGCCGCCGCCATCGGCGTGACCCGGCCGGGCGTATTGTCTTCCTTTCCGACACGGGCGGAGATCGCAGCGATCCTGCCCGCATCCCTGGCCCGAGGAGGGGCCGAGCGATGACCGAGACCAAAGCCGTCGCCGAAAACCGTGGCCACGCCATCCGCGACATCTTCGGCCGGACCAAGGCGGTGATCGGCGTTGTCCATCTGCTGGCGCTGCCCGGCGCGCCGCAGTATCGCGGCGGCGGGGTCGAGGCGATCACCGACCGCGCCATGGCCGATGCCGAGGCCTATCTCGCCGGCGGCTGCGACGGGGTGATCGTCGAGAACCATGGCGACATCCCGTTCTCCAAGCCCGACGACATCGGGCCGGAGACGGCATCGCATATGGCGGTGATCACCGACCGCATCCGGCGCCAGTTCGGCAGGCCGATCGGCATCAATGTGCTGGCCAATGCCGCGATCCCGGCCTTCGCCATCGCCTCGGCCGCCCAGGCGGCCTTCATCCGGGTGAACCAATGGGCCAACGCCTATGTCGCCAATGAAGGCTTCGTCGAGGGCGAGGCGGCGCGGGCGCTGCGTTACCGCGCCCGGCTGCGGGCCGACGGCATCCGCGTCTTCGCCGACGCCCATGTCAAGCACGGCGCCCACGCCATCACCGGCGACCGGCCGGTGGAGGAGCTGGTGCGTGATGTCGAATTCTTCGACGCCGATGCGGTGATCGCCACCGGCCAGCGCACCGGCCACGCCGCCGACCTGGACTACATCCGCACCATCGCCGGCGCCACCACGCTGCCCTCGCTGGTCGGCAGCGGCGTGACGCCGGAGAACGTCAACGCCATCCTCGGCGTGGTCGACGCGGTGATCGTCGCCAGCGCGCTGAAGCAGGACGGCGTATGGTGGAACCCCGTCGACCCGGCCCGCGTCCGCAGCTTCATCGCCGGCATCGACCGGTAAGGACGCGGCGCCGCGACGTCACCATCGGCGCTAATGGGCCGTCACCACCTTGGCCTCTCCGGTGAGCGTCACATGTGCGGTGATGACATCGCTGGCCTGGTGATAGGACTGCCCGGTGATGGTCCGCAGCGAGATCGTGACGATGAGCCGGTCCTTCGACCCCTTGCCCCTGTCCGCGACATCCAGCTGATATTCGTATGTGCTGCCGGTCCGGCCCTGATGTCCATTGTTGATCTGGGGAAAGGTGATGTCGGTGACGCGGGTGACCGTCGGCGGCCGGCTTCTGCTGTCGATATGAAACGCGACGCCCCAGTGGGGGGAGTTCGTGAGGGTCTCGATGAGATCGGTCGCCGCGTTGTCGTGGGCCCGGTCATAGTCGGCAACTGACTGGTCTGGGACGATCACAGCGGTAATCGCGGCCGTGGCCTTCGTCATGGCGAAGCTCCCTTCTCGAACCGCTCCGCCGCAGCGGCGGAGGTCTGACGGTTGAGACGCGCGACGCGTGGCCGTGTGAACCGCCGAAGCGGGAGGCGGGCCGGCGACGACACCGCGCATCGACACGCGGAACGCGGTCGCGGAGGATGGGCCGAGCCCGAGCGCCGCACCGCGGACAGACAGGAGAGCATCATGGCCAGAACCGTTGCCGACCAGATGGTCGAGACCCTCGCCGCCGCCGGTGTCGAGCGTATCTACGGCATCGTCGGCGATAGCCTGAATGGCTTCACCGATGCGCTGCGGCGCCATGGCGGCATCCGCTGGCTGCATGTCCGGCACGAGGAGGTGGCGGCCTTCGCCGCCGGCGCCGACGCGCATGTCTCGGGCGGGCTGGCGGTCTGCGCCGGCAGCTGCGGCCCGGGCAATCTGCACCTGATCAACGGCCTGTTCGACTGCCACCGGTCGCGCGTGCCGGTGGTCGCCATCGCCGCCCATATCCCGTCGCCCGAGATCGGCTCCGGCTATTTCCAGGAAACCCATCCGGAGCAGCTGTTCCGGGAATGCAGCCTGTACTGCGAGCTGGTCTCCAACCCCGAGCAGATGCCCCGGGCGCTGGAGATCGCGGTCCGCCGCGCGGTGGCCGAGCGGGGCGTGGCGGTGCTGGTGATCCCGGGCGACATCGCCCTGAAGCCGGCGCCGGACGCGCCGGCGCCGAAGCCGCTAGGCCTGCTGCCGGACCGGCCGGCGGTGACGCCGCCGGACCAGGCGCTGGACCGGCTGGCCGAACTGCTCAACGGCGCCTCGCGCGTCACCCTCCTGTGCGGCAGCGGCTGTGCCGGGGCGCATGACGCGCTGATCCAGCTGGCCGAAACGCTGAAGGCGCCGGTGGTCCACGCCATGCGCGGCAAGGAGCATGTCGAGTGGGACAATCCCTACGATGTCGGCATGACCGGGCTGATCGGCTTCTCCTCCGGCTACCACGCCATGGAGGCCTGCGACACGCTGCTGATGCTGGGCACCGACTTCCCGTACCGGCAGTTCTATCCGAAGGGCGCGCGCATCGCCCAGGTCGACCTGCGGGCCGAGGCGATCGGCCGGCGGGTGCCGGTCGATCTCGGCGTGATCGGCGACGTCGCCTCGACGCTGAAAGGGCTGCTGCCCCGTCTGACCGCCAAGACAGACCGGGCGCATCTCGATGAGTCCGTGCAGCGCTATCGCGAGGCGCGGCGGGGGCTGGACGAGCTCGCCACCGGCCGGCCGGGCGGGCCGCTGCACCCGCAGCACATCGCCCGGGTGCTGAGCGAGCGGGCGGCGGACGATGCCGTCTTCACCTGCGATGTCGGACTGCCGACCGTGTGGGCGGCGCGCTACCTGGCGATGAACGGCCGCCGCCGGCTGCTCGGCTCGTTCTGGCACGGCTCGATGGCCAACGCCCTGGCCCAGGCGATCGGCGCCCAGGCGGCGGAGCCGAAGCGGCAGGTGATCTCGCTGTCCGGCGATGGTGGCTTCACCATGCTGATGGGCGACCTGCTCAGCCTCAAGCAGCTCGACCTGCCGGTGAAGGTGGTGGTGTTCAACAACGGCGCTCTCGGCTTCATCGAGCTGGAGCAGAAATCCACCGGCTTCCTCGACACCGGCACCGAGCTGGACAACCCGGACTTCGCCGCGATGGCCGAGGCGGTCGGCATCAAGGGCGTGCGGATCGACGACCCGGCCCGGGTCGAGGACGGGATCGCCGAGGCGCTGGCCCATCCCGGCCCGGTCGTGATCGACGCCGTGGTCAACCGGATGGAGCTGGCGATGCCGCCCAAGGTCACCACCGAGATGGCCAAGGGCTTCAGCCTCTACATGCTGAAGGCGGTCCTCAACGGCCGGGTCGACGAGGTGGTGGAGCTGGCGCGGTCCAACCTGCGGCGGTGAGGAGGGGCGGCGGTGAGCGCCGTCCCAGGCGCTCACCGCCGGCCGATCAGGCGGGCTGGGGAATTCGGGCGATGACCTTGATCTCGAAATCGAAGCCCGCCAGCCAGTTCACGCCCACCGCGGTCCAGTTCGGGTAAGGCGGCTCGCCGATCTCCTCCAGCCGGATCGGGTTGATCGTCTCCCACTGCGCGGCCGGGTCGGTGTGGAAGGTGGTCACGTCGACGACGTCGTCGAAGCTGCAGCCGGCCGCCTTCAGCACCGCCTTGAGATTGGCGAAGGCAAGCCGGACCTGCTTGGCGAAGTCCGGCTCGGGCGACCCGTCCTCGCGGCTGCCGACCTGGCCCGAGACGAACAGCAGATCGCCGGAGCGGATTGCCGCCGAATAGCGGTTGATCTCGTACAGCGCCTGCCGGCCGGCAGGGAAGAGCGCATCGCGTTTGGCCATTGTTCACTCCTGTCTGGGCAAGGCAGGCCGGGCCGCGGGCTCTCGCCTATGGGTTTCGGGTCCGGCTTTCTGCGGTCCGCTGATCGGATGCGCATTTAGATACGCTCCGTATGCCGGTATATCGGTGCATACGCGCCGTATGTCAATTGGCATACGATGCGTATATCAGTTCTGCCAAACCTCCGGCGACGCCTTTGGCATTTTCTTCGATTTTGGCGTAAAATCGAGCCATGAGCGAAACCCAGGCCCTGTTCGCGGCCCTGCGGCAGCTGGCCGACAGCGAGGCCGTGGCCGCGGTGGAGCGGCTGGTGCAGGATGGGCCGGACCGGGCGCTCTGCCGCCTCAACGTCTTCGACTTCGCGGCCGAAACCGGGATCGATGTCGAACGCGTCATCGCGGTGTTCCTGCACGCCTCGCGCCTTGGCCTGTTCGAGCTGTCCTGGAACGTGCTGTGCCCCGGCTGCGGCGGCGTGCTCGATGCCGGCACCACGCTGAAGTCCCTCGACCGCGACGAGTACCATTGCGCCCTCTGCGCCGCCGGCTATGAGGCCACGCTCGACGAGATGGTGGAGGTGGCCTTCACCGTCAGCCCACGGGTGCGCCGGATCGGCGCCCACGACCCGGACACGCTGCCGCCGGTGGAATATTGCCGCCAGATGTTCTGGGGCTCCGGCATCGATCTGCCGGCGAATTTCGAGCAGCTGATCGAGGACATCACCATCGACTTCGTCGAGCTGCCGGCCGGCGAGAAGGCGTTGCTGTCGCTGCAGTTGCCGGCGGAGTTCCTGATCGCCTTCGACCCGGTCAGCCATGCGACGCAATTCCTCGACGTGAAGGGCGAGCCGACGCGCGACCGCCAGTCGCTCACCTTCATCATCGATCCGGTGCACCGGCTGAACGAGACCGTCGTGCTGCGGCCCGGCCCGCTGCGCCTGTCGGTCGAGAACCGCACCAACCGCCGGGTGCTGGCCGGGATCTGGATCGCCGGGCACGCGCTGCACGAGCTGCTGGGCCGGCGCAAGCCGTTCCTGACCGCCAAGCGGCTGCTCACCAACCAGACCTTCCGCGACATCTACCGGACCGACACGCTCGATGTCGACCAGCGGCTCAAGATCACCAGCATGACCTTCCTGTTCACCGATCTGAAAGGGTCGACGGCGCTCTACGAGCGGGTCGGCGACCTGGCCGCGTTCGACCTGGTGCGCGCCCATTTCCGCGTGCTGCACGAGATCGTCGCGGCCGAGGCCGGGGCCGTGGTCAAGACCATCGGCGACGCCGTGATGGCCACCTTCCCGACCCCCGACCGCGCCGTGGCCGCGGCGCTGCGCATGCGCGACGCCATGGGCCGCCTCAACGACGAACATGCCAGCAGCGAGGATCTGGTGCTCAAGATCGGCATCCATGAAGGGCCGTGCCTCGCGGTCGCGCTGAACGAGCGGCAGGATTATTTCGGCCAGACCGTCAACATCGCCGCCCGCGTGCAGGCCCTGGTCAATTCCCGCGCCATCTTCGCCACGGAATCGGTGGTGACGGATTCCGGCACCGCCAGGCTGCTGCAGGCCAGTGGCATCGAGCCGGTCGCCCAGCGCCACACGCTGCGCGGCATCGAGGCCGAGCTGACGCTCTACGAGATCCCCTAGCGGCCGGAGGTCGCGGGCTCCGGGGCGTCGCCGACGGGGGACGCGGCGGGGACCGCGCGCTCGATCATCAGCGGCATCACCCCGCCGGCGCGCAGCATGTTGAGCTCGATCGCGGTCTCGATCGTCGCCGTCGCCTCGAAGATGTCGACCCGCCCGTCGGCGCGGTGGATCCGCACCGCCACGGCGCCCTGCGGCCGCAGGGCATCCTCCGGCGCGTCGATCTCGATCCAGTCGCGGGACGACAGCGCCAGGGCGCCCGGATGGCGATCCGCCGGCAGGCGCAGGGGCAGGACGCCCATGCCAACCAGGTTGGCCCGGTGGATCCGCTCGAAGCCGGCGGCCAGCACCGCCCGGACGCCCAGCAGGGCGACGCCCTTCGCCGCCCAGTCGCGCGACGACCCGGCGCCGTAGCGCTCACCGGCCAGGATCACGGTCGGGATGGCCTCGTCGCCATAGCGCTCGGCGGCCCGCCACAGCGGCAGCGCCTCGCCCGAGGGCAGATGGATCGTGCTGCCGGGCGCCAGCGACGGGTCCAGCAGGTTGCGCACCGTCCGGTTGGTGTACAGGCCGCGCCGCATCACCTCCCAATTGCCGCGCCGGGCGGCGAAGACGTTGAGGTCGCGCGGATCCTCGCCGCGGCCCGCCAGATGGAGGCCGGCGTCGCTGCCGGGCGGGATCGCCCCGGCCGGCGAGATGTGGTCGGTGGTGATGTCGTCGCCCAGCACCAGCAGCGGCCGGGCCCGGTACCGGCCCAGGCGGCTGTGCTGGCCGCGCGCGGCGAAAGGGGGGCGGCGGACGTAGTTCGAAGCCTCGTCCCAGGGAAACAGCGTCGCCGTTGGTGCCTCCAGCCGGCGCCAGACGTCGTTGTCATGGGCGGCGGCGAAGGCGTCCGGGAAGTCCCGCGGATCCGCGGCGCCGCGCAGGGCGGCGTCGATCTCGGCCCCGCTTGGCCACAGCTCGCGCAGGACCACCGGGCGCCCGTCCGGGCCATGCCCCAGCGGATCGGCGAGGATGTCGCGGGCGACGTCGCCGGCGAGGGCATAGGCGACGACCAGCGGCGGCGATGCCAGGAAGCCGGCCTCGACCTGCGGGTGGATCCGGCCCGGGAAGTTGCGGTTGCCCGACAGCACGGCCGCCGCGGCCAGGCCGTCGCGGATCGCCGCCTCCATCGCCGGGACCAGCGGGCCGGAATTGCCGATGCAGGTGGTGCAGCCATAGCCGGTGATGGCGAAGCCGAGGGCCTCGAGATCGGGGGTCAGGCCGGCGCGCTCGAGGTAGCGCGCGGCGGCGGGGGAGCCCGGCGCCAGCGAGGTCTTGACCCAGGGCGGCGGGCGCAGGCCGAGGCGCCGCGCCTTGCGGGCCAAGAGGCCGGCGGCGACCAGCAGCCGCGGATCGGTGGTGTTGGTGCAGCTGGTGATGGCCGCGATCGCCACCGCGCCATCGGGCGGCGTCGCGTCGCTTGCGGCCGGGCGGAGGGGGCGGCCCTGGACCTGCGCCAGCGCCTGCGGCACCGCGGCCGGCGCCAGCCGGTCCTGCGGCCGCCGCGGGCCGGCCAGGCTGGTGGCGACGGTGTCGAGGTCGATCTCGATGATGCCGGTGTACAGCGGCGCGGCCGCGGGGTCGAACCACAGGCCCTGGCGCCGGGCCAGGGTGGCGACCCGGTCCAGCAGGGCGGGGGGGCGGCCGGTTTCGGCCAGATAGTGCAGGGTGCGGCCGTCGATCGGGAAATAGCCGGTCGATGCGCCGTATT
>JAEKLZ010000162.1 GCA_019508225.1 Inquilinus limosus | reverse complement strand
GAGGCGATCAATTCGCTGCTGCCGGTGGCGCAGATCGGCGGCGAGCTGATCACCGCCCGGCTGCTGGCGATGCGCGGCGTGCCGCTGAACCGGTCCGGCGCTGCCATCGTCGTCGACCTGACCACGCAGATGGCCAGCCAGGTGGTGTTCACCGTCTTCGGTCTGGTCCTGCTGTTCCTGGGCGCCCATGATGGCGCGATGACGCCCTGGATCATCGCCGGCGCCGGCGTCGGCCTGGTGCTTGTCGTGCTGTTCATCGGCGCCCAGCGCTTCGGCATGTTCAAGGTGCTGGAGCGCGGGCTGATCCGCCTGGCCGACAAGTTCGGCTGGGAGTCGCTGGGCGAGGTCTCCGGCCTGCATGATTCGATCGTGTCGCTCTACGGCGACCATGCCCGCCGGGTCTGGACCTCCGGCGGCCACCATCTGGTCTCCTGGCTGCTCGGCTGCCTGGAGATCTGGGCGACGCTGTGGGCGCTCGGCCTCGAGCCCAGCCTGCGCGACGCCGTGATCATCGAGAGCCTGGCCCAGGCCGTCCGCATCGCCGGGGTGCTGGTGCCCGGCGCGCTGGGGGTGCAGGAGGGCGGCTTCATCGTCATCTGCGGCCTGCTCGGCATTCCGCCGCACAGCGCCGTGGCGATGGCGCTGATCCGCCGGATCCGCGAGATCGCTCTGGGCGTGCCAGGGCTGATGGCCTGGCAGGCGATGGAGGGCCGGCATTTGGCCCGGCGCCGCCGCGCCCGCGCCTCGGAGGCCTCGTCATGACCTGGTCCGCGGACGAACCGGCCCTGCTGACTCCCGGCCCGCTGACCACCCGGATCGAGACACGCCGCGCCATGCTGCGCGACTGGGGCTCACGCGACCGCGCCTTCATCGCCTTGACGGCGGAGCTGCGGCAGCGGCTGCTAGGCATCGCCCGGGGCGAAGCCAGCCATGTCGCGATCCCACTGCAGGGCAGTGGCACCTTCATCGTCGAGGCCGCGATCGCCACGCTGCTGCCGCCGTCCGGCAAGCTGCTGGTGCTGGCCAACGGGTCCTATGGCGAGCGCATGGTTGCGATCGCCACCCGCCTGGGCCGGTCGGTCGAGGCGCTGCGCTGGTCGGAGGACCGGCCGGTGGAGCCCGAGCGGGTCGAGCAGGCTCTGGCAGCCGATCCATCCATCACCCATGTCGCCCTGGTCCATTGCGAGACCACCTCGGGCATCCTGAACCCGTTCGCGGCGGTGGCCGCCATCGCCGCTGCCCATGGCCGGGCGCTGATCCTGGACGCAATGAGCAGCTTCGGCTCGCTGCCGATCGACCTGTCCGCCACGCCGGCCGCGGCGGTGCTGGCCTCCAGCAACAAGGGGCTGGAGGGTGTGCCCGGGCTCGGCTTCGCCCTGGTCGAGCGGCAGGCGATCGCGGCGGCCAAGGGCAACAGCCCGTCGACCAGCCTCGACCTGCACGACCAGTGGCGCGGCTTCGAGGGCAATGGCCAGTGGCGCTTCACCCCGCCGGTGCAGGTGGTGGCGGCGCTGGTCGAGGCGCTGCGCCTCTTGGAGGTCGAGGGCGGCCCGGCCGCCCGGCTGCGCCGCTACCAGGACAATTTCGACACGCTCGCGGCCGGCATGGCCCGGCTGGGCTTCCGCCTGTTCCTCGACCCCGCAGTGCAGGCACCGATCATCGCCACCTTCCACCCGCTGGACGACCCTCACTTCGCCTTCGAAGCCTTCTACGAGGCGCTGGCCGCGCGCGGCTTCCTGATCTATCCGGGCAAGCTGACCCGCGCCGACAGCTTCCGCATCGGCTGCATCGGCGCGCTCGGACGCAACGATTTCGAGTCTCTGCTCGTTGCCATCGAGGACGCCCTGTCGGAGATGCGCCGATGAAGATCCTCTTGCTCCTCGCCGCCGCCGCCTCGCTCGCGCTCGGTGCTGCCGCGGCCTCGGCGGCCACGGTCGAGATCGTCGTGGCCAACATCAAGGAAGCCCGCGGCACGATCCGTATGTCGCTGTGCCCACAGGACAAGTTCCTGGGGGATGACTGCCCCTACAGCGGCACGGCGCCGGCCACGGTGCCGCAGGCGACTGTGGTCATCCAGAACGTCGCCCCCGGACTCTACGCCGCCCAGGGCTATCAGGACGTCAACAACAACCGCAAGATCGACCGGACCTTGCTGGGCGTGCCGGAGGAAGGCGTCGCCTTCTCCCGTGACCCCTCCTATTTCTTCGCTCCGCCGGAGTTCAGGGACGCCGCCTTCACGGTCGGCCCGCGCGAGGCGCTGATAACCCTCCACCTGCGCTATTTCTGAGCCGTCGCCGGCTTCGGCCGCCGCGCCAGCACGCCGAGCCACGCCGCGCCCAGCGGGGTGATCACCGCCGCCGCGATCAGCATCGGCCAGGCCAAGCCCAGCCAGACGAAGACCGGCACCAGGGCCAGCGCGTCGTCCGGGTCCACCACCACGCCGCGATGGCGCATGGCATAGCGCGACAGCTCGATCACCTTGGTCACGTTGAGCTGCCAGAACAGCACGCCGATGCCGATGCCGGCGGCGACACCGAGCAGAACCGGGGCGATACCGAGGCCCGCCTGAGCCAGCCCGATGCCGATGCCGATGAAGGCGATCGCGTCGCACAGGCAGTCGACGCACAGGTCGTAGCGGTGGCCCTCCGGGCTGATCTGCCCGGTCTGCCGGGCCAGCTCGCCATCAGCCCGGTCGAACAGCATCGACAGCAGGAACACGACCCCACCCAGATCAGCCCAGCCCCCGCCGCAGGCGAAGCCCGCCGCCGCCACCACGCCGGTGGCCAGCCGCACGGTGGTGAGCTGGTTCGGGGTGACGCCGGTCGGCGCGATCCGCCGGACCACGGGGCGGACGATGCGGTGGATCAGGGTGTCGTGGCTCATCTAGGTCTGCTGTCTTCGCGCCCTCCTCCGAGGCGCCCACTCAAGGCTTCTAAACCATCAAGCCGAAAGCAAGGCAACGATCTGGCCATGCCGCGGCGTCGAATCGGCAATGCATCCTCCCACGCCGTTGCGATTGCAATCCGTCGCCACTCCTGCGAAATGGTATAGACGTCGCGCCTGGGTTCGTCGCCTGTCGAGGCCGTTTTCGTATGACCGCGCCCATACCGTCCCGGCCGCTAGGCCCCACCCTGACCCGTCGCGCCGCGCTCGGCGTGGTCGGCGGCATTGCGCTGGCCGGACCGGCCGCCTACGCCCTGCCGCCTGCGGCGCGCCCCGGCTCGCTGCTGGACGAGGTGCATAACCGGGTCGAGCCCTATCTCGAGCTCGACCACGCCCACACCGGCGAGACCTATGTCGGCCGCTTCTACGGCGCCACCGGCTATGACGTCGCCGAGTTGCAGAAGCTGGACTGGTTCCTGCGCGACTGGCGCCAGGTCGCGGTCGTGCAGATGGACCCAAGGCTGTTCTGGGCCCTGGCGGTGATCCGGACGGTGGCCCAGCGCGCCGGCTTCAGCGGCAAGGCGACGATCAATTCCGGCTACCGCACGCTGAAGACCAACTCCTCGCTCGAGGGCACGGCCCGCAACTCGCTGCACATGGCCGGCCGGGCCATCGACCTGACCTTCGAGAAGGTGCCGCCGAGCCAGCTGGTCGGCTGCGCCCTGGCCCTGCAGATCGGCGGCGTCGGCCAGTATCCGGGCTTCACCCATATCGATTCCGGCAATCTGCGCACCTGGCACGGCTGATAGCGGCCGGACGCGATTCCCAATCGCAGGGTCGACGCGGCGGCGCGATCGTCCTATCCATGGTTGAGCCATGCGTGACCGCGCAGGCGCGCCCGTCAGAGGCGCCCCGGACCCTGGTTTTCAAGGGGGAGAGCCCGCCGCCATGCCGTTCCCGTTCACCCGTGCCGTTCTCCTCGCCGCGACCCTGATCGTCGCGGGATGCGGCGACTCGCAGACGACCTCGCTGCTGCGGATGGGCGACAACATCCGCGCCGCGGGCGACCCCGAGACGGCGATGACCTTCTATCAGCGCGCCGCGACCGAGGATCCCAGCAACCCGCAGCCGATGATCAAGCTGGGCGACGCGACGCTGCAGGCCGGCGATCCGGACCGCGCCGCCAGCTTCTACCATGCCGCCCTGGCGGTGGAGCCGACCAACGCCGACGCCCTGCGCGGCCTGGGCAAGGTGCAACTGGCCCAGGGCAAGCCGCAGGAAGCGATCGCGGTCCTGGACCAGGCGCTGGCCCGCAAGCCCGACGACGTGCCGACCATCCTGGCCAAGGGCACCGCGCTGGCCCTGCTGGGCCGGCCGCAGGAGGCGCAGGGCCTGTACCAGAAGGCGCTGCTCAAGGCGCCGGCCAATGTCAGCCTGAAGACCAACCTCGCCCTCTCCTACGCCCTGGCCGGCAACACGGCCGAGGCGGTGCAGGTGATGCGCGAGGCCGCGGCAGCCCCGGATGCCACCGCGGTGCAGCAGCGCAACCTGGCGCTGGTGCTGGCGCTGGACGGCAAGACCCAGGAGGCGCGGCGTGTGGCCGATTCGGCGCTGACGGCGAAGGAGGCGCGCAGCCTGCTCAACGCGGCGCGCCGGATCCGCGGCATCAAGGACCCGGTGCGGCGGGCCCAGGCGATCGGCACGATCGGCTGAGGCGCGATCGCCGCGCCTCAGCTGCCCGAGCTTCGGGCAGCGTCTACGGAGACGTCGTCGTGCCGCCGGAGATGTCGGTGGTGCCGGAGCCCGACGGCGGCGGCAGGACCATGCCCGCCTGGCTGCCCTTGTCGCGGGAGTCGGCGTCGCTGTTCGTGTTGTCGGTGCCGTCCAACTGCAGGTAGCGCTCGGCCGCCCGGACCGAGGGGTTGGCAAAGGCCGGCCCCATCTGGCGGCCCTGGAACAGGTCGCTCTTACGCTCGACCTGCAGCGCCAGGTTGAGGTCGCTGGCGCAGCCCATCGGCAGGTCCTCCGGCAGCGACCCGTCCGGGTTCATGCAGCGCTTCGGCCACAGCGCCTGCTGCCCGGCCGCCGCCACCTGCACGCTGTCGGAGGCCGAGGGATCGTTGACCAGCGAAATGCTGTAGCGGCCGGTGCCGCGCAGCACCGCCGCCACCGCCTCCTGCCGCGCCGCCGCCCTCGGCCCCCCGGCCGCGACGGTGACGGAAGAGCCGGGGGCCAGCCCGGCGCCGCGCACGAACTCGACCAGCCGGGCGCGCTCGGTCGCGCTCAGGCTCGACGCCTGTGGCGCGAACAGCACCGGATGGGCCACCGGGGTCGACAGGGTGGTGTAGCCGTCCTCCGGCCAGTCCGGGAACTTGTGTTCGCAGGCGGCCAGGGTGCCGGCCAGGGCAAGGGCCGCGACGAGCTGGATCGGGAACCTCATGGCGCGTCCTATTCGAGCACGAAGCCGGCGCTGCCGCCGGTCATGGAGGGGGACTGGCGCACCCGCCGCACGGTCGGGGCGGTGCGCTGCTGCGGCACCGCCACCGCCTGGGGCGTCTCCGCCGGCTTCATCAGATACGGGGTGATCAGGATCACCAGCTCGGTCTCGTTGCGCTTGTAGCGGCTCGACTGGAACAGCTTGCCGAGGATCGGTACGTCGCCGAGCACCGGGATCTTGTCGGCGGAATTCGACATGTTGCGCTGGAACATGCCGGCCAGCGCGAAGGTCTGGCCCGAGGCCAGCTCGATCGTGGTCTCGGCCCGGCGCACGATCAGCGACGGCACCGAGACGCCGTCGCTCTCGACCCGGGCGTCGTCGCTGAGCTCGCTGACCTCCGGCTTCACCCGCATGGCGATGCGGTCGCCGGGCAACACGGTCGGGACGAAGGACAGCGACACGCCGAACTGCTTGTATTCGATCGTCACCGTCCGGTCGCCCTGCGGCACCGGGATCGGGAACTCGCCGCCGGCCAGGAAGTTCGCGGACTCGCCGCTGACCGCGGTCAGGGTCGGCTCGGCCAGGATGCTGACCAGCCCTTCCCGCTGCAGCGCGTCGATCACCGCGTCGATGTTGTTGCCGCCGGAGTGATAGCCTGCATTGGCAGCGCCGGCCCCGCCGATGACAGCCGGGAAGCCGCCGCTGACCAGGCCGATGTTGAACTTGCCGATGTCGAACATCGCCTGCCAGTTGACGCCGAGATTCTCCACCGCGGTGCGCTGGACCTCGGCGAAGCGGACGCGGATGCCGACCTGCTGCGAGCCCTTGATCGTGTTCAGGTTCATCGCTCCGCCGGCATTGGTGCCGAGCTGCTGGGCCAGGGCGTCGAGCTTCATGGCGCTGCCGAGGTCGGCCACCGTCCCGGTGGTCACCGGCCGGTCCTGGATGTAGCCCATCTGGCCGCCGGAAGCCGGGGCCACCTGCATCACCTCGCGCTGCGCCGCCGCCGCGTCCTGGCTGACCCGGACATTGGCGGCGGCCACCACCTGGTCGGAGCTGCTGAGGGCGAACAGGTTGGTGGTGCCGGACGACACGCCGTAGATATAGGCCGAACGGGCGGACACCATCTCGACGTCGAGCACGTTCGGGTTGGCCACCAGCACGGTCTGCACCGGCAGGGCGAAGGTCAGCAGGTTGCCCTGCCCGACTTTCATCTCGATCATCGACCGGCTGGCCGTCAGCCCCGGCTGCGCCGGCCGCGGCGGCGCTGGCTGGACCTGCATCATCGGCGCCTGGGCGCCCGGCTGGCCCGGTTGAACCGATGGCGGCGGCTGCATCGCCGGCGTTGCCTGGGGCGGCGGCTCGGTCGGCGCACCCGGCGGCAGGGTGACGATCTTCGGCGCCACAGCGGGCGCGCGCATTGCCGTGACGTCCTCGGTCGGCGTCATCGTCGTGGTGCCGGGATCGGTCGGCTGCGCCTGGGCCTGGGGCGGCAGCGGCTGCACCGTCATGCCCGACGGCGTCATGTCGGACGGCTCGGCCTGGGCCAGGGCGGCGGGGACGCCGCCGGCAGCGGCCGCGACCATGATGGCCGTGGCGGCGAGCGCGTGACGCAATCGGGCCAGGGATCGTGATCCGTCCATTGTCCCCCTCACTCCGCCGCGGCCCGGTCGAGCCCGGCCTGGGCGTCCTGGCGGTTGCGGCGTCCAGTCAGCCGGACCACCGCCACCGGCTGCACCGTGTAGTCCGACGCGATCTCGGCATAGGACAGCACCACGGCCTCGACCTGGTTGCGGACCAGGGTCTGACGCAGGAACCGCCGGATATCGAGCGCGGTCAGGATCACCGGCGGCCGGCCGCCGGCGACGACCCGGCCGAGATGGCCTCGGATGGTGTCGACCAGCTCCTCGGCCTGACCCTCGGGCAGCGCGAGATAGGCGCCGACCGTGGTCTGCCGGATCGACTGGCGCAGCACGTCCTCGGCGCTGCGCTCCAGGATCAGCGCGTGGATGATCTTCCGGTCGTCGGCATGGGTGTGGCAGATCTGCCGCTTCAGCCCGCCGCGGACATACTCGGCCAGCAGGACCACGTCCTGCTCCTTCTGGCCCCATTCGGCCAGCGTCTCCAGCACCAGCCGGTGGTTGCGCAGCGAGATGCCTTCTTCCAGCAGCCGGCGGAACACATCGGCCACCTGGTTGATCGACAAATGGCGCTGCGCCTCGCGCACCAGGTCGCCGCGCGTCGCCTCGATGCCCTTGAGGAAGGCCATGGTCTCCTGGATGCCCAGGAAATGCGGGGCGTAGCGGCGCAGCGCCCGGGCCAGCGCCTCGGCCACGATCTCCTCCGTCGTGGCATGGCCGATCCCGGCCTCGGCCAGCGCCGCGTCGTGCCGGGCGTCGATCCAGTGCTGGGTCTTGCCGCCCGGGCCTTCGCCGGTCTCGGCGGCCAGGCCGAGCAGGTCGAGATGCATCGGGTCGTCGCGCAGCAGGATCCGGCCCGGCTGCGCCGTGCCGGCCTCGACCGGCACCCCGTCGATATCGATGCGGAACCCGTCCGCCGGCAGCGCCCCGCCGGGTCCGATGCGGCCGGCCGGGAACGGCACGCCCAGCGCCTGCTCCAGCTCTTCCGCCACGTCCCGCGCCAGCCGCTCAGCCTGGGCGCGGCCCAGCCCGGCGGCCAGATCGGGGCCGAGATGCAGGGTCACGGTCTCGTCCGCCGCCGCGGCCTCGGAGGCGGAGACGGCCTCCTGCGCCGCGGTCCCGGCCTCGCGCTGCGTCCGGCGCCGGCGCAGCAGCACGCCGCCGGCCATCAGCCCGGCGATGGCCAGGAAGATCAGGGTCGGGAAGCCCGGGATGAGGCCGAGCAGCGCGACCACGCCCGCCGCCATCAGCAGCGCCGTCGGGTTGGCGCCGATCTGGCGGGCGATATCGGCGCCGAGATTGCCGCTCTCCGCCGTCGTCACGCGGGTGACGATGGTGCCGGAGGTGATGGCGACGAACAGGGCCGGGATCTGCGACACCAGCCCGTCGCCGATGGTCAGCAGCGAATAGACATGCATCGCCTGGCCCAGCGACATGCCGTGCTGCAGCATGCCGACCGCGAGGCCGCCGATCAGGTTGACCGCGACGATGATCAGGCCGGCGATGGCGTCGCCCTTCACGAACTTCATGGCGCCGTCCATGGCGCCGTAGAGCTGGCTTTCCTTCTCCAGCGTCTGCCGCCGGCGGGTCGCCTCGGCCAGGTCGATGTCGCCGGCCCGCAGCTCGCCATCGATGCTCATCTGCTTGCCGGGCAGCGCGTCGAGGGTGAAGCGGGCGGCGACCTCGGCGACGCGCTCGGCGCCCTTCACCACCACCACGAACTGGACCACGGTGATGATCAGGAAGATCACCAGGCCAATTGCCAGGCTGCCGCCGATCACGAATTCGCCGAAGGTCTGGATGATCGCGCCGGCATCGGCGTCCATCAGGATCAGGCGGGTGACGCCGATCGACAGCGCCAGCCGGAACACCGTGGCGATCAGGATCACCGAGGGCAGCACCGACAGCTCGAGCGGGCTGCGCAGATAGACCGCCACCATCAGCAGCAGGACCGCGAAGGTCATGTTGCAGGCGATCAGCACGTCGACCAGCAGCGTCGGCAGCGGCAGGATCATCAGGAAGATGGTCGCGACCAGCAGGGCCACGATCATCCAATCCTGCCGTCCGGCCGCGGCGGCCAGGGCGGATTGCCAGCTGCGGCTGCGGGCGCGGGGCGCCATCATGCTGCCACCCGCCGGTCGGGGGCGTCGAGATAGTCGCGGAAGGCGCGCCGCGCCGCCTCGATCTCGCCGAGCTGGTGCAGCGCCCGGCTGCGCAGCAGGTGCCGCGCCGCGGCCGGCGGCTCCGCCTGGTCGAGCTGGTCCAGCACCTCGACCGCCTGGCCGGGCCGGCCGACCGCCAGCAGCGCGACGGCCAGCGCCCGCAGCGCCGCCGGATCGGCCGCGCCATCGTCGTTCGCGCGCGAGGCCAGCAGCATCGCCAGCGCCAGCGCCCGCCGGTTCTGGCCGTGCCGCAGATAGTCGAAGACGAGTTGGTGCAGGGTGTCGCGCTGGACGGACGTCATCCGCGTCACCCGCTGATCAGGTCGTTCAGCCGCGCCCGCAGCAGGTCGTGCTTGCGCAGCTCCTGCAGCAGCACGGCGCTGCCCCAGCGGGCCAGCCGGTCCTCCGGCGCCTCCGCCTGCAGCAGGTCGAGGATGTCGGCCAGGGTCTCGGCCTGCGCGCCGGGGGCGGCATGGAGGCCCGACGCCGTGGCCGGGCGGATATAGTCCAGCATCTCCTCGCGCAGCCGCGAGGTGCGGTCGCGTCGGCTGCGGACCGACCCGGCCCGGCGCGGCGCGGGGGCGCCGGCGGAAGTGACCGGCCGCCCGGACAGGCCGTCCGGCGGCTGGCCGGCCCTGACGCCGTCGAGCGGCTCGGTGCGGGACTGGATCGTCGTCATTCTTGTTCCCCCTTCCCCGGCGTCGCTAAGGCTTGGCGGGGTCGGTCAGGACCATCACGAAGCTCTGCCCGCTCCGGCTGCGCAGGGTGACGGCGTCGGCCCGGATCCGGTCGACCGACCAGCCGCCGCCGAGATCCGCGCCTTCGAAGTATTTCGAGCCGGTGTGGGTGATCAGATAGGGGTTGTCGCCGGTCCACACCGCCTGGATCACGATCTCGGGCGCGCCGCTGCCGGCCCCGGTCGCCACCTCGGATGCCAGCAGGGCGGAGGAGGCGAAGGTGCGGTCGAACCAGGCCTGGATCTCGCGCCATTGCGCCATGCCGTCCGGGGACAGCCGGCCGGTGGCGACGATGCGGCTGCCCTTGGTGGACAGGGTGATGCTGTCGAGATGGGCCGCGTCGATCCGCGACTGCAGCGCCTCCTGCGGCGTCTGCTGTCGCGGCACCACCGGCGCCAGCGCGGCGGTCTGCACCGCCGGCTTGCCGGCCTCCGGCGCCGCAGCCTGCTCCGGCATCGCGCCCTCGGAGCCGCCGCCGGACGACAGCGCGATGCCGGACAGGCCGCCCAGGATCACGAGCAGCGCGGCCGTCACCGTGACGGCGCGAAACCGCGATCCGGCGACGGTCGCCTCGACCGGGCTGCGCAGCACGATGCGGGAGGATCCCAGCGTCAGCTCGGCCGGCAGCGCCAGGGTCACGGCCCCGCCGGGCTCCATCGTCCCGGCCCGTCCCGGCACGCCGACGGTGCCGGCGAGGGGCTCGACCCGCACCCGGTTCCGGCCGATGTCGATCAGGGCGTGGACCGGGGCCAGCGTCGCGTCGGCGAGGACGATGTCGGAGTCGAGCGCGCTGCCGATCCGATAGGCGGCCGGCGTCAGCTTCTGGACGGTGCCGGCATTCGGCCCTTCGACCACGAACAGGGTGACCGAGGGCGAGTGCCCGAAGAACCGTTGAATCGGCCCTTGAAGAGGACTGTCAGAGACAAGCGCCGTGAATTTCGAGAGCATGGCCCACCCCACGAGGCGCCTCGATCAGTGGCGAAAGCGAGCGCGACCGGGACCGGCCGCGCTCGCGATCAATGACAGCGTTGAAGCTCAGGAACCGGACGAAGATCCAGGCTCAGCCCTTGCGGGCGGCTTCCTGGAGCGCCTGGGCCCATTTGTCGACCTTGCTCGACTTCTGGTTTTCCCAGGCGGAATCGATGGAGTCCTGAGCGTTCTGCTTACGGATCTCCGCCATCTGCGCCTTCATATCGGCGACTGGATCGCTACCGGACGTCGAAGCCATATCAAGATCTCCCCTTTGCGAGTCCAGAATTTCAGGACTTGGAAACCACGGCGGATGGCAGCGCCGAACCCCTGGTTAAAAGCCTATCCGCCGGTCCGTGCCGACATCAGGCGTTGTCACAAAGCCGGCCGCTCGCTTCTTCCAAAGCCGAACGGCCCGCCGGCCCAATGGCCGATTCCGCCACCCGATACAACAATGGCACTATCCTGCAAAATCTTTTCAGGTCAAGCAATTCGAAAACTCAGTGCTCGGATTTCGGTCATTTGTCCCACAAGAAAAACTTTAACAAAAGACCGGGAACCCGCCGAACCATCTAAGCGTTTAGGTCTGCCCGGTGTCTGTTGGCCGACCTCTCCGATTCGCGGGAAGAGGCGGCTCGATTGGCTTTTGCACCATCGGCTATGCAGGGTTATAAGCAAGGCTGGGGCGCGGGCAGCGGCCCCGGCCGATTCGGCAGGACGTCTTGATGCAGGTGGGGATGGCACTCAGGACCAGCACGCTGACAGGAATGTTGTCCGCCGAGTTTCGGCGGAGCGCGGTCGTGTCCGCCCTGCTTGTCCTGTCCGCCGGGATCGCCGCCGCGCAGCAGCCGCCGGTGGCCGCGGTCGCCCCTGCCCCCGCCATCATCGCCACGCCGCCCGTCGCGACAATCCCCACCATTCCGGTCGATGCCGCCGCGGCCCAGGGCCGCCGGGCCCTGCCCTGGCCGGACAAGCCCTATCCCTATGTCGTGCTGGACCAGGATGTGCGCGACGTGCTGGCCGCCTTCGGCAGCAACCTCGACGTCCCGGTCAAGGTCAGCGACAAGGTGTCCGGCCGGGTGCGCGGCAGGCTGCCGGAGCTGTCGCCGCAGAAGCTGCTCGACCACCTCGCCGCCAGCTTCGGGCTGCAATGGTACTATGACGGCCAGGTGCTGTACGTGACCACGGTCGAGGAGGCGGTATCGGAGATGCTGCCGCTCGGCCCGATCCGGTTCGAGGAGCTGCAGGCGTCCCTGGCCAGCCTGAAGCTGGACGACCCCCGCTTCCCGCCGCGGCCGCTGGCCAGCGCCAATGTCGCGCTGGTCTCCGGCCCGCCCCGCTACGTCGCCCTGGTCAAGGAGACCATGCAGGCGCTGCAGCAGGCCTATCAGTTCCAGACCACGATCGTGCGCGGCCGCACCGGAAAGCCCGGATCATGACCCAGCCGCGCCCCATCGACCCGACCCGCTTCACGAGCCGAGGCTGATCCCATGGTTGTCATCTCGCCCTCCGTTCTCCCGGCGCCGGCGCTGATCGAACCCAAGGCCGCGGTCGTCCCCGTCGCCCTGCCGCTGGATCAGAAGGCGGCCAACGTCTTCGACTACGCCCTGCCGCTGCAGCCGGCGCACAAATCGGTGGCCGACTACGCCCCCAGCCTGAAGGCCAAGCTGCTGGCAAATCCGGCGGCGATGGGCGACCAGCTGCTCAACTCGCTGCAGCGGTTCCACAAGGACACCATGACCTTGGGTGCCCGGCTGGACCAGCCGCAGCCCGCCCCGGCGACGCAGACCACGGCGTCGCTGACGATGCCGGGAGCGGCCAGGCCCGGCCTGCAGCCGGGGCCCGCCGCCGCGCCGGCGCAGCGAGCCGAGCCGGAGGTCGACTTCAAGGGCCAGATGCAGGAGATGCGGGCGGCGACGCGGGAGTTCAACAACGGCATGCTGCGCACCACCCTCGTCACCACCACCGCCCGGCAGTTGGGCAATGTTCCGGAAACCCTGCTGCGCGGCTGACCGCGCCGGCCGCTTCGGCGGTTTGAACAGGATCTCAGAAAGGTCGACCGGAATTGCTCAAGCCCTGGGTCAAGGCCTTCGCCTTCGCCGCGCTGCTGCTGCTCGCCGCCTGCAAGGTCGAGCTGTATAGCGGCCTGCAGGAGCGCGAGGCCAATGAGATGGTCGCGATCCTGCTGCACCAGGGCATCCCGGCCGAACGCGAGATCACCAAGGATCGCGGCCTGATCGTCTCGGTCGAGGAGGACCGCTTCGCCGACGCGGTCGATGTGCTGCGCCGCAACGGCTATCCGCGCGAGCGCTACGCCAAGATCCCGGACCTGTTCAAGGGCGACAACCTGGTCTCGTCGCCGGTGGAGGAGCAGGCGCGGCTGATCTATGCGCTGAGCCAGGAACTGTCGAGCACGATCTCGGAGATCGACGGCGTCTACTCGACCCGGGTCCATGTCGTGCTGCCGGACAGCGAGGGGCTGAAGGCGGTCTCCACCCCCTCCTCCGCCTCGGTGGTGATCCGCCACCGCGCCGATGTCGACCTGTCGAAGCTGACGCCCGAGATCAAGATGCTGGTGGCGAACGGCATTAAGGGCCTGCTGTACGAGAATGTCTCGGTCGTGTTCCTGCCGACCGACCCGGAGGCGATGATGCCGCCGATCACCGATCCCTTGACCAATGTCGCCGGCTTCTGGGTCCACCGCTCCAGCGCGCCCTGGCTGCAGGGGCTGCTGGCGCTGGTCGCCGTGGTGGTGGTGGCCGGCGGCGCCGCCATCGGCTGGCGGATCTGGCGCCGCGGCGCGGCCCCGCAAGCGGCTGAATGACGATGTCCCCGGAGAGGACGGACCGGCTGGCCCTGCGCCGCTTCGACCGGGCGGTGGCGCTGCACGCCCACCCGGCACAGCTCGGCCGCGCCTTCCCGGGCCTGCCGGAGGCGGCGGCCCTGCGGCTGCTCGGGACACCACGGCTGCAGCCGCGCCTGTCGGAGCTGCTGCGCCGGCGCCTCGGCCTCGCCCCTTGCGACGGCACGTCCTGGCGCGGCGACGTCGCCCGCATCGCCGGCCTGTCGCCGGCCGATCTCGACCGCACCGTGCGGCACGCCGGCGCCGCGGCGCTGGCGGCGCGGCTGCGCACCATCGTCCTGGGCGCCGATATCCGCCGGGTCACCGGCCGGATCGGTGCCGACGCCTATGCCTTCGGCCTCGGCCACAAGGGGCCGGCCCCGGCGCTGGCCGGGCTGGAGGCGGCGCCGGTGGAGGATGCGGTCGACCGCGCCGGCCTGCTGTGCCTGGCCGCCTGGTGCGGCGAGGTGGGGCCGGCGGTCGGCGAACGGCTGCGGCTGCGGCTGGCACCGGAGCGCTGGCCCGAGGGCGGCCTGCCGCCGGCCGAGCTGCCCCGCGCCGCCGCGCTGTTCGCGGCCGCGTCCCGGGCGGTGGCGCCCCATGGCTGAGACCCTGCGCCCGGCCTTCCGCCGCAGCGGCCCGGTGCTGAAGGCCGAGGCCCTGGGCCAATGGCAGACCGCACAGCGCTACCTGGCCGAGGCCGAGGCTCATGCCGGGCGGCTGCGGGCCGAAGCCGACGCCGCCTTCGCCGCGGAGCGCGAGCGCGGCCATGCCGAAGGGCTGGCCAACGCCCGCGAGGAGGCCGCGTCGCTGGTCGCCGCCACCGGGCTGCAGATCGACCGCTATCTGGCCGGGCTGGACCAGACCCTGGCCGACCTGGTGCAGGACACGATCGAACGCATCCTCGGCCGCTTCGACCGGCGCGACCTGCTGTTGCAGGCGGTCGACCACGCGCTGCGCCAGGCCCGGCTGGACCATGCGGCGACGCTGCGGGTGACGCCGGACATGGTCGAGGTGCTGCGCGGCCGGCTGGCCGACCCGGCGCTGGCCGATATCGGCCGCCGGATCACGGTCGAATCCGACCCCAGCCTGGCCGCCGACACCTGCGTGATGGTGACCAAATACGGCCATGTCGAGCTGGGCATCGACGCCCAGCTGCGCGCCCTTCGCGACGCGCTGCGCCGCACCCGCCCGGGCGAGACGGCGCCATGAGCCCGGACGCCCTGCCCCGCCCCGTGCCGGGCCTGCAGTTGCTGCGCGACCCGCTGCAGGCGCTGCGCCGGCGGCTGGAGGAGGCCGATCCGCGCCCGGTCAAGGGCCGGGTGGTCAAGGCGATCGGCGTCACCGTCCATGCCGAGATCAACGACGCCCGCCTGGGCGAGATCTGCGAGCTGCGCGACCCGCAGACCGGGCACAGCATCCTGGCCGAGGTGGTCGGACTGGTCGACGGCGCCGCGGTGCTGACCCCGATCGGCAGCCTGCAGGGCCTGTCGACCCGGACCGAGGCGATCCCGACCGGCCGCGCCCTGCAACTGGGCGTCGGCCCCGGCCTTTTGGGCCGGGTGCTGGACAGCCTGGGCCGGCCGCTGGACACCGCCGAGCGCGGGCCGCTGGACACCGACAGCACCTATCCGCTGCACGCCGAGGCGCCGCCGGCGCTGCTGCGGCCACTGATCACCCGGCCGATGCCGCTGGGCATCCGGGCCATCGACGGCCTGCTGACCTGCGGCGAGGGCCAGCGCATCGGCATCTACGGCTCGCCCGGCACCGGCAAATCCTCGCTGCTGGCCCAGATCGTCAAGGGCGCCGACGCCGACGCCATCGTCATCGGCCTGATCGGCGAGCGCGGCCGCGAGGTGCGCGAGTTCATCGACCGCCATCTCGGTCCCCAGGCGCTGCGCCGGGCGGTGATCGTCACCGCCACCTCCGACCGGCCGGCGATCGAGCGCGTGAAAGCCGCCTTCGTCGCCACCGCCATCGCCGAGTATTTCCGCGACCAGGGGATGCGCGTCGCCCTGCTGATGGACAGCATCACCCGCTTCGCCCGCGCCGTGCGCGAGATCGGCCTGGCCGCCGGCGAGCCGCCGACCCGGCGCGGCTTCCCGCCCTCCTTCTTCGCCATGCTGCCGCGCCTGCTGGAGCGTGCCGGCCCGGCCGCGACCGGCTCGATCACCGGTTTCTACACCGTGCTGGTCGAGGGCGACGCCGAGACCGACCCGATCGCCGACGAGACCCGCGGCCTGCTGGACGGCCATGTCGTGCTGTCGCAGGCCCTGGCCAGCGCCGGGCATTTCCCGGCGATCGACGTGCTGGCCAGCCGCAGCCGGGTGATGGACGCCGTGATCGACACCGGCCATCGCCGCGCCGCGGTGCAGATGCGCCGGCTGATGGCCAAGCACGCGGATATCGAGCTGCTGCTGCAGGTCGGCGAGTACCGGGCCGGCGCCGACAGCCTGGCCGACGAGGCGGTGGCCAAGATCGGCGACATCCGGCGCTTCCTGCAGCAGGATTTCGAGGAGGCGACGCCCTTCGCCCAGACCCGCGAACAGCTGGAGCGGCTGAGCCGATGAGCAAGCTCGATGCTCTCGACAAGCTCCGCAAGCTGCGGCGCGACCGTGAGAAACTGGCGGTTGAGTCGCTGGGCCGCGAGCGCGCCGCGCTGACCGCCGCCGAGGCGCGGGAGCGCCAGGCCGAATCCGACCGCGCCGCCTATGAGGCGCAGCGCGCGGCGCAGGAGGACCGGCTCTACGCCGCGGCGCTGGAGCAGCCGGCGGTGGTGGATGCGCTGGAGCGGTTGGGCGACCACGTGTCCGAGCTGGCCGACGGCTCCCGGCGGCAGGACGCCGCGCTGCGGCAGCGCCAGGCCGAGACCGGCCAGGCCGAAACCGACACCGATGCGGCGCGCGAGGCGTGGCGGCAGCGGCGGCGGGATGCCGACCGGCTGGACCGGCTGGCCGAGCGCCGCGGCCTGGCCCGGCGCAAAGCCGCCGAGATCCGCGACGACGTCGCCGCCGAGGACGAGGCCAGCCTGACCCCGCCCGCGCCGTCCGGGAGCCGGTCATGACCGCTGCCGCGCCCCGGATCCACGCGGCGGATCGCCAGGCCTCCGACCCCGCCATCCGCCCCTTCGATCCGCCGGGCCTGACCCGCGAGCAGGCCGGCGATGCCAACGCCGTCGCCCGGCGCTGCGCCCCCGTGCCGGTCCGCATCGGCGGGCTGGAGATCGAAGCGCCGCTCGCCATCACCCCGACCCTCACTCCGCCTGACGCGGCCGGCATCGCGATCGCCCTGCGCCTCGGCCCCGGCCGCCTGGTGCTGCAGGTGCCGGCGCTGCTGGTCGAGCAGGCGCTGGCGGAGACGGCCGGGCTGCCTGCCGCCGAGCTGGAGCCGGAACTGGCGGCGCTGCTGCTCGAGGCGGTGGCGTCCGACCTGCTGCCGGTGCTGGAGGCCGCAGCCGGGGTGCCGATCGCGGTCGAGAGCGTCGGCGCGGCGGTGCCGGCCTTCGCGCCCGTCTTCCGCTGCGCCGTCGTCCTCCGCCACGGCTTCGCCGAGACGGCGCTGCACCTGGCCGCCGACGATGCGGCCCGCCCGGCCTTGCGCCGCCTGATCGACGCCGCGCCGGCCCTGCCCGCCCCCTGCGCCGGCCTGCCGGTGCCGCTGGCGATCCGCATCGGCGCGGTGCGCCTGGCCTTGGCCGAGTTGCAGGGGATCGCGCCCGGCGACGTCGTCTTTCCGGACGTCGCCTGCCGGGCCGGCGAGGCGCTGGTGGTGTATGGCGAGGGCCGGGGCGAGGCCTGGTCGCACACGGCGAAGCACGACCGCGGCGCGGTCACGGTCACGGGGCCGCGGCGGCCCCTGGCCCTGCATGATGGAGGGAGATGGATGGCGGATTCCGACAGCGACGCCCAGCCGCCGGCGGAGCGGCTGGGCGAGCTCCCGGTGACGCTGGTGTTCGAGCTGGGGCGCAGCGAGCTGCCGCTGGCCGCGGTGCAGGGCCTGGCACCCGGCATGGTCATCCCGCTGGGCCGCGACCCGGGCGAGGCGGTCGACATCGTCGCCAATGGCCGGCGAATCGGCCGCGGCGAGATCGTGCGGGTCGAGGACGAGCTGGGCGTGCGCGTGGTGCGGCTGTTCGCCGATGAATGAGGCGCAGCCGGACGTCCTGCCGCTTCTCGGCATCGTCACGATGGTCGGGCTGATCCCGTTCCTGATCGTCACCCTGACGGCTTTTCTGAAGATCTCGGTGGTCATGCTGCTGCTGCGCAATGCGCTCGGCATCCAGCAGACGCCGCCGAACATGGTGCTGTACGGCATCGCCCTGATGCTGACGATCTACATCACCAGCCCGGTGATCGCCGAGGTCTATGCCCGGGTCAGCGACCCGGCGCTGCGGCTGCGCAGCATCCAGGACTGGCAGGCGGTGATGCAGTCGGCGATCGAGCCGGTGCGCGCCTATCTGATGCGCTTCACCGACCCGGCGGAACGCGAGTTCCTGCTGTCGGCCACCGCCCGGGTCTGGCCGCCGGAGGCCAGCGCCGCGGCCACGCCGAACGACCTGGTCATCCTGATCCCGTCCTTCGTCATCTCCGAGCTGACCCGGGCCTTCGAGATCGGCTTCCTCTTGTACCTGCCCTTCATCGTCATCGACCTGATCGTGTCCGCGATCCTGATGGCGATGGGCATGATGATGGTGTCGCCGCTGGCGATCTCGGTGCCGTTCAAGCTGTTCCTGTTCGTCATGGTCGACGGCTGGTCGCGCCTGCTGCACGGCCTGATCCTGAGCTACAGCTGAGGCGGCGCGCCGATGAACCAGGCGACGATCGCGCATCTGCTGCAGGAGGCCCTGACCCTCACCTTGCTGCTGTCGCTGCCGGCGCTGGCCATCGCCGCCGCGGTCGGCCTGCTGGTCGGTCTGCTGCAGGCGGTGACCCAGATCCAGGATCAGACCCTGCCGATGGCAGTCAAGGTGATCGCCGTAGTGCTGGCCCTGGTGCTGCTGGGCCCGATGCTGGCCAGCCCGCTGGTGCGCTTCACCGACCGGATCTTCACCGACTTCCCGGCGATCACCCGCGGCGCCGTGCCGGCGGATTCCGGGCAACGCTGATGATCGAATCGTTCCGGCTTCTCAGCGAGCTGGTCGGGCCGTATGTCACCGCCGTCTCGATCGCCATCGCCCGCGCCGTCGCCCTGGCCGCGGTGCTGCCGATGTTCGCCTGGCTCGGCCTCACCGGCATCCTGCGCAACGCGGTGATCATCGCCATCGCCTTGCCGATGGTGTCGCAGGTGACGTCGGAGCTGGCGGTGCTGACGCCGCTGCAGCCCGCACAAGTGCTGGTGCTGGTGGCCAAGGAGGCGGTGATCGGCATCCTGCTCGGCCTGCTGTTCGGCCTGCCCTTCTGGGCGGTCGAGGCGGCGGGCGAGCTGATCGACATGCAGCGCGGCGTCAACGGTGCCTATCTGATCGACCCCAACGCCTCCGGCCAGGCCTCGCCGGTCGGCACCCTGTTCGTGCTGGTGCTGCTGGCCCTGTTCTTCGCCGGCAACGGCCTCGGGATCCTGGCCGAGGCGCTGTACAACAGCTACGCGATCTGGCCGGTCACCAAGCTGCTGCCGGCCTTCACCGGTGAGACGCCGACGCTGCTGCTGGGCCTGCTCGACCATGTGGTCCGCCTCGGCCTGCTGCTCGCCGTGCCACTGGTGATCGTGATGCTGCTGGCCGACATCACCCTGGCGGTGATCGGCCGGATGGCGCCACAGCTGAACGTCTTCGACCTGTCGCTGTCGGTGAAGTCGGCGGCGCTGGTGCTGGTGCTGCCGATCTACGCCATCTTCCTGGTGCCCTATTTCAACGACAGCCTGGGCTCGCTCCGCGGCGTGATCGACCTGGCCCGCACGGTGCTGCCGTGAGCCAGCAGACCAGCGAAGACAAGAGCCTCCCCGCCAGCAGCAAGAAGCTGGCGGATGCCCGGCGCAAGGGCCAGGTGGCGCACAGCCGCGACCTGGTCACCGTGGTCGCGCTGGTCGCCGGCTTCCTCTATCTCGGGGTCGAGGGATCGGAGATCCTGGAGGCGTTCCGCGCCATCCTGACCGAGCCGATCGCCCTGACCGCCAAGCCGTTCGACCAGAGCTACACCATCATGCCGACCCTGCTGGCGCTGGCGGCCCGGATCGTCGCCCCGCTGGTGCTGGTGATCGTCGTCGCCAGCGTCGTCGCCAATGTCGGCTTCCTGCGCGGCATCCCGTTCTCGCTCGACCCGATCGTGCCGCGCGGCGACAAGATCAACCCGGTCGCCGGCTTCCAGCGGCTGTTCAGCCTGCGCAACCTGATCGAATTCGCCAAGGCGCTGCTGAAGGCCTGCAGCCTGATCGGGGTGGTCGGGCTGCTCGCCCTCGGCGCGCTGCGCGCGGTGCTGGTGGCGCCGCAATGCGGCCGCGACTGCATCGGCGTGGTGCTGGTGGCGACGCTGAAGCCGGTGCTGATCGGCATTATCGCGGTGCTGCTGGTCTTCGCCCTGGCCGACATGGCGCTGCAGCGCTGGCTGTTCCTGCGCGACCAGCGGATGACCCGCAGCGAGATGAAGCGCGAGCGCAAGGAGCAGGAGGGCGACCCGCATATCCGCAGCACCCGGCGGCAGCTGCATCGCGGCCTGGCCCGCGGCGAGGGGGGCTCCACCGTGCCGACGCTGTTCATCACCGACGGCGCGGTCGCGGTCGGCATCCGCTTCGTCGCCGGCGAGACGCCGGTGCCGATGATGGTGGCCAAATCGCTCAAGCGCGGCATGACCCAGGTGCCGGTCGAGACCGCTCCTCTCCTGGCCCGGCAGCTGCACGCCGAGGGCAAGATCGGCGAGGCGGTCCCGAACGAGCATTTCGACGCGCTGGCCCGGATCCTGCTGCGACTCGGCGCGGTGTAGGGCTCCCCCGCTCTCCGTCCTGCGCTATGGTCGGGCGATGAGAGCGGGAGGAACGCGATGAAGTCGGATGCAGCGCCGCGGCCGGTCGCGGAGATCGCCAGCTACCATGCCCATATCTATTTCGACCCGGCGGCGACCCGAGACCGGGCGGAGCGGCTGCGCGGCTGGATCGGCGAACGCTTCCACGTCCGCCTCGGCCGCTGGCACGAGGTCAAGGTCGGGCCGCACGACCAGGCGATGTTCCAGGTCTCCTTCGCCGCGGACCTGTTCGCGACGCTGGTGCCCTGGCTGATGCTGAACCATGGCGGCTTGAGCATCCTGGTCCATCCCAACACCAGCAACCCGCGCCGAGACCATCTGGTCGACCCGATCTGGATCGGCGCGCCGCTGCCGGTGCATGGCGATGTGCTGCCGGAGGAGGACGAGGCCGAAGGGCCGCTGGAGCCGAACACCGAGCCGGACCGGCGGGCGTAGCCGCCGCAATCAGGGCGCGGCGGGGCCGCGCGGCAGGAAGGCGGCGATGATCGCCTCGGCCATCCGGATGAAGCGGGCGCTGGGGCCTTCGGCGCCGACGCTCTGCCGGCTCACCCGGGCGCCTTCCAGCAACAGCCACAGCGTGTCGGCCAGCAGCTCCGCCTGGGTCGCGCCGGCGGCACGGCACAGCCGCACCAGGCGGTCGCGCTGGGCCGTCTTGAAGTCCTCGATCACACGCCGGGCCGGATGGTCGTGCTCGGTCAGCTCGACCGCGGCATTGACCATGTCGCAGCCGCGCTCATCCGCGATCGCGCAATCCGCCCCGACCCGGACCCAGGCATGCAGCTGCGCCACCGGGTCGCCGGAGTATGTCTTCTCGAAGCTCGCCCAGATCGCATCGGCTTCCTCGGCGAAGCCGTGCAGGCATTCGACGATCAGGTCGTCCTTCGACCCGAAATGCCGGTATAGTGTCATCTTGTTGGTGCCGGCCACCTCGGCGATGGTGTCGACGCCGACGCCCCGGTAGCCATGCCGGTGGAACAGGTCACGGGCGGTGCCCAGGATCCGGTCGCGCGGCCGAAGCTCGGGTCCTGACGTGCCTTCCAGCCTCGGGCCCTGCAGCCTTGGGGGTGTGACGGTCGTCATAGCCCTTGATTTGTCCTTGACGGTATCTTCGGTCTAGACCAATACTGTTACTTACCGGTAACACCCTAGCGAGGGCAGGTCAAGGCCTGCCCGGCCAATGGGTGTTGGTGGAGCCAAAGCCAAAGCTCCACTTGACGACCAACCGCCGGAACGATAATCAACCACAAAGTAAACTTAACCAAGAGGTTTACCATGGCCCGTGGGTCGGCCTCGGCATATTTCTGCGATGCGCGCGGCTTCGGCGCGGCGCAGGGCCGACTGTTCGGGGGAACGACCCGGTCATGATCGGCTTCTTCATCCAGCGTCCCATCTTCGCCTCCGCGATCGCGGTGATCATGGTGCTGGCCGGCGGCATCTCGTACTTCCTGCTGCCGGTCTCGCAATTCCCCGACATCACGCCGCCGCAGGTCGTGGTCAGCGCCGCCTATCCCGGCGCCAGCGCCCAGGTGGTGGCCGACACGGTCACGACACCGCTGGAGCAGCAGATCAACGGCGTCGAGGGCATGATGTACATGTCGTCGACCTCGTCGAATGACGGCACCTCCAACATCACCGTCACCTTCCAGGTCGGCTACCCGCTCAGCATCGCCGCGGTCGACGTGCAGAACCGGGTGTCGCAGGCGGCTTCGTCGCTGCCGGCGATCGTCAACCAGGGCGGCATCACGATCCAGAAGCAGAACCCGAACTTCGTGCTGATCGTCGACCTGACCTCGCCGGACGGGTCGGTCGACCCGGTGGAGCTGAGCAACTACGCTTATCTGCAGATCGTCGACCCGATCAAGCGCCTGCCCGGCGTCGGCAATGTCCAGATCTTCGGCGAGCGGCGCTATTCCATGCGCATCTGGCTGGACCCGGACAAGCTGGCCAATCTGGGCGTCACCGCGGTCGACGTGCAGAACGCGGTCGCCGAGCAGAACGTGCAGGTGGCGGCCGGCAAGATCGGCCAGTCGCCGGCCCCCGCGGGCACCGCGTTCGAGCTGCAGGTCAACGCCACCGGCCGCCTGAGCGACCCGGCGCAGTTCGGCGACATCGTCGTTCGCGCCGACCCGGCGACCGGGTCGGTGGTGCGGCTGCGCGACGTCGCCCGGATCGAGCTGGGCGCCCTGCAATATTCGTCCTCGGGCTATTTCGGCGGCCGGCCCGCCGTGGTCGTGGCCGTCTTCCAGCAGCCGGGGTCGAACGCGCTGGCGCTGCAGGAGGCCGTGCAGTCCAAGATGGAAGAGCTGAAGCAGCGCTTCCCCAAGGGCATCGAATACGGCATCCGCTACGACACCACGCGCTTCGTGTCGGCGGCGATGGAAGACGTGCTGAAGACGCTGCTCGAAGCGCTGGCGCTGGTCGTGCTGGTGGTCTTCATCTTCCTGCAGAACTGGCGCACCACCCTGATCCCCGTCATCGCCATCCCGGTGTCGCTGATCGCGACGTTGGTGATCATGGAGGGGATGGGCTTCTCGCTGAACATGCTGAGCCTGCTCGGCATGGTGCTGGCCATCGGCCTGGTCGTCGACGACGCCATCGTCGTGGTCGAGAATGTCGAGCGGCAGCTGGAGGCCGGGTTGCCGCCCCTGGCGGCGACACGCAAGGCGATGAGCGAGGTGACCGGCCCGATCATCGCCACCACCGCGGTGCTGATGGCGGTGTTCATCCCGGTCGCCTTCATCCCCGGCGTGTCCGGCCGCCTGTATAACCAGTTCGCGCTGACCGTCGCCATCTCCGTCGGCCTGTCGGCGTTCAATTCGCTGACGCTGAGCCCGGCCTTGAGCGCCGCGTTCCTGCGGCACCGGCCGCACACCCCGTTCATCCTGTTCCGCTGGTTCAACGCCGGCTTCAACGCGCTGTCGCACGGCTATGCGGCGCTGGTGCGGTTCCTGATCCGGATCCGCTGGCTGGTCATGATCCTGTTCGTGGCCGGGCTGGGCCTGACCTACTGGGTGTCGACGCGCCTGCCCTCGACCTTCCTTCCGGTCGAGGACCAGGGCTATTTCTTCGTCGTCATCCAGCTGCCCGACGGCGCTTCGCTGGAGCGCACCGAGGCGGTGGCGAAGAAGACCCGCGCGATCCTGGAGGCGACGCCGGGGATCGAGACGGTCGGCGAGATCGTCGGCCTGAACTTCCTGACCAGCGCCTCCCAATCGAACTCCGCGGCCCAGTTCGCCATCCTGAAGCCCTGGTCCGAACGCGGGCCGGACGAGAGCGCGTCGGCCCTGGCCAAGAAGGTCGGCGCCGAGTTGATGCAGATCCCCGAAGCCTTCGCCCTGGCGTTCGACCCGCCGTCGATCCCGGGCATCAGCACCACCGGCGGTTTCGAGTTCCAGGTCGAGGACCTGTCCGGCCAGGGCGCCACGGCCCTGAGTGCCGCGACCCAGGCGGTGCTGGCTGAGGCCCGGAAGCAGCCCGAGCTGGACCCGTACCAGCTGTTCAGCAGCTTCAGCACCACCACGCCGCAGTACAATTACGACCTGGACCGCAACAAGGCGAAGATGCTGGGGCTGACCCTGCCCGACGTGTTCAACACGCTGCAGATCTATCTCGGGTCGCTCTACGTCAACGACTTCAACCTGTATGGCCGCACCTTCCGCGTCACCATCCAGGCCGACAAGGACGCCCGCGGATCGGCGACCGACATCTCGCGCCTGTATGTCCGCAATGCGGCGGGCGGCATGGTGCCGCTGAGCACGCTGGGCGACCTGAAGCCGATCGCGGGGCCGGAGACGGTGCCGCACTACAACAACTACACCTCGGCGAAGATCAATGGCGCCGCGGCGCCGGGCTACAGCTCGGGCCAGGCGATCGCGGCGATGGAGCGGGCCGCCGCCACGGCGCTGCCGCGCGACTTCACCTATGAATGGACCGGCATCACCTTCCAGGAGTTGCAGGCGGGATCGGTCGCGGCCCTGGTGTTCGGGCTGGCCATCGTCTTCGTGTTCCTGATCCTGGCGGCCCAGTACGAAAGCTGGTCGATGCCGTTCATGGTGCTGCTGGCGGTGCCGCTGGCCCTGTTCGGCGCCTTCGCGGCGCTGTGGGCCCGGTCGATGCAGATCGACGTCTACTCGCAGATCGGCCTCGTCATGCTGATCGGCCTGGCGGCCAAGAACGCCATCCTGATCGTGGAGTTCGCCAAGCGGCTGCGCGAGGAAGGCCACAGCATCGTCGACGCGGCGGCGGAAGCCGGGCGGCTGCGGCTGCGCCCCATCCTGATGACGGCCTTCGCCTTCATCCTGGGCGTGGTGCCGCTGATGATCGCCACCGGCGCCGGCGCCGCCAGCCGTCAGTCGATCGGCACCACGGTGTTCGGCGGCATGCTGGCCGCCACCATCCTGACCCTGATCTTCGTCCCCGTGTTCTACGCCGTGATCGAGTCCTTCCGTGAACGCCGCGGCGGCGCGGAGAGCCCCCATGCCACCGACGGCCATCGGCTCGAGCCGAAGGCCGGCCCGGCCGAATAGAGTGGAGAATCGCGCCATGCGCGTCCGTACCGTCGTCCTGGGATCGATCGTCGTGGCCGCCGCTGTCGTCGCCGGCCTGTACCAGACCGGCCACCTGCCCCCGGCGCTGTTGGCCCTGGGCAGCGAGACGGCGAAGGCCGAGGCCGCGCCGGCCGGGGGCCCGCCCCCCGCCATGCCGGTGCCGGTGGCGGCGGTGCTCAAGCGGTCGTTGCCGATCTATCTCGACTATTCCGCGCGCACCGAATCGATCGCCGCCATCAGCCTGCAGGCCAAGGTCTCCGGCTACATCCAGTCGCAGCCAGCGGCCGACGGCACCGATGTCAAGCAGGGCGACCTGCTGTACAAGATCGACCCGCGCGACTTCCAGACGGCGCTGGACCAGGCCAATGCCCAGCTGCAGCGCGACCAGTCCAATATCGATTATCTGCGCTCGAACTTCGACCGCGGCAGCGAGCTGACCAAGAACGGCTGGCTGAACAAGGACACCTTCGACCAGCGCGAGAGCAACCTGAAGCAGGCCCAGGCGACCCTGGCCAGCGACCAGGCGGCGCAGCGCCAGGCCGAGCTCAATCTCGGCTACACCGAGATCCGGGCCCCCTTCGCCGGACGGCTCGGCCGCAACCAGGCGCCGGTGGGAACTCTGATCAGCGTCGGCGGCGGCGCCCTCAACACCCTGGTGCAGCTCGACCCGATCTACGTGACCTTCAACCCCAGCGAGGCCGAGCTGGCCAAGATCCGGGCCGCGAAGGCCACGGGGAAGGTCACGATCGATGTGCTGCTGCCGGGCGAGACCGAGCCGAAGCACCAGGGCGAGCTGACCTTCCTGGACAATTCCGTCGACAACCGCACCGGGACGATCCTGGCGCGCGCCACCGTCGGCAACGGCGATTTCGGCATGCTGCCCGGCCAGTATGTCCGCGTGCGCGTCCATCTGAAGCCGCAGCCGGACGCCCTGATGGTGCCGCAGGTGGCGGTCGCCGCCAGCCAGTTCGGCCGCTACGTCTATGTCGTCAGCCAGGACAACAAGGCGGAGCAGCGCCTGGTGACGCTGGGCCCGACGGATGGCGAGCTGGTCGCCATCGAGAAGGGCGTGGCCGAGGGCGACCGCGTCATCACCGGCAACCTGCAGAAGATCTTCTACCCCGGTATGCCGGTGCAGCCGTTGCCAGGCCAGCAGCAGCAGGCCAAGGCCGGGTCGTAAGCTCCGGACGCGGGTTGGGGTCGCCGAGGGGCGAATCCAACCTTCGATCTCCCTCTCCTGTCATTGCCGGGCTTGACCCGGCAATCCAGGGGCCACCGAGAGCTGCCCTGAAAGCCCCTGGATCCTCGGGTCAAGCCCGAGGATGACAGGATTGTGGATTCGGTGACGGAACCCAACCTGCGCGAGCCCGACTCCCTTCATCCATCCAGCCGCCGCATCAGATCCCGCGTCGCCGGATACAGATCCTTGAACACGCTGAACTGCCGGCGGTAGAGCTCGGCGTGGGCGGGATCGGGCACGATCTCCGAGGTGGTCGGGTTCCAGGTCCGGATGTCGCCCGGCTGGACGTCGCCGACCGCCAGCGCCGCCAGGAAGGCGTCGCCGTAGCTGGCGCCGAAGGTCTTCTGCCGCAGGATCTGCGGATGGCCGGAGATGTCGGAGGTCGCCTGCGACCACACCCGGTTCTTGGTGCCGCCGCCGACCGAGTACACGGCGCGCGGCACCTGCCCCGCCTCGCGATAGGTCTCTACGATATGCGCGGTGCCGCAGGCGATGCCCTCGAACACCGCCCGGCAGATGTCGCCGCGGGTGTGGGTCAGGTTCAGGCCGAACAGCGCGCCCTTGGCCTGCGGATCGTGGATCGGCGTGCGCTCGCCTGAGAAATACGGCAGCAGCACCAGCCCCCGGGCGCCGGGCGGCGACTGCTCCGCCTCCGCCACCAGTGCCGGGATCGCCGTGGCAGGATCGAGCTCGCGGGCGAACTGGTCGCGGAACCAGTGGCTGAGCGTGCCGCTGGTGGCGAGGCCGGCCAGCGCCGCGTGCTGGCCTGGCATCAGCCACGGCGCCCACCACAACCGCGGGTCGCGCACCCGGATATCGCCGAGCAGGATGGTGAAGATGGTGGAGCCGTACATCACCATCATGTCGCCGCTGTCGAGCACGCCGACGCTGACCGCCTCCGCCGCCGCATCGATGGTGCCCGCGATCACCGGCGTGCCCTCGGCCAGCCCGGTCTCCTCGGCCGCCTGCCGGGTGATGGTGCCGACGATGTCGGTGCTCCAGGCGAGGTCCGGCATCTGGCCGAGATCGACGATGCCGGGCGCCAATTCATCGGTCCAGGCCAGCTCGTCGGCCAGGTAGAACGGGCTGGAATTGGCCGCAGTGTAGTGGTCGATGACGAAGCGCCCGGTCAGCTTGTGCACCAGGAACGAGGTCGAGGTCAGGATCTTGGCGGTGCGGGCGAAGATCTCCGGCCGGTTGCGCTTCAGCCAGAGGATCTTGGGGCCGACTGACTGCGAGGTCAGGGCATTGCCGCAGCGCTCCAGCAGCACATCCTCGCCGATCTGCGCCGTGAGGTCAGCGATCTCCTGATGGGCGCGGGTGTCGACGCCGTACAGCACGCCGTTCATCAGCGGCTCGCCCGCCGCATCGACCGGCAGCATGCACGGCCCGATGGCGCTCATGCCGACCGCGCGGATCGATTCGGCCGGAACGCCGCTGTCGGCCAGCAGCTTGCGGCAGAGGAAGGTGACGTCGTCCCACCAATCCTCCTTCGGCCGGTGCTCGGCCCAGCCGGGCTGCGGCACGATCAGCTTGTGCGGCTTGGCGGCCATGGCGGCGATGCTGCCATCCGCCGCCACCAGCACGCCCTTGGACTCGAAGGTCCCGATGTCGATGCCGAGGTAATGGGTCATGTCTCGTACCGGTCGCGGTCCAGGCTGAAACCCTCATCGATCCGGCCGAGGCCGGCCACCAGCAGCCGCGTCAGCCCGGCCAGGTCGGACAGGTCGCAGATCTCGAGCGAGGAATGGGTGCCGCGGGCCGGGTAGCCGAGGTCGATCGAGGCGACGCCGGCATTGACCAGCTGGACATAGGAGGAATCGGTCAGCAGCCCGACATGCGCGCTCTTCTGCAGCGGGATGCCCTCGCCGCGGGCCGTCTCGCCGAACAGGGCGACCAGCGCCGGATGCGGGATGGTGCCGTTCAGCGTGCCGCGGCCGTGGAAGCTGTACAGGCTCATCGCCGGGCCGCCGCCGAGGCGGACGTCGCCGCGCTGGGCCATATCGGGCGTGTCGGTGGCGAGGATGATGTCGAGCTGGATGGCGATGTCCGGCGCCAGCACCTGCGCCGCCGTGACCGCGCCGCGGAGGTTGAACTCCTCCTGCACCGAGAACACCAGATGCACCGTCGGCCGGCGCGGCGCCGCCAGCAGCGCCCGGGCGACCTCGACGATCACGGCACAGCCGGCACGGTCGTCCACCGCGGTGCCGGCGATGCGGTCGCCCGCCAGCTCGACCACCTTGGGCGCATAGACCACCGGCGTGCCGATATCGATGCCGGCGGCCAGCACGTCGGCGGCGTTGTTGAAGCCGGCGTCGATATAGATCTCCGGATAGGGCAGGACCCGGTACTTCTCCTCCTGCGAGGTGGCGTGGTGGCTCTTGTTGGCGATCACGCCAGGAACGTCGCGGCCGGCGCCGACGCAGAACACCACCGCCTGCGAGGCCAGCGCCTTCTCGGGCACGCCGCCCAGCCGCTCCACCCGCACCAGCCCGCCGGGCTCGATCTTGCGGACGATCAGGCCGAGCTGGTCCATATGGGCGAACAGCATCACGCTCGGGCCCGCGACCGTGCCGTCGATGGTCGCGATCAGGTTGCCCAGCCGGTCAGAGCGCGAGGCGAGGCCGAGCCCGGACAGCAGCCCGGCAATATGCCGCCGCACCCGCCCCTCATGGCCGCTGAGGCCGGGGATCAGCATCAGCTCCGCCACCAGCCCACGCAGGCGCTGCTTGACCGGGTCGGTGCCCGGCAAATCGTCGGTCGCCATTGCCGTCAGCCCTTCCGCGCCGCCCGGGCCAGGCGCATGAACTCCGCCGCCCGGTCGGGATCGACCGCGTTCCAGGTGTGGCCGTCGACCTTGAGCGACGAGCCGACGATGCAGCCATCGGCCACCCGCAGCACGTCGCCGACCGTGTCATGCTTGACCCCGGTGTTGGCCAGGACCGGGGTGTGCGGCAGCACCCGCTTGACCGCCTCGAGGTCCGACATCGCCGCCGCCTCGCCGGTGATGGTGCCGGAGACCAGGATGGCGTCGGGGATGCTGGAGAACACGGCGCTGCGCGCCCGGTCGGCCAGGTCGCGCCGGTCCAGCGACCAGGCGAACTCGGCGGAGATGTTGTACAGCATCGCCAGATCCTGGCGGCCGAGCCGGTTGCGATAGCGCATCGCCGCGCCGGCATCCGGGTTCCACGGCCCCATATCCGAGGCATAGGTGCCGGTCATGATCTCGCGGATGAAGGCGGCGCCGGTGGCGGCGGCGACCGCGACCGAGCCGGCCGGGTCCCACAGCACATTGACGCCGAACGGCACCGTGATCTCCGGCCGCAGCCGGCCGATCAGATAGGCCATGGTCGCGGTCGAGGCGGTGTCGACCTTGAACTCGTAGGGCCGGTCGTTCTCGTTGCCGAACATCACGGCGTCGAAGCCGGCCGCCTGCAGCGCCTGCAGGTCCCGCCGCGCGCCCTCCAGCAGCCCGTCGAGCCCGGCCGCCGAATCGTAGAGCGGCGCGCCCGGCAGGGCCCCGAAATGCACCATGGCGATCACCGGCTTCGAATCGCCGAACACCCGCTGGAAATTGCCCGCACCCACCATCGCATCCTTCCCTGCTCCGGGGCGAGGGCGGCTCCCGGCCGCTCCCTTGCACCCCTTTCGTCGCCGCATCATACTCAGGATCGCCTTCGGCACTCGCCGAAATCGCTTGGGGTGCTGAAGGGCGCGGCCGGGCTCGGCGCCGCTCTGGGCACCACCGGGCTGTTCGGCCCCCTCTCCTCGACCGCGCTGGCACAGGACAGCCTGCGCGCCCAACTCCTGCAGATCCCAGGCGTGGGCAAGGGGTCGCCGACCGATTCCGACTGGCAGAAGGTGGGCGAGCTGTGCCTCGGCCCGACCAAGGCGGCGGTCAAGGAAGGCGAGTTCAAGGGCGTCAAGCTCAGCTTCATGGGGCTGAACAACCAGAACCTGCACAACCTGCTGTTCCGCGGCTTCCTGAAGCCGTGGGAGGCCTATACCGGCGCCGAGATCACCTGGATCGACCTGGCCCAGGCCGACTACAACCCGCGGCTGCAGCAGGCGATCGCCACCGGCACGGTCGATTTCGACATCGTCGAGATGGGCGCCCCGTTCGAGGGCGACGTCTGCGGCAAGGGCCTGGCGTCGGAGATGCCGGACTGGGTCAAGGCCCAGATCGAGATGGACGACTATGTCGGCTACCTGAAGGCCCCGGTCGGCACCTGGGAGGGCAAGACCTACCGGATCTCGATCGACGGCGACTGCCACACCTTCAACTACCGCACCGACGTGTTCTCCGACGCCGATTTGGCCAAGGCCTGGAAGGATGGCGGCGGCCAGGGCGACTGGGGCGTGCCGAAGACCTGGCAGCAGGTGCAGGCGGCAACCAAGTTCCTGAAGGGCAAGAAGGTCGCCGGTCAGGACGCCTATGGCTATCTCGATGCGCCCAAGGCATGGGGCGGCTTCGGCTTCTACTTCCTGGGCAGCCGCGCCTCGGCCTATGCCAAGCACCCGAACGACAAGGCCTGGCTGTTCGACGTCGACACCATGAAGCCGCGGATCAACAACCCGGCCTGGGTGCGCGCCATCCAGGACGTGATCGACGCCCTGCCGTCGGAACCGGCGGACCAGTTGAACGCCGACCCCAACACCACCGCCTTCCAGCAGTTCCTGGCCGGGACCGGGTCGATGGTGTCGTGGTGGGGCGATGTCGGGTCGAACGCCAAGACCAGCGATTCCTCGGTGATCGGCGACACCTGCGGCTTCAGCATCCTGCCGGGCTCGGACGACGTCTACAACGCCAAGACCGGGGCCTGGGACAAGCTGCCGGGCGGCCCGAACTATGCGCCGAACATGGCCTATCTGGGCTGGGGCGTCTATGTCATGGCCCGCGTCGACAGCGACGCCGTCAAGCACAAGGCGGCCTGGAGCGCCGCGGCCCATCTCGGCGGCAAGGACCTGTCGCTGTGGACCTCGGCCTATCCGTCCGGCTTCCAGCCGTACCGGAACAGCCACTTCAACATCCCGGAATGGGTCGCCGCCGGCTATGACGAGGCGTTCATCAAATCCTACCTGAGCGCCAATTCGGACTCCTACAACCACCCGAACGCGGCGATCGAGCCGCGCATCCCCGGCATCTTCCAGTACTACAGCGTGGCCGAGGACGAGCTGGCCAAGGTCTTCGCCGGCCAGGGCACCGCCCAATCCGGCGCCGACGCCATCGCCGCGGCCTGGGAAAAGATCACCGACCAGATCGGCCGGGACAAGCAGATCGCCCTGTACAAGGCGTCGCTCGGGTTGTGAGGGCCGGCGAGATCGAAGCCATGACAGGGCCGCTTCCTTCCTTGTCCCCCCTCCCCTTGCGGGAGGGGGCTAGGGGGAGGGGGTTCGTGCCGCCAGGCCCGGGTCCCTCTGATGCCGTGAAGCGTCCGTCCGGGCGACGCGGCTCCCTTCGATCGACAACCCCCTCCCCCTCCCCCTACCCTCCCGCAGGGGGAGGGGGGACTATGTTTGTTCGTCCCCACACAGCTCTCATTTCCTCCGGACCAGCATGAGCGAAGCGGAGATCAATGCCGGCGCTCTTGGCGGCGACCACAGCATCAAGCCCGTCTCGGCGCGCATCCCGGCCGGCCGCCGGGCCGCCGGGCGGTGGCTGATCGGGCTCGCCAGCCTCGGCTTGGTGGCGATGGCGCTGCTGCAGGCGCTGGATTCGGCCGGGACCATCGCCATCGGCTTCGAGAGCTGGCGCCCCCTGCTCTACACCTATCTGGCCTGGGCGGTGGCGCTCGGCGTCGGGCAGGTGATGATCCGGGGCGAGGCCGGGCACCGGGCTCTGTTCCTGCTGCCGGCAGTGCTGTTCACCGTGTCGATGGTGATCTTCCCGACCATCTTCGGGCTCTACATCGCCTTCACCGACTGGAACCTCAGTTCCTTCACCGGCCGGCAGCTCAACGGCCTCGACAACCTGCGCACCCTGTGGGCCGATCCGTATTACTGGAATGCGCTCGGCAACATGGTCTGGTACGTGCTGGCGGTGCTGGTGCAATACGCCATCGCCTTCGGCCTGGCCCTGCTGCTGAACGCCGAGATCCGCGCCCGCAAGTTCTTCCGCGTCGCCTTCCTGATGCCGTTCATGCTGAGCCCGGTGGCGGTCAGCTGGATGATCGGCAAGTCGATCATGGAATACCGCTTCGGCCCGGCGGCATCGCTGGCCCGGTTCCTGGGCTGGGAGAACCCGGCCTTCTTCGCCTCGCCCTGGATGGCGCGGATCAGCATCATGGCGATGGATGGCTGGGTCTCGATCCCCTTCATCATGATCCTGCTGCTGGCCGGGCTGCAGGCCATTCCGAACGACATCCTGGAGGCGGCGCGGATCGACGGCGCCAAGGCCTGGCAGTCGTTCTGGAAGATCACCTTCCCGCTGATGCTGCCGGTCAGCGTCACCGCGGTGATCCTGCGGATCATCTTCGAGCTGAAGCTGGCTGACATCGTCATCAACGTGACGTCGGGCGGGCCTGGCGGCGCCACCGACACGGTGTCGAGCTTCATCTATCGCGAGTACCGCGACCGATCCAATGTCGGCTACGGCACCATGCTGGCGCAGGTCTATTTCATCATGATCATCGTCTTCGTGACCGGCCTGTTGAGCCTGGTCAGCCGCTGGATGCGGCGGCTGACATGAGCGGCACTGCAGCCTGGCGCGCCAAGCGCATCTCCGGCCGCACGCTGCTGTACGGCGCGGCGCTGCTGTGGGCCTTCATATCGCTGTTCCCGATCTACTGGACGGTGACGACCTCGTTCAAGACCGCGGTCGACGTCACCCAGGGCCATCTGATCCCCTTCATTGACTACCAGCCGGACTGGCGCGGCTGGCGCTCGCTGGGCCTGTCGCCGGACACCATCGGCGCCACCTCGACGGTGCGCGAGGAGTTCCTGCTGCGCTTCGAGAACAGCGTCGTCGCCTCGGTCGGCGCCTCGCTGCTGGCGGTCGTCATCGGCTCGCTCGCCGCCTACGGCCTCAGCCGCTTCCGTTACAAGTTCGGGCCGTGGCGGAACAAGGACATCTCCTTCTGGTTCCTGTCGCAGCTGATCCTGCCGCCGGTGGTTCTGGCGATGCCGTTCCTGGTCCTGTACAAGGAGCTGGCGCTGCTGGACACCCGGATCGGGCTGATCCTGGTCTATGCGCTGATGGTGCTGCCGATCGTGATCTGGATCATGCGCGACCAGTTCTCCACCATCCCGATCGAGTTGGAGGAGGCGGCGCGGGTCGACGGTGCCACGGTGTGGGAAACCTTCCTGCGCATCGTGCTGCCACTGGCCCTGCCCGGCATGGTGGCGGCCTTCATCCTGTCGGTCGTGCTGTGCTGGAACGAGTATTTCTTCGCCGCCCTGCTGACCAGCAGCGACGCCAAGACCCTGCCGGTGATGGTGGCCAGCCAGACCGGGTCGCAGGGCATCAACTGGTGGTCGATGGCGGCACTGTCGACCGCGGCGATCGCGCCGCTGGCCGTCATCGGCATCTTCCTCGAGCGCTACATCATCCGCGGCCTGACCGCGGGCGCGGTGAAATAGAGCGGGGTGAGCTCAGGCCGGATCGAGCCATCTCGATCGGCGCTGAGTTGTTGCCTCTCCCGCTTGCGGGAGAGGCAACATGAAGAGCGGATCGCCTCCCTGCCCTCCTCACCAGCAGACGAAGCCGCCGTCGACGATCAGGTCGACGCCGGTGCAGAAGGACGCCGCGGCGCTGGCCAGGAACACCGCCGGGCCCACCAGCTCGTCCACCGACGCCATCCGGCCCATCGGCGTGTCGCGCTCGAAGATCTTGCGCTGCTCCGCCACCTCGGGCCGCAGGTTCATCGGCGTCAGCGTGTAGCCGGGGCTGATCGCGTTAACCCGGAGGCCGCGGTCGGCCCATTCCATCGCCAGGCTCTTGGTCAGGTGGATCACCCCGGCCTTCGAGGTGTTGTAATGCGCCTGCAGCAGGCCGCGATTGACGATCGACCCCGACATCGAGGCGATGTTGACGATCGACCCGCGGCCCCGCGACAGCATCACCCGGGCCTCGGCCTGGGCGGACAGGAAGACCCCGGTCAGGTTGACGTCGATGGTGCGCTGCCACTGCGCCTCCGGCAGGTCCTCCGCCGCCGTGGCGTTGGCGATGCCGGCGCAGTTCACCGCGACCGAGAGCGCGCCGAGCTGGGCCTCGACGGCCCCAATCGCCTTGGCGAGATCCTCGGCCTTGGTCACGTCGCCAGCCAGGGTCAGCGCCCGCCGGCCCAGCGCCCGGATGCGGCCGGCGGTGTCGGCCAGGCCCGTCTCCGATGCCGCAAGGTCGAACAGGGCGACATCGGCACCGGCCTCGGCCAGGCCGACGGCGATGCGCTGGCCGATGCCGCTGCCGGCGCCGGTGACGAAGGCGATCTGATCATCGAGCCGGAAGAGCTGCACGGACGTTCCTCTAATTTCAGCGGGTTGCGAGTTCCATCACCGCGACGCGGCTGGCCTGGTCGCGGTCGAGAATGCCCTGGTTGCGGCCGCGGGCCAGCACCATGATCCGGTGCGACAGGCCCAACACCTCGTCGAGGTCGGAGCTGACCACCACCACCGCCATGCCGGAGGCGGCGAGGCCGGCGATCACGTCGTAGATCGCGGCCCGGGCACCGACATCGATGCCGCGGGTCGGCTCGTCCAGGATGAAGACCTTGGGATCGCGCGCGATCCATTTCGCGATCACGACCTTCTGCTGGTTGCCGCCGGACAGGTTGCCGGCGCGCTGGCCCGGCGTGCCCTTCACCCCCATCCGGGCGATCAGGTCGGCGGCGAAGCCGCGCACCCGGTTGGGGCTGATCCAGCCGCCGGGGGCGATGCGGTCGAAATTGGCATAGGCGATGTTGTCGGCGATGGAATGGTCCAGCACCACGCCCTGCAGCTTGCGGTCCTCCGGCACCAGCATGATTCCGGCGCGGATCGCGTCGGACGGACCGCGCAAATCGACCGGCTTTCCGTCCACCGTCACCCGGCCGGACGCCACCGGATCGGCGCCGACGACGCCGCGCACCAGCTCGGTCCGCCCGGCGCCGACGATGCCGGCGATGCCGAACACCTCGCCCGCGCGCACGGTGAAGCTGATATCGCGGAAGGCGCCGTCGGCGGCGGTGAGGCCGGAGACCTCGAGCCGCGCCTGCTGCTCCGGCACCGAGACGGAAGGGAACATGCGGTCGACGCTGCGGCCGACCATCTGCTCGACCAGGGTCTTCACCGGCACCTGCGCCGTGTCATGGGTGGCGACCAGCCGGCCGTCGCGCAGCACCGCGACGCGGTCGGCGATGCGGGCGATCTCGTCCAGCCGGTGGCTGATATAGATGAAGGAGACGCCGTCGCGCTTCAGCCGCTCGATCTGCTGGAACAGCCGCTCCGTCTCCTCGCCGCCCAGCGCGGCGGTCGGCTCGTCCAGGATCAGCAGGCGGGAGTTCAGGGTCAGGGCCTTGGCGATCTCGACCTGCTGCTGCGCCGCCACCCGCAGCTCACGCACCAGCTTCGTCGGCGCGATGTCCAGGCCCAGGCGCTGCAGCTGCTCGCCGGCGCGGCGGTTCATCTCCGCCCGGTCGATCCGGCCGCCCTTGGTCGGCAGCCGGCCGACGAACACGTTCTCCGCGATCGTCAGGTCCGGCAGCAGCTTCATCTCCTGGTGGATCAGGCCGATGCCGGCGGCGATCGCCTCCCCCGGCCGCGTCGGGGCGTAGGGTTCGCCCTGCCAGGTCATGTGGCCCGTGCTGGGCGGCACCAGGCCGGAGATGACCGAGGACAGGGTGGACTTGCCGGCGCCGTTCTCGCCCAGCAGGGCCAGCACCTCGCCCGGACGGATGTCGAGGTCGACGCCCTCCAGCACGGTGATGCCGCCATAGGCCTTGCCGATGCCGCGGATGGAGAGCCCCTGGGGGCTCTCCGCCACGGCGGCGCGAACGGTCGCCGGGCCCGCCATCAGGGGTGCTTCTCGATGAAGCCGGCGACGTTGTCCTTGGTGGTCAGCGTCGCCGCCTGCAGCTGCTCGGCCGGGACTTTCTTGCCATCGGCCAGCTCCAGCGCCGACTGCAGCGCCAGCCGGCCCATCTGCTGGGTGGTCTGGGTCATGGTCGCCTCCAGCGTGCCGGCCTGCACCGCCTTCAACCCGGCGACGTCGCCATCGAAGCCGAAGATCCAGGTCTTGTGGTCGAGATTGGCGACCTTCACCGCCTGGGCCGCGCCCAGCGCCAGCGCGTCGGCCCGGCCGAAGAACACCGAGATGTCCGGGTCGCGCTGCAGCATGTCCTGGGCGATGTTGAAGCCCTCATCCTGCATCCAGGCGGTGCTGGCCTGCTTGGCGCTGACCGTCAGGCCGGGGCATTTCGCCAGCGCCTCGGTGAAGCCCTTGTCGCGGTCCAGCTCCGGCGTGGTGCCGATCTGGCCCTGGATGACGGCGACATTGCCCTTGCCGCCGGTGACCTTGCAGACGTACTCGCCGAGAGTACGGGCCGCGGCGACGCTGTCGGTGGCGATGAAGGTGTCGCCCGGCGCGTCGGCCGGGTTGCGGTCGACCGCGACCACCGGGATGCCGGCCGCCTTGGCCGCCTTCACGGGCACGCTGGCGGCGGTGGCGCCGGCCGGGATGTAGATCAGCGCGTCGATCTGCTGGGTGATCAGGTCCTGGATCTGGCTGACCTGGGTGGCGGAATCGCCCTTGGCGTCGACGGTGACGACCTTGATCCCCTGCTCCTTGGCCGAGGCCTCGACGGCCTGCTTGATCTGGTTGAAGAAGTCGGCCTGCAGGTTGGCGACGGCCAGGCCGATCACCTTGTCCTTGGCCCAGGCCTGGGAGCCGAGGGCGGTGCCGGCCAACAGTGCCAGCGCGGCGATGGCGATACGGGTCTTCATAGGTCTTTCCTCTCCTGTTGCGACGGTCTTTCCGTCTTTGTCCCGGTCAGCGGTTGTTGCGCCGGCCGAGGGTGTCGAAGGTGACGGCGGCGGCGATCACGAGGCCGATCACCACCTGCTGCACGAAGGGCGAGACGCCGAGCAGGTTCAGCCCGTTGCGCAGCACGCCGATGATCAGGACGCCGACCACCGTGCCGCCGATGCTGCCGACGCCGCCCGACAGGCTGGCGCCGCCGATCACGACCGCGGCGATGGTGTCGAGCTCGTAGCCGAGCCCGGCGCTGGGCTGCGAGGAGTCGAGGCGCGAGGCCAGCGCCATGCCGGCGATCCCGGCCAGCGCCCCGGCCGCGGCATAGACCGCGATCGTCACCCGGCCGACATGGATGCCGGCCAGGCGCGCCACCTCGCGGCTGCCGCCGATGGCGTAGAGGTTGCGGCCGCTGGGCCGGAAGGTCAGGTACAGCCAGCTGACCACGACCAGCACCAGGAACAGCGCCACGGTCAGCGACAGGAAGCCGAAGTTGCGCACGGTGGCCAGCGCGGTGAACCAGTCCGGGTAGCCGACGATCTGGGTGCCGTCGGTCAGGATGTTGGCCAGGCCGCGGGCCACCGACATCATGGTCAGCGTGGCGATGAAGGCGGGCAGCCGCGCCAGGGTGATCAAGAGGCCGGAGGCCAGGCCGCAGAGCGCGCCGGCGCCGATGCCGAGCAGGATAGCCAGCGCCATCGGCAGCTCCATGTCGCGCGCCAGCCAGCCCATCACCATCATCGACAGCGCCAGGACCGAGCCGACCGACAGGTCGATGCCGCCGATCACGATCACCGCGGTCATGCCGATGGCGAGGATGCCGAGCACGGTGACCTGGTCCAGCACGTTGAGCCCGTTGCGGACCGACAGGAAATGGTCGGAGGTGAAGGAGAAGATCACGCACAGCAGGATCAGGCCGATCAGCGGGCCCTGGGCGCCGCTGGTCAGGCTGATCCTCGGCAGGATCGTCCTGGTGGCCGGTCGGTCGATGCGCGCTTCCATTCCCTACATCCCTTTTCGTGTCACCCGGCGGGGCAGATCAGCGCCCCGCCGTCTCCGGCGGCTTACTCGAGGCGCGCCGCACCGCCCGTCGCCAGCCGTCCCGCTCGGTCCCACGCCGCTCCGCCGGCATCGCCGGGACGAAGCCGTGGCGCTCGCGTGGCAGCGCCGCCAGACCGTCCCAATCCCAGATCCCGGCGCCGAGCCCGGCCAGATGCGCCGCGCCGAGGGCCGACAGCTCGGCCGTGTCGGAGCGCAGCACCTCGCAGCCGGCGAGGTCGGCCAGCGCCTGCATCAGCACCGGGTTGCGGGTCGGCCCGCCATCGACATGCAGCGCCCGCACCTGCCCGACGCTGCGGTCGATCGCCTCCACCACATCGGCGATCTGGTGCGGGATCGATTCCAGCGCCGCGCGGGCGATCGCCGCCCGGCCGGTGCCGAGGGTGAAGCCGGCCAGCAGGCCGACCGCGTTCAGGTCCCACCACGGCGCGCCGAGCCCGTTGAAACCGGGCACCAGATAGACGCCGTCGCTGGCAGCCTCGGCCGCGAGGTCCGCAAGATCCTGTGTCGACAGGCCCAGCAGCTCCGCCACCCAGCGCAGCGTCGACCCGGCCGAGCGGATGTTGCCCTCCGCCGCCAGCGCCGGGCCATCGACCGACCAGGCGATGGTCAGGCACAGGCCGGGGTCCAGTGCCTCGGCCCGGTCGATCAGCCCCATGACGGAGGAGCCGGTGCCCATCGTCGCCTTGATCTGGCCCGGGGCGAAGGCGCCATGGGCGAACAGCGCCGCATGGGAATCGCCGAGCACGGCCGCGACCGGCACGCCGTCCGGCAACGGGTCGAGGCCGCGGACCGACGGGAACGGGCCGGTCGAGGAGACCACGCGCGGCAGCGCCGCCTCCGGCACGCCGAACAGGGCCATCAGGTCGGGGTCCCAGGCGGCGCGGCGGACGTCCAGCAGCTGAGTGCGCGAGGCGTTGCCGGCCTCGGTCACCGCCTCGCCGCCGAAGCGGCTGAGCAGCCAGGCATCGACCGTGCCGAGGCAGATCTCGCCGGCCTTCGCCCGGACCCGGTCCGGGTCGAGCGTGTCGAGCAGCCACTTGGCCTTGGCCGCCGAGAACATCGGGTCGAGCGGCAGGCCGCTGCGCTCGCGCACCAGCGTCTCGACGTCGGGCGAGCGCAGCGCCTCGCACAGCGCGCCGGTGCGCTGGTCCTGCCAGCTGATCAGCGGCGACAGCGCCGCGCCGGTCCGGCGGTCCCACATCAGCAGGGATTCGCGCTGGGTGCTGAAGCCGACCGCCGCGACCGATCGCGGGTCCCGTCCCTGCAGGCAGGCGGCCACGGCCGTGCGCACGCTGTCCCAGATCGCCATCGGGTCCTGCTCGACCCAGCCCGGTCTGGGATGGGCCTCGCCCAGCGGCGCGGAGCCCCGCGCCACCACCGCGCCCGCGGCATCGACCAGCAGCGCCTTGGTGGAGCTGGTGCCCTGGTCGATGGCGAGGACGAAGGTCATGGTCAGGCCACCAGCTCGCGCGCGGCGGCGGCGATGCCGGCCGCGTTCAGTCCGAAATGGTCCAGCAGGAAGGCGGCGTTGCCGGTCGGAGCGAAGCCGGTGACGCCGAGGATGCGCATCGGCACCGGCCGGCCCTGCACCACGATCTCGGCCACGGCGCCGCCCAGCCCACCCTGCACCACCGCCTCCTCGACGGTGACGATGCGGCCGGTCTCGGCCGCGGCGCGCAGCAGCGGCTCGGGGTCGAGCGGCTTGAGGGTGGCGACGTTCAGCACACGGGCTTGAACCCCTTCGCCGGCCAGAAGCTCCGCCGCCTCCAGCGCCCGCGACACCATGGTGCCGGTCGCGACCAGCGTGATGTCGCCGCCGTCGCGCAGAAGCTGCGTCGCGCCACCATCGAAGCTGGACCCGGCCGGCGTCACCTCCGGCACCGGGAAGCGGCCGATGCGCAGGAACACCGGGCGTCCGGCATCCGCGGCCCAGCGCACCGCCGCGCGGGTCTGGGCCGGGTCGGCCGGCACCATCACGGTCAGGTCCGGGATCGCCCGGGTCCAGGCCAGGTCCTCGATCGAGTGGTGGGTCGGCCCCAGCTCACCATAGGCCATGCCCGGACTCATGCCGCACAGCACGATCGGGTGGTAGCTGTAGGCCGCGTCGGC